>JBDSDZ010000141.1:0-15272 GCA_039920345.1 Croceibacterium sp.
TCGTCGGTCCGCAGCAGCCACTTGCGCGTACCGTCGGTCGAATGCTGCGCCTCGACCACTTCGGGCCGGCCGACAATGAAGCGCGCTTCCAGCCACGGGCGCATGGTCTTGGCGATGTCGGTCATCGCCGCAAATTCGGTTACGCCGCGATGATAGAGCCAATGGAACACTTGCTTGGCGCGCAGCTTGGCCTGCTTGGCGTCGAGCCCGGCTTCGGCGTACAGGGCGGCGATCTGAAGCTTGGTCAGGCCGAGCAGGTCCACCCGGCCATCGGCGCGCGGCGTGATGGCGCGGGTGACCGGAACCGGATCGACTTGTCCGGGGATCGTCATGAGGGCGGTGTCGGCCATGGGCGCGCATATAGGGTGCAAGGCGGTGAAGGGCAAAGGGTCGCGTCGCCCTCAGCGAATCCGCGCGCAACCCACGGTGGCTGCGTCCATCGCGGTGGCCGCGCCTGACAGGCTATAGCGATCGGAGAAGCGCTTCCCGGCTCGGTCACGAGCGGTCGCGGTCATGGTTGGAGCCGAGCGCATTCCGGCCACGATCGCTGCGTCCATCGCCGCATCTTTGGCCCAGGCATCGCCGCCTGCGCCGGTCAGGGCAAAGCTGCGCCCGCCAAGGCTCAGCGTAATCGCGCCGCCCGCCGCGACCGAGCGCGACAGCCGCACGTGGACCTGCCCGCGCACCCCGCGCCGGGGCCAGGTGCCGACGCTGGCGAACGGTGCTTGTTCGCGGGCCTGAGATCGCGGAGGAATCTCCGCTGCGGCGATGGCATAGCAGCGCGGCACCTGCGGATCGCGGAACGCGCCCCACTGCCCGAACACGCCGAGGCTATCCTTTGCGGCGAGCGGCGCAGCGAGGGCGACAAGGGACAGGGCAAGGAACCGGAGCTTCACCGTGCTTCCCTAAGTCGCAGGGTAATCGACTGCCAGCACTTCCCACGCCTTCTCCCCGGCGGGGAGCCGCACGGTCCTGACATCCCCCACCGCCGCGCCGCGCAGGGCGCGGGCGATCGGGGCGCTCCAGCCAATCTTGCCGGCGGATGCATCCTGTTCGTCGTCGCCGACCAGCGTCAGCCGGCGCTCCTTGTCGTCCTCATCGGCGATAATCAGGGTGGCGCCAAACCAAGCGTGGTCGCGGTCGTGCGCTTGGGCCGGGTCGATCACCCGCGCGGACTTCATGCGCCGGGCGAGGTGGGCCAGTTCGCGGTCGATTTCGCGCATCCGCTTGCGGCCGTAGATGTAATCGCCGTTTTCGCTGCGGTCGCCGTTGCCGGCCGCCCAGCTGACGATCGCCACGGTCGCCGGTCGCTCGGTGCCGAGCAGGTGATCATAGCGCGCCTTGAGCGCGGTCAGCCCGGCCGGCGTAATCGGGTTGGTTTTTTCGGTTCCGGCGTTCGGCATGGCGGCAGCCTAGCGCGAACGCGCGCGTGTCGCCATGCCGGGGTGAGCGTCGCTTAGCGGAGGAATTCCGAAATCGGGCGCGCCCTGCCGTAGGTTGCGCTTTCCGGGTGCAGCGCCTCGTACACCACGGCGTTTTCGAGCACCCGCTGGACGTAATTCTTGGTCTCGAAAATGGGGATTTTCTCGATCCAGTCGATCCAGCTGATCCCGCCCTGGCGCGGATCGCCGTTGTCGCGCAGCCACTTGTTCACGTTGCCGGGGCCCGCGTTGTAGGCTGCCACCGCCAGCGGATAGCTGCCGTAGCTCGAATACATCCGCTGGAAATAGCCGTTACCGAGCATGATATTGTACTGCGGGTCCTGCACCAGGCTGGCCGACATGTAGGCCACGCCGGTCTTGCCCGCCTGTTCACGCGCGGTGCCGGGCATCAGCTGCATCAGGCCCTGTGCGCCGGCATGGCTGACCGCGTTCTGCGCAAACTGGCTTTCCTGCCGGCTTATGGCGTGGACGATGGTCCAGTCGGTGCCGGGCGGCGCCACCAGCGTCGGGTAGCCGATGTTGGTGAAGCCGGTCAGGCCATCGGCGGCGGCGGAATCGGCCAGGTTGACTGCCAGGTCACGGCGCCCGATCTGGCGCGCGAGGTCGGCTACCAGCAAGTGCTCGCCCAGCGTCGTCGCCTGGTCGGCCATCGCGCGGTAGAAACGGATGCCCACGCTCCACGGCGCATCGCGCGCAACTTCGACTACGGCAGCGGTGAGCGGGGCGGTGTTGAACGCGGCGCGTTCTTCCGCCGTGGGTTCACCCACCGGGGCGAGCGCGAATTGCGGCATCGGGCGGCCGAGCCGCTGCAGTGCCAACTGACCGTAGAACCGGTCAGGATACTGCGCGGCCATTTCATAATAGCGCGTCGCCCCGGCCTGGTTGCCGGATTGCTGCGCCGCATTGCCGGCCCAGAAAAAGCCCTTCGAGCGGGTCTGCGAGGTGCGCGCGGCGGCGCCGTACTGGTAGAACAGCGGCGCAGCGGTAGCGCCATCGCCCAAGTCCCACAGCGCGCGCGTGCCGCCCAGCCACATCAGCGAGGTGTAATCGTCGCGCAGCTTGTAGGGGCCATCGGCCACTTCGCCCTCGCGGAACGGCTCCTGCGCCTTGGCAGCGACTTGCGCGGCCGAGCGGGCATCGGCCGCCCGCGCGACGGCGAGATGTTCTTCGATCCACGCCGTGTCGTTGAACGGGGTGCCATTGAGCGGCGGGCGATAGGCCAGCAGGCTGACTGCTTCCTGCGCCCGTCCTTCGGTGCGCAGTTCGCGGCTGCGGTTATAGAGATAGCCGGGATCGGCCTGCGCAGTGGGATCGAAAGTCGCCCCGTCGCCGCCCTGCAGAATCGACAGCCGGGCGCCGAAAACAGCGGCTTTGGCCGGCGAGACATAGGGCAACTGGCGCGCCGCGGCGGCGGCATCGCGCTGCCATAGCAGCGCGTCCATCCGCGCGTCGTTATCGTCAGGCGTGAAATAGCCGCCGAAGTTGGAGGAAATCACCGCATAGGCGGCGTCGCTCATCGATCCGCCGCGCCACGCATCGCGCGCCGCGGTCTGCGCTTCGCCGGGACCGACCGACAGCAGCGCCAGCGCATACTGCGCCCGGCCCGGGTTGGTGAGCGGCGGGAAGCGCTGGAAATAGGCGATCAGCCGGTCGGGACTGACATAGTCCTGCGCCAGCCGGTCTTCCGCATAGCCGCGTACTTTGGCTTCATCGGGGAAGCCGGGATAAGTCAGCAGGAAGTTGGCATATTCGTCGAACGAAAAATTGGGGCTGGCGCTGAGCTGCTGCCAGCGGCCGATGGCATAGGCCATCTGGCCGGAGGACTGCGACGCCACTAGGCTGGCGCGCGCCTGATCCCATTCATTGCCCTGCGCGAGGGCGGGTGCGGGGAGCAACGCGGCGGACGCGAGCAGGGCGGTGAGAAGTGTTTGTCGAACCATGCTGGACATCGTGGCAACCGGCTCCTTATCAGGCGCTTAACGGATTTTGGTTCTTTCGCGCAACGCACCAGGCGTAACGCGCTGATATTACATGGCATGACTGGAAACGGTGTAAATGTTCTCTGGCTCGATTCCCGCACTGATCACCCCGTTCCGCGACGGGGCGGTGGATGAAGCCGCTTTCCGGCGCTTCGTGGACTGGCAAATCGACAGCGGATCGGCGGGGCTGGTGCCCTGCGGCACGACTGGCGAAAGCGCCACGCTCGACAATGACGAACACCACCGCGTTATTGGAATTTGCGTCGAACAGGCGGCCGGGCGTGTCCCGGTCATTGCCGGTTGCGGGTCGAACGATACCCGCACTGCGCTGTGGCACATGCAGGTGGCGAGGGACCTTGGCGCCGATGCCGCGCTGATGGTCGCGCCCTATTACAATCGCCCGAGCCAGGCCGGGCTGCTGGCGCATTTCTCGCATCTTGCCGAAAGCTGCGACCTGCCGATCGTGCTCTACAACGTGCCCGGCCGCACGGTGACCGACATCCTGCCCGCGACCGTAATCGAACTGGCCAGGCGCCATCCCAAGCAGATTGTCGGCATCAAGGACGCCAGCGGTGACCTGCAGCGAGTGGTCCTGCAACGCATCGGCGCGGGGGCCGATTTCTGCCAGCTTTCGGGTGACGATCCGCTGGCGCTGGCGGGCTATCCGCTGGGACAGGTCGGCTGCATCTCGGTGACGGCCAACGTCGCGCCCAAGCTGTGCGCGCAATTCCACGCCGCGGCTGCAGCGGGCGATTACGCAACCGCGCGCGCGCTCAACGAACGGCTGTTCCCGCTCCACAAGGCGCTGTTTGCCGACGCCAGCCCGTCACCCACCAAGTATGCGCTGGCCAAGCTCCACAACTGGATCAGCGCCGAAACCCGCCTGCCCATCGCGCCATGCAGCGATGAAGGGATGAAGGCGGTTGATGCGGCGCTGGAAGGGTTGGTATAAGCAGCGCGGAAGGCGGCGCCACGCTGGCCGCGCGTTTCCAGCTCGATGGAGGATTTCGCGATGCGCACGATTGCCCTGCTCAGTGCCTGCGGCCTGCTCGCCGCCTGCGTTTCGAGCCATCCGATCAACCCGCAACTGGCCCCCGCATCGCTCAGCTTTGCCGGCGCGACGATGGAGCGGATCGCGGTGGCGAATTTTGATTTTACCCCGCACGAAATCCATTTGCGCGCCGGGCGGCCCTACGAACTGGTGCTGGCCAATACCGCATCGGGCGGGCACGATTTCGCCGCACCGGAATTCTTCGCCGCCGCGCGAATCAAGCCCGGGGATGCCCCGCTCGTCGCCGATGGCAAAGTTGATCTTCCGGGGATGGCGACGCGCACCGTGCACCTCGTACCCGCAGCGGGGGCATACAAGCTTGTCTGTACGCACACCGGGCATGCTCTGCTCGGGATGACCGGACAGATCGTCGTTGACTGAAGCGTAAGGCCTTTGCCGGTGGCAGGCCGGCTCACTCGGCGGGGTTGTACTGCTCAACATAAGCGACCGCTTCGGTAAGCATCCGTTCGCGGGCGGCCGCGGTCGACAGCCAATGGTCTTCCGAACCCAGGTCGACCAGCCGATAGGGCTTGCCGGCCGCCTTCAGTGCATCGGCCATGCCGTCGCTCTGGCTGAAGGGTACGACGGTGTCGTCGCGCCCGTGGATCAACAGGATGGGCGCATCGGCCCGGTCCGCAAACCGGCGCGGCGAAACCGCATCGAAGCCACTGCGCGGCCCGAGTTCTTCGACCAGCGAGCGCCGCAGCATGCTGCTGAGGCCGCTATTGTTGAGCTCACTTGAAAACAGCGACGACAGGTCCGCCACCGGCGCAACGGCCACAGCGCAGCGATAGATACCCTGCTGCAGGGTAACCCCGGCCAAGGCAGCATAACCGCCATAGCTGGCGCCGACGATGCAGGCGCGTTTGGGATCGACGATGCCAAGCCGGGCGAGCTCTGCAAGGCCATCGGATATATCAGTCTGCATCGCGCGGCCCCACTGCCCGAACCCGGCGCGTAAGAAGGCTTCGTCGCGGTTGGTCGAGCCGCGGAAGTTGGGCTGGAACACAGCGTAGCCACGCGAAGCGAAGGCTTGCGCCCACCAATCGAACGCTGCCACATCCTGCGCATGTGGCCCGCCGTGTGGCAGCAGGACAACCGGCAAATCACGCGGATCGCGACCGGGCGGCAGGGTCAGGATGCCATCAAGGTCGAGCCCGTCCGATGCCTTGTAGGCGACGCGCGAAATCGGACCGACTGCCTGGGCCGTGATGGCGTCGCGTTCATAGCCGACCGCACTGGCGTGGAGCGAGGCCATGTCGACCAGAAACCAGGTCCCACTGTCGCCGTTTCCGGTGGTCCGCACCAGCACGCGCGCAAAATCCGGCGTCCAGTCCATCAGGTCGATGTCGGACCCGGAAAAAGCGCGATAGACGTTGTCGATGACGCGCTGCTGCGCGGGATCGAAAAACTGCGGGCGCTGGTTCTCGCCGGTATGCAACAGACCGAGCAGCTGCCCGGTGTTGCGGTCGGTAAAGCGCCGCTCGACCTCTTCTGCCTTGATATATTCGACCGGTGGCGCGAGCCCGTCCAGCGGTACTTCGAACCACCGCGTCAGCCCTTCGTCTTCGTTGCGCTCGCTGTAGAGGACCGTCCTGGCATCGCGGCCCAAGGTGACCAGTCCAACATTGCCGAGCTTGTTTTCGCCATGCGCCAGCACCGGGCCGTCGGGAACCTTGAGGTTCCAGCTTCCGGTCCGGCGGTCGATCGTCAGCATGGCAGCAACGGTGCCATCCGGACCCAGCAACCAGTCATACCCGAAGCCTTGCGAGCCGGGCGATCCGACTTCGGTCCACTTGTTCTTGGCGATATCGACGGCGAACAGCGAAGTGCCGGCATTGCCGAGGTAATAGCCGCGCGCGCCGCGCTGCCGCTTCACGCCGCCAAAGTAAGTCATCCAGCGGCCATTGACCTGGCGCACGCCATAAGAGCCGAACGTGGCGTTGAGCATCG
The DNA here is from genome assembly GCA_039920345.1 of Croceibacterium sp. Classification (GTDB taxonomy): domain Bacteria; phylum Pseudomonadota; class Alphaproteobacteria; order Sphingomonadales; family Sphingomonadaceae; genus Croceibacterium_A. Next base: position 6,426 of record JBDSDZ010000141.1, read on the forward strand.
TCGGATCGTCGCCAAAGATCATGTCCTGGTGGTCAGTATTGTTGGCGGGCAGGACCAGCGCGTAGAAGAATTCGAACTGGCTCTGCACAAAATCCGGGCCGAGCGTTTCGGTCTTGCTCACCCGCACCACCACGTGATCGTCACCGATCCATTCCATCGAGCGGACTTTGGCATCTTCCAGTTTCATCATCCGCAGGGGATCGAGCTCGCTGGTCATCAGCAGCACCACCCGCTCGCCGCCGATCTTCATCACCGCCGCCAGCCGTTCGCCGCTGTTGGAAAGGGCCATCATCTCGACATCGGGCAAGTTGCCATAGGCCGACAGGGGCGGAGGCTCTGCAGCGGACACGGCGCAAGGAGCGCCGATCAGCAGAGCAACGCCAATGAGGCGCACGAACACCTTGAACACAAACGACATCGGACCCCTCCTGCAGGGCGAAAGTGTGCCATGAGCCCGGCAAATTGGCAACGCCGGCAGCCAGTGATCGGTGCCTTTGCAGCCAAGGGGGTTCCGCTCGCGCCCGTGCCGCCCTACATGCGCCGTCCTCATGGCTCGCCCGAAACCCCTGACCTTCGACAAAGTGAAGACCGTCGCCGAAAACCGGCGCGCGCGGTTCGATTACTTTATCGAGGACAAGTTCGAAGCCGGGATCGCGCTCAGCGGGACCGAGGTGAAAAGCCTGCGCGGGGGCGAGGGCTCGATTGCCGAGGCCTATGCCGAAGTGCGCGACGGGCAGGCCTGGCTGATCAACGCCAACATCCCCGAATTCAGCCACGGCAACCGGTTCAACCATGAACCCAAGCGGCCGCGCAAGCTGCTGCTGCACGAACGCGAGATCGAAAAGATGATCGGCGCGGTCGAGCGCAAGGGCATGACCCTGATCCCGCTCAACGTTTATTTCAATTCGCGCGGGCGGGCCAAGATCGAGCTGGCGCTGGCCAAAGGCAAGCAGGTGCACGACAAGCGCGCCACCACCAAGGACCGCGACTGGAAGCGCGACAAAGCGCGGTTGATGCGCGACCGGGGATAGCTTCGCAGGCTCGCCATCAATCCATTCCACCCCTAAGACGAGCCTGAGATGCCGAACCGATTTTCCCTCTGGGCACGCCGTCACATGCCGACCCGCGAACAGCTGGCGCGTAACCGCTTCATCCGCCCGTTTGCGCATCGCGTGCTGCGCTCGGAGCTGTGGCGCTTTACCCGCCGTTCGGTGCCGCGCGGCGTGGCGCTGGGTCTGCTCGTGGGAATCATCGTACCGTTCGCGCAAATCGTGTTCGCCGCGCTGCTGAGCGTCACTGTGCGGGCCAACGTGCCGGTGGCGGCGCTGACCACGTTCGTGACCAATCCGTTCACCACGCCGTTCATCTGGATCGGTGCCTATCACGTCGGCCGGATCCTGCTTCGGGTCGAAAGCGCGACCGGGGTCGGGCCGGTCAATCACGCCGCCAGTAGTTCGGGGTTCGACCAGGCGATCCAGTGGCTCACCGGCGCAACGCTACTGACCGCGGTCGGTCTCGTCGTCATCGCCGTGGTCAGTGCCGCCGCCAGTTACTTCGCGGCCAGCTGGTTCTGGCGCTGGCGGACCTTGCGGCGGCGCCGCGCCAGGCTCGTGCGGGCGGCTGCCCGTGGATAAGGGGGTCGGGGCAAAGCGGCCCCGCGGCATGATCGGCTGGTTGCAAAGCCACGTCCCGACGCGCGATCAGCTTGAGCGTAATCGCCTGCTGCGTCCGTTCGCGCACCGGCTGTTGCGCTCGGAGCTGTGGCGCTTCACCCGCCGTTCGGTGCCGCGCGGCGTCGCGCTGGGGCTGTTTGTGGGCGTGATGATCCCGCTCGCGCATTTTGTGGTCGCGACATTTCTGGCGGTGTTTGTGCGGGCGAACATTCCCGCGGCGCTGTTGGCAACCTTCGTCGGCTTCCCGGTCATCTACGTGTTCATCGTCGCGCTTGCCTACAAAATCGGCGAGTGGCTGCTGCATATCGACGCCGCGACTCAGATTCAGCCGATCAGCGAAACGATGCAGGCGACCCAGACGGGCGACCTGCTTGGGCGGCTGACGGGGGCCGCTCCGGCAACGGCTTTTGGCCTGCTGGTCATCGCGACCCTGATCGCGACCACAGGCTACCTGGTGACGACATTCGGCTGGCGGCTGTGGATCGCCCGCAAGCGCCGCCGCAGGCTGGCCGAAGCGCGTCTGCGCCGGGCAGCCGCATGAACGCCGCCTTCGGCCGCGGCGGCTCACGCGGGCTGACCGACACGCTGGCCGTCGCCGCGGCGGTGCTGGCCAGCATCGCGATGATCCGGCTGGTGACGCACAGCCTTCCGGTAACGCTGGCCTATGCCGGCGGGCTGGTCGTGCTCGGCCTGGTGGCGTTTGCCACCGCGCGGCGGCGCGCGTTGCCCGAAGATGCAGCCGAAGCGGGCGCGCCCGACTGGTCGGTCACGATGGCAGCGATCGAACGGCCCGACCAGGCGCTGGCAATCACCGACCGCGCCAACCGGCTGGTGTGCGCCAATTCAGCGTTCGAGGCCTGGTTCGGTTCGACATATTCGCCGCCGCGGATGCCGGTGGATGCGGGTTCGGCCGACGATCTCGTCCGCATCGCGCGCGCCGCCTGGCGCGACGGTGACAGCGAGGCCGTGTCGATAACGAGCGAAGGCAGCACCTGGAGTGCGAGCGCCCAGCGCGCCGGGAGTGGGGACGATTTCCTGGTCTGGCGCTTTACCCCGGTGCTGCGGGTCGAGCCGCTGGCGGGAATCGGCAAATACATCACCGGCCTGTTCGGCCGCATCCTCAGCACCGCCGGGATCGAGACCGCGCTGGTCGGCCCCGACGGGGCCATCCGCGCCGCCAGCCCCGGGTTCGCCAGGCGCGCCGCGGGTGACGAGCACGCCAGCATGGCCGGGCAGGACTTCGTCGCCCTGCTGCGTTCGGACGAGCGCGACCGGATCTACTTTGCGCGCGAGGGCCGCAAGGGTGCGCCGCAGACGCTGGTCAACGTCCCGCTGGTCGATCCCGACGCGGGCGACGGCCCGCCGGTCGAGACGCCGTCGCTGATGTTGCTGCTCGACAGCGGGGTCGGGCTGGGCGGTTGGGGCGCCGAAGCGCGCGGGCAGACCCCGCAGCTGGAAGCACTGCTCGAACAATTGCCGCTTGGCCTGGCGATGACCGATCGCGACGGCCACTTCCTGTTCGCCAATCCGGCCTTCCGCCGCGCTGCCGGGGTCGAAGGGCCGATGCCGCCCTATCCGTCGGACCTGGTGGTGCGGCAGGACAAGACCGCGATGTCGGATGCGGTGCGCCGTTATGGCCAGGGCTCGGCGTCGAGCGGGGACATTGCCGTGCGCCTGCGCGCCGAGCCGGACGAGCCGGTTTCGCTCGGCCTTGCCGGGGTCCGCGGGCTGGGCGAAGCGGCGGTGCTGCTCAGCCTGGCCGATACGACCGAGGAAACCCGGCTCAAGCGGCAAGTGGCGCAGGCGACCAAGATGCAGGCGGTCGGCCAGTTGGCCGGCGGCGTGGCGCACGATTTCAACAACGTGCTGACCGCGATCATCGGTTATTGCGACCTGATGCTGCTGCGGCACACCCCGGGTGACAGCGACTACGACGACATCCAGCAGATCAAGGCCAATTCCAACCGCGCAGCTTCGCTTACCCGCCAGTTGCTTGCTTTCAGCCGCCAGCAGACGCTTCAGCCCGAAGTCATCCAGCTGCCCGATGTGCTCAGCGAAGTCAGCCAGCTGCTCAAGCGGCTGCTCGGCGCCAAGATTACCTTGCGGACACACCATGACCGCGACCTTGGCGCGGTGCGGGCCGATCCGCGCCAGCTCGAGCAGGTGATCATCAACCTGGCGGTCAACGCGCGCGATGCGATCCAGGCGAATGGGGGCGATAATGCAACCGGCACGCTGACGTTTTCGACCCGCCGCGTGTCCGCCCGCGACATCCGCCGCCAGGGCAGCGAGATCATTCCTTCGGGCAATTACACCGTGCTGATTGCCGAAGACACCGGCGGCGGGATCCCGGCCGATAACCTGGGCAAGATCTTCGAGCCGTTTTTCACCACCAAAGAACAGGGCAAGGGCACAGGGCTGGGCCTCTCGACCGTCTATGGCATCGTCAAGCAGTCCGGCGGGTTCATCTTCGGCGACAACGTGCAGGGCGCGGGCAGCACGATCCAGGGCGCGCGCTTCACGATCTACTTGCCGGTCTATCACCCGGCCGAAGACGAATTGCGCAAGCCCGAAGCGGAAAAGCATCACACCGAATGGTCGGGCGGCGGGCGCATCCTGCTGGTCGAGGACGAGGACATGGTCCGCGCCGTGGCCGAACGCGCGCTGACCCGGGCCGGCTACACCGTGGTCACCGCGTCCGACGGCGACGAGGGCGTGGAAGCCGTGCGCAACAATCCGGACTTTGATCTGGTTGTCAGCGACGTGGTCATGCCGAGCATGGACGGCCCGGCGATGGCGCGCGAAATCCGCCAGCTCGCGCCGGGGCTGCCAGTGCTGTTCATGTCGGGCTATGCCGAGGAACAGCTGCGCCGCAGCCTCGACATCGAGGGCATGTTCTTCATCGCCAAGCCGTTCAGCGTGCAGCAGATCGCCGAAAAGGTCGGTGAAGTGCTGTCCGCCTCGCGCCGGTAGCGCCAAAGCGCCTGTCCACATATTCGGCGGCCCATTCGCTTCATCGCGCGTTCAGCACGGTGTAGCGTATGTGATACATTATTACATAGTTCGGATCGCCTGGGTTCGGATCGACTGGGAGAGTCCCGATGCTGCGCCAAGCCTTTACCATCGCCGCCGTTTCCGCCGCCGCCTTGCTGGCCGGGGCCGCGTCCGCCCAAGTCGATCCCGATGCCACCGCGCAAGGCGATGTTTCGGTCACGATCTACAACGACGGGCAGGCGCTGGTGCAGGATGTGCGCCAGCTCAACATCGCGTCGGGCCGCAGCCGGATCGCGTTTCCCGATGTCTCGGCGCAGATCCGCCCCGAAACGCTGAGCTTCAATGCCGATGACACTGCGATCATCGAACAGAATTTTGATTTTGACCTGCTGACGCCGGGCAAGCTGATGGAAAAGGCCATCGGCCAGACGGTCACCCTGCTGCGCACCAATCCGGCGACGGGGCAGGAAACCCGCGAGCGCGCGACCGTGCTCAGCGTGGCGGGCGGGGTGGTGGTCCAGATTGGCGACCATATCGAAGTGCTGCGCGACGACGGGCTGCCGGTGCGGGTGATCTTCGACCGCGTGCCGCCCAACTTGCGCGCTCGCCCGACCCTGTCGGTCACGCTCGAGAGCAGCCGCGGCGGCACCCGCCCGGCGTCGATCCGCTACCTCACCCCGGGCCTCGGCTGGTCGGCCGATTACGTTGCGCTGTATGACGAGGCCAAGGGCACGATCGACATGCAGGGCTGGGTCACGCTGACCAACAACACCGGCACCACCTTCCATGCCGCCAACACCCTGCTGGTGGCGGGCAGCCCGAGCAGCGGCAACAACAACCGCTATCCCCCGCGCGCCCCGGTGCGCAAGCTGACCCCGGGCACCGAAACCGCCAGCCGCGAGCAATTGGGCGATTACTACCTCTACCCGATCGCTGAACGCACTACGATTGCCAACAACCAGACCAAGCAGGTCAGCTTCCTCGACGTGCAGGCGGTGCCCGCGAACAAGGTTTATGCCCGCGAAGTGGGCTGGCTGAACAGCGACGCGCAGCCGGTCAACGTCAGCAGCGACATTGCCTTTTCGTCCTCGCGCGAAGGCGGCCTGGGCGATGCGCTGCCCGCCGGCACGGTGCGCTTCTACCAGCGCGACCGGCAAGGCACGCCGCAGTTCATCGGCGAAAATTCCATCGGCCACACACCGATGGGGAGCACGCTGTCGCTGACCACCGGCGATGCGTTCGACATTTTCGTCCAGGCCGAAGTCGAAAAGCGTGAACAGATTACCGCCGCCGAATGGGAAGCCAGCGCGCGCTACCGCGTGATCCGCGATGGCCAGGTGGTCACCACCGTCGAGAGCGAGCGCCCGGTCGATTTCTGGCGCACGACGATGCGCTACACCCTGACCAACGCCAAGCCGGTGCCGGTCGACGTCGAGCTGTTCCAGTCGGGCCTCGACCGCGGGTGGTGGGGCCGCGATTTCCGCATCGTGAGCGAGGACGTGCCGGGCGAACAGCTCAATGCCGACCGGCGCAAATACGTCATCACCGTGCCCGCCAACGGCAAGCGCGAAGTCCGGGTTACCTACGAAACGCGGTATTGAGGCTCGCCTGATGGTGCGCGCCGCACTCCTGGCTGCCCTGCTTGGGCTTTTTGCGTGCCCCGCATTGGCGCGCGAGGCGGTTGATGCGACCGCGCCCTCGGCGCTGTCGGTGACGATGTACCGCGACCCGAACCGCGGCCCCGACGAATCGATGAACCGCAACTGGCCGCAAGGCTTCGCGATGATCAACGAAACGCGCACCGTTACCTTGCCGCCGGGCGAATCGACGATTCGCTTCACCGGGGTGGCCGAAGGGATGATCGCAGTCAGCGCCATCGTCACCGGTCTGCCCGGCGGGACGATCGAGAAGAACCGCAATGCCGACCTGCTCAGCCCCGCTTCGCTGGTCGACGGGACGCTCGGCAACCGGGTCACGGTGACGCGGACCAATCCCGCAACCGGCGAGGCGGTGGCCAGCCAGGCCATCATCCGCACCCGCGCCGATGGGGGCCTGGTGTTGCAGACCGATCAGGGTTTCGAGGCGGTGCGCTGCTCCGGCCTGCCCGAGAAACTGACCTTCGACCGCATTCCCGCCGGCCTCTCCGCGCAGCCGGTTTACAGCGTCGACACGCGCGATGCCTCCGGCGGCACTTATACCGTGCAATTGACCTATCTCGCGTGGGGGTTTGACTGGCAGGCGCATTACGTGGCCGAGCTGGCCGAGCCGGGATCCGATGACGCCATTCGCCTGCGCCTGATGAGCTGGCTGACGCTGCTCAACGATAACGGCCAGAGCTTCGAGGATGCCGAGCTGCTGGTGGTGGCGGGCACGCTCAAGGTGGTGAGCAATTTCCAGGGCCTCGCCGATCCGCCTGACGCGCGCCCGCTGCAGCTGACCTGCTATCCGTTCGGGAGCACGGCTGCGGGGGTGCCTGAGTATGCGATGATGCCGCCCCCACCCCCTCCGGCGCCGCCGCCGCCACCCATGGCTGCGACGATGATGGAATCGCGCGACGCGGCGATCACGGTGACCGGCGCCCGCATCGCCAACAAGGCGGAGGAAGAAGCGCTCGGCGATCTCAAGCTTTACCGGGTGCCCGAACGTGTGACGGTTTCGGCCAAGGGGCTCAAGCAGATCGCCTTTCTCGACAAGGACCGGGTCGATGGCCGGATGCTCTACCAGGCGCCTTGCTCGCCCGGCGATGCGCAGGACGATGCGGCGCCGCTGGGCATGCTACTGCTGACCGTCAACGACAAGTCGCACGGCCTGGGCGCGGCGCTGCCGATGGGCGGGATCACGATTTTCCAGCCTTCGTCGGCTGGTGAGCAACTCGTCGCCGAACAGCGCTTGCGCGATTATGCCGAAGGGCAGGACGTGGAGATCGCGCTCGGCACCAGCAATCAGGTGTTCGGACGCTGCAGCATCTCACGCGCCGTCGACTTTTCCGACGCTAGCCGTCCGTGGGGGCAGATGACCCTGTCGCTCACCAACGCCAACCCGGTGCCGGTAACGGTGCGCATCGTGCTCGGCAGCCCGCTGCAATGGGAGCCGCGCGGGCTGCGCGGGACGACGGTCAAGGACGGCCGGCGGGTGGTTGAAGTGACCGTGCCCGCGAACCAGAGCCGCGACATCAAATGGGACGTCCGCGCCGCCAGTTGAAAAAACTTCGTTCCCCCCTTGTTCTGTTGGAACAAACCGGATACGAAGGCGCCAGTTGAAGAACAGGCGACACCTGGCCGATCGACGGCCTAGGCAACTCACGGAGGCCATGTCATGGCGGCGGAACTGAAGCTGGTAGATAAGGATAGCAACGTGGATCGTCAGAAGGCGCTTGAAGCCGCGCTCGCGCAGATTGATCGCGCGTTCGGCAAAGGCTCGGCCATGAAGCTCGGCTCGAAGGAGACGATGCAGATCGAAACCATTTCGACCGGCTCGCTCGGGCTCGACATTGCGCTCGGTGTCGGCGGCTTGCCGCGCGGCCGGGTGATCGAAATTTACGGCCCGGAAAGCTCGGGCAAGACCACGCTCGCGCTGCACGTGATTGCCGAAGCGCAAAAGACGGGCGGCACCGCCGCGTTCGTCGATGCCGAACACGCGCTCGACCCGGTCTATGCCAAGAAGCTGGGTGTCGACATTGACGAACTGATCGTGTCGCAGCCCGATACCGGCGAACAGGCGCTCGAAATCGTCGATACGCTGGTGCGCTCGAACGCGATCGATGTGCTGGTGATCGATTCGGTCGCCGCACTGGTGCCGCGGGCGGAAATCGAAGGCGAGATGGGCGATAGCCATGTCGGCCTGCAGGCCCGGTTGATGAGCCAGTCGCTGCGCAAGCTGACCGGCTCGATCAGCCGTTCGCGCTGCATGGTGATCTTCATCAACCAGCTGCGGATGAAGATCGGTGTGATGTACGGCAATCCGGAAACCACCACCGGCGGCAATGCGCTCAAGTTCTACGCGTCGGTCCGGCTCGACATTCGCCGCACCGGGCAGATCAAGGAACGCGACGAAATCGTCGGCAACACCACCCGCGTCAAAGTGGTCAAGAACAAGGTGGCGCCGCCGTTCAAGCAGGTCGAATTTGATATCATGTATGGCCAGGGCATCTCGAAGGTCGGCGAAATCCTCGACCTTGGCG
>JBDSDZ010000142.1:0-5288 GCA_039920345.1 Croceibacterium sp.
TCCAGCTGGCCAGCGCGCCGCCGCCTTCGCGGTCGAACGCGTCGAACGTCAGGTCGACCACTTCGCGCGGGTTGCCGATCCCGGCGCGGGTGGCGAGCACCGCCTCGGCAATCGAATCGCACACGATGGCTGCGATATGGCCCGCGAGCGCCTTCTGGAGGCCCGCCGCGCTGCCGAAATGGTGGAGCAGGTTAGCATGCGTCCGGCCGACCCGGCCCGCCACGGCCTTCAGCGTAACCGCCTGCGGCCCGGCCTCGATCAGCAACGCACGCGCCGCCTCGACCGCGACGCGGCGGCTTTCTTCAGGCGGCAGGCGCTTTCTTATTGACATTGATGTAAGCTAATTCCAGATAGATAGCATGAATGCCATGCCAGACTTCGACCTAGAACCCGCCCCCGGCAGCGGCAAGTCGCACGCGATCACCGTGCGCAACTTGCGCTTTGGCCGCGACACGCCGCAGCCGCGCTGGTGGCTCGAAAACGATCCAGTTGGCACCGCCTGGTTCAACGCCCTGTCCGCCACCTTCCCGCGCGGCGAGACGCTGTTTGTCGATGCCGTGAAAGCCCACCGCGAAGGCACGCCAGCGTGGCTGGCGGACGATATTCGCGCGTTCGTGAAGCAGGAAGTGAACCACACCCGCGAACACATCGCCTTCAACCGCGCGGCCGAAACGGCGGGTTACGACCTGAGCCGGATCAATGCGCGGGTCGAGGACCTGATCGGCCAGGTCTATGCGCGCCCGCCGATTGCGTGGCTGGCAGTGACGATGGCGCTGGAACACTTCACCGCCATGTTCGCCCACGAATTCCTCGCCCACCCGGCGCATTTTATCGGAGCGGAGACAGAGCAGGCCGCATTGTGGCGCTGGCACGCAGTGGAGGAGATCGAGCACAAGGGCGTCGCGTACGATACCTGGCTGCACGCGACGAGCAGTTGGAGCCGGTGGAAGCGCTGGAAGGTCAAGAGCGCGCTGATGCTGGCCATCACCCGCAATTTCATCCGCAATCGCTCGCACGATGCGCTCGACCTGCTGGCACAGGACGGCATCACCGGCTGGCGCGCGAAAGGCAGGCTGGCCTGGTACCTGGTCGGCACACCCGGCATCCTGCGCCGCGTCTTCCCGGCCTGGTGCGCCTATTTCCTGCCCGGTTTCCATCCCTGGAACCACGACGACAGCGCGCTCATCGCCGGTTACGTCGCCGCCTAAGCCGCCCGCATGGCCCCCGGCAGGGTGGCCAGCAGTTGATCGAGCTCGTTTTCGGGCACGCTGCCGGAGAACAGGAAGCCCTGCATCTCGGTGCAGCCGCCCGCCGCGAGGAATTCGCGCTGGCGGCGCGTTTCGACGCCTTCGGCCGTGACCTTCAGGCCCATCGCCTGGCCCAGCGCCAGCACCGCCGTCACGATGGTGGAGGAATCATCCGCCGTGCCGAGCGAGCGCACGAAGCTCTGGTCGATCTTGATCTTGTCGACGCTGAACTTCCGCAAGTGGCTGAGCGACGAATAACCGGTGCCAAAATCATCCAGCGCGATGACAAACCCGGCTTCGCGCAGCCGGACCAGCGCGTTTTGCACCGAAGTCTCGTCGGCCAGCAGCACGTGTTCGGTAATTTCCAGCTGGATCTGGTCCGGATGCACTCCGGCGTGTTCCACAATCTGCATGACGCGCTGGTCGAAGCCGGGAAGCTTGAACTGGATCGGCGACAGGTTGATGGCGATGAGCAGGTTCGGCCGGCTTGCGGCAACGCGGCAGGCCTCGCGCAGGACCCATTCCCCCAGCGGAGCCATCAGCCCCGATTCCTCGGCAACCGAAAGGAACACCTGAGGCGCAATCGCCCCGCGCCGCGCCTCGTTCCAGCGGATCAGGGCTTCGAGTCCGATGATCGTCGCGCCATCCCCGCCCACGATGGGTTGGAAATGCATCGCCAGCCCCCGGCCGGTGCTGAGTGCCTGCCGCAGATCTTGCTCGATGCTACTGCGCAGCCGCACTGAATCGTCCATTTCGCTATGGAACACGCGGAAGGTATTCCGCCCCTCTGCTTTCGCACGGTAAAGCGCGATGTCGGCCTGCCGCGTCAGTTCGGTCGAATCGTTGCTACTGGCAGGAGCCATCGCCACGCCGATGCTGACCCCGACATGGGCTTGGCTGCCAGGCCCCGCGAACGGCTGCTGCACGGCCAGCAGCAAGCGGCGGCAGAGCTGTTCGACGTCGGCCTGGGTGGATTCCTCGATGATGATCGCGAATTCGTCACCGCCGAGCCGGGCGACTGTATCGCCTTCGCGCAGGAGCGACGAAAAGCGATTGCCGAAATCGCGGATCAGCGCGTCGCCGACCTGGTGGCCGTACGTGTCGTTGACGTTCTTGAACCGGTCGAGGTCGAGCAGCAGCACTGCCAGGCCCGAGCTATCGCGGGTCCGGCGCAACGCAAAGCCGAGCCGATCGTCGAACAAGGCGCGGTTCGGCAGACCGGTTAGCGGGTCATGAAAAGCGAGGTGCTGGGCCTGGGCCCGGCTGGCTTCGAGATCGTTCCGGCTGCGCCAGTTGCGCAGCAGCAGCGATGCGGCAAGGCCGCCGATGAGCAGCAGCGCCAGGAACAGCGCCGGAATCAGCCGCTGCTTGACCTGGCTCCCGGGCTCGAACGGTCGCCACGAAATGTAGCCGATCGGGGTGCCCGCGGCATCGCGCAGGGGCAGCCTGGCCGCGCCTTGCGGCGTCCAGCTAAAGTGCGGTTTGCCCACGCTGTAGCGATCGGCCAGCGCCTGCAGGAACGACGCGTCGAGATAGCGGATGCTGACGTGGATGTATTCGGTCCCGGGCGGCTGCGGATAGGCGCCGGTTTCGGTCACGATCGGCTTCAGGCTGATCACCGCAGGCCGGCCATTCAGAACACTGATCTGCGATTGGCCAGGTGTATGACCGTCCGCGCGGCCGGTATCTGCCGCCGCTTCGCGCATGGAAGCGCGCAGTGTCGCCGCCAGCGGCAGCACTCGCTGTGCGATCCAGGAAAACGTCGCCGCGTCCGCGCGCTTGCCCGCCTGCATGGCGTAAACCGGCCCGTCCGACGGATCGAGCAGGTAGGTTTCGTCATGGTGGTAGAACGTGTTGAACCAGACCCCGAGATTATTATCGAGCCAAGCCATATCGAGCGGGCGGGCATGGACCCGGACAACCGCATCGTCCCAATCGGTGGAAGCTTCCTGGTCGTTGCTGATCGCCGCGACCGCTTCGCGGACGGCATTGGTCATCACCTGAGTCTGGCGATCAATCGCCAACGTGTCGGAGCGGCTGGTCGCCAATTGCAGAACCACCCCCACAAAAAGCGCAAGGAAGCCCACCACCAGCGCCGTTGGAACGACGACAGCGCGCAACACTCCTGTCCGCCCACTCGATTTCGCCAATGGCCAAACCCCCGATCGCGCGCTTGGTAACGAAAAAGGGTTAAGGCAGTTTTGTCGTTCACCGCGGAAGATTGTCTACGCCGAGTGACCGCCAGCCCAGGCGAACCGGCGGCCCGGCACTGCTTCAGGCGGCACAGCAGAGCCTTGGCTCGCATCCGGCGCGGGTTGAGGCCAGGTCGAGCGCATATTCCGGCGCTTCGAGCACTGCACTGCGCCCCTGACTGTACATTGTCAGGGCGCGCCCGGTTGGCTGAAAGCCAGCCTTGCGCAGCACCCTTCCCGAGGCCAGGTTATCTGCCGCGTGGCGGCTAACCAGCTTGCGGTGCCCCAGCAAGCGGGCCAGCGACAGCACCCCGCGCAACGCCTCGGTCGCGTAGCCCTGGCCCCAGAATGCGGGATCTATCCAATAGCCCACCGCGATATCGCCCGGTGCATCGTCGGCGTCATCGTGCAGCCCGCACACGCCAATGATCCGCCCGTTGCCAGCAGGCAGCGTGATCAGCAGGTTGGGCAACAGCGGCTTGCTACCCTGCTCGATCCACGCGCGGGCGTGCTCCTCGTGGTAGGGCCAGGGCACGCGCGAGAGCATGCGCACGACGGCTTCCTGCCCGATTGCGCGGGTCAGTTCGGGACTATCCTCCAGCCATGCGGGCCTCAGGAACAACCGGTCGGTACGCAGGAACATTGCTCGTCTCCTTCGCTACCGCCCCACAACAGAGCCCTTGGCCCCGTCATGTGACAGCCTGTTTGCGAGGGAGATTAAAAAAGGGAGACGGGGTGGCCCCATCTCCCTCGTCGCCGGGCTTGTCGCGCCGGCAATTTCGATTGGGGGTCATCCGTTGGATAACCCCTTTATCGAGTTATCCGATTATTCGGCGGCCACGGCCATCGTGTCGACCGATACGTATTTGCGGCCTTGCTTGCCGCTGTGGAATCGCACGCGGCCCGCGCCCAGCGCGAACAAGGTGTGATCCTTGCCAAGGCCGACATTCACGCCCGGGTAAACGCGGGTGCCGCGCTGGCGAATAATGATGTTGCCGCCGACCACTTCCTGGCCGCCGAACTTCTTCACGCCGAGGCGCCGACCAGCGGAATCGCGACCGTTGCGCGAGCTACCGCCTGCTTTTTTATGTGCCATCTCGAACTACTCCGGCTTACTTCTTGGCGGCGGGCTTGGCAGCCGCCGATTTGGTTGGCGCCTTTTTGACTGCAGGCTTCTTGGCCGCAGCGGGTTTGGCTTTGGCAGGAGCAGCGGCCTTCTTGGCCGGCGCGGCTGCCTTCTTGGCGGTGGCGGGAGCAGCAGCCTTCTTGGCCGGATCCGCCTTCTTTGCAGTGGTCGCGGCCTTTTTGACCGGTTCCGCCGCCTTGGCCTTGGTTTCCTTGACGGTGTCGACGCCCTTGGCAGGCTCCTGACGCTCGGCCTCGTGATCGGCCTTGGGAGCGGCTTCCTGCTTCGGGGCAGCCTTCTTTTCCGCCTTGGTGTCACCCACCTGGACGATGCGCAGCAGCGTCAGCTGCTGACGGTGGCCGGCCTTGCGGCGATAGTTGTGCCGACGGCGCTTCTTGAACACCACGACCTTTTCGCTCTTCGCCTGGGCGATGATCTCGGCCGAGACGATCACCTTGGCAGCGTCGGCCATCTTGTCGCCTTCACCGGCCAGCAGGACATCGCCCAGCCTGATCGTATCGCCGGCTTCACCAGCCAGCTTTTCGACGGCGATCTTGTCTCCGGCGGCGACGCGATACTGCTTGCCGCCTGTGCGCACGACTGCGAACATGGTCTTCAATTCCGTTTCATAATTTGCTGCCGTTCCCCCGGATCAACCGCACGAACGACAAAAAAGGCGCCCAGCGGGCACCGGAAAGTGCGCCGCCGTTAGTTGATGCTCCC
>JBDSDZ010000143.1:0-11750 GCA_039920345.1 Croceibacterium sp.
GGGAACAGCGCCGCATAAGGCGCGCCCGAGGCCGGATCCATTGATTGCCCCATGCTGCGCGTGTTGGCGGCGATATCGGGCGGGACCTGGCCGAAGGCTGGTACGGACAGCGCCAGCGAGGCGGCGACAAGCAGACGGACAATCCTCAACAGCGTTCTCCCGGCGGTTCTTATTGTTGCCCAACAGGTTAGGCCGATAGCGGCGCTGGCTGCAAGCCGCGCGCGATCTTCGGTCATGGTACTGGCCAGTAGCGGGCAGCGGTGGCATCGTGCCGTGAAACAGGATCACCGGGAGAGACTCGATGCGCAAATTGACACTGATGGCCGCGGCTTTGGCGCTTGGCATGGGCAGCGCCTGTGTTGCGGCCGACCCGGTGCTCGCGGCAATCGCTGCGGCGGTTGCCGATACGGCGCGGCCCGAAGCCGACACCGCCCGTGATGCCGCGCGCAAGCCTGCCGAAATCGTCGCCTTCGCTGGGGTCAAAGCGGGCGACGTGGTGGCCGAGATGATCCCCGGCGGCGGCTATTACACCCGTATCCTGTCCAGGACGGTCGGACCCGAAGGCCATGTCTACCTGCTGGTGCCCGCCGCCTTCGCGCAGCGCCCGGGCGGGCTCGATGGGCTCAACACGCTCGCGTCGGCCTATGGCAATGTAACCGTCATGCCGGTGGACCTGACCAGCTTCACACTGCCCGTGGCGGTCGACCTGGTGTGGACCACCGAGAACTATCACGACATGCACAACGGCCCGACCGCCAACCCGGCCGGGGTCAACGATTCGGCGTTCGCGGCGCTCAAGCCGGGCGGGATCTACTTCGTGGAAGACCATTCGGCGCCGGGCGCAGGCACCACGGTTACGCAGACACTGCACCGGATCGATCCCAAGTCGGTGATTTCCGAAGTGACCGAATCGGGCTTCCAGTTCGAGGAACAGTCGGACCTGCTGGCCAATCCCAACGATCCGCACGATGTCGGTGTGCGCGATCCTTCGGTGCAGGGCGAGACCGACAAGTTCGCCATCCGCTTCCGCAAACCGGGCTGAGTGTACGCGCGCTAGGCCGGGCGAGAGCGCTTCTGGCCGAGCGGGATGTTGCCAAGCGTTGGCTTGGGACCCGTGCGCTCGGATATCGCGGCGCGGATGTCGGCGTGGGTGATCGGGTGGTCGAACGCCACCCCGCACATTTCATGGGTGGTCCAGACCACGCGGCACCAGGTTTCGTTATCCTGCCAGCGCAGCAGCGCGCTGGCGCCGGTCATTGGCGGGTGGGCGACCTGGATGCGTGCGCCGGTTTCCGACAGGTCCCACAGCATGCCGCGCCAGTCGCCGCTGGGGGTCTGCAAATGCGCCTCGCCAGACCTGCGCGACCGGTCTGCGCCGCGGCGTTCGGAAACGTCGGACGGTGTTTCGAGCAGGGCTTCATGCATGCCGGCAAGATGGCGCGGGTAGGTTAAGACGGCCTTGCCGGATATCCTTAGCGAATTGCAAATTTAGCGCTCAAACAACGCCTTGCCGCAGGCGCGGGCAGGCGCCGGAGTCCGGTGTATGAGGTGAAAAATTGGCTCCCCGAGTAGGATTCGAACCTACGGCCAAGTGATTAACAGTCACCTACTCTACCGCTGAGCTATCGGGGAGCAGCCTTACAGGCAGGGGTGCGCCTATATGGGCGGTCCTGCGGTTTGACAAGCCTCACTTCATCAATAGGCGAACTGTTCCGCCACGATCCGTTCGTCGAGCGCGTGACCGGGGTCGAACAGCAGCGTCAGCGTGCGTTCGCGCTCGATCTGCAGGCGCACTTCGGCCACGTCGCGCAATTCCTTCTGGTCGGCGACGACCGAGACCGGGCGCTTGGCGGCATCGAGCACGCGAAAGGTTACCCGGCTGCGATCGGGCAGGATCGCGCCTTTCCACCGGCGCGGGCGGAACGGGCTGATCGGGGTCAGCGCGAACATCTGCGAATCGAGCGGCAGGATCGGGCCGCTGGCGGAGTAGTTGTAGGCCGTCGAACCGACCGGGGTGGCCAGCAGCACGCCGTCACACGCCAGTTCCGGGATGCGCACGCGCTCGTTGACGCTGATTTCTATCTTGGCCGTCTGGCGGGTTTCACGCAGCAGCGAGACTTCGTTGATGGCGTAGAAATCCGTCGTCTGCCCATTCTGCGCGATCGCTTCCATGCGCAGCGGGGCGACCGCGATGCGCTTGGCCTTGTTGATGCGTTCGAGCACGCGGCAGTTCTTCTGGTAGCGGTTCATCAGGAAGCCCACGGTGCCCAGGTTGAGGCCATAAACCGGCAGCAACTGATCGTCGTCGAGCATGCGGTGCATGGTCTCGAGCATGAACCCGTCACCGCCGAGCACGACCACCGCATCGGCCTCGTCCAGCGAGGCCCAGTCGCCGCATTGCCGCAGTGCATCGGCCGCCTCCTGCGCCCGTTCGGCAGGCGACGCGAGCAGCGCCAGTTTCGCCAGTTTGGCGCCATCCTGTTTGACCACGGTTGCCATCGCGCACCGTCCTATGGAGCAGCGTCCCGAATTGCAACGCGCGCGGCATTGCGCAAGACGTTGGCGCGCTGTTGCGCCAAGGCGCAGCGATGTACGGCGGGATCATGACAGAAAACAGACGGCAGGCAGGGGTGGATCGGCGCGAGGCGGGGGATGCGGCGGAAGCGGCGCAACTCGCGGCTGCGCTGGCGGGCGACGAGATCGAGGTCTTTTTCCAGCCGCAGTTTGCCGTGCAGGGTGGCGCGCTGATCGGGGCCGAGGCGCTGGCGCGCTGGCGCCACCCCGTGCTCGGGCTGCTCGGTGCGCAGCGCCTGTTTGCGATTGCGGCCAATGCCGGGCTGCTGGCCGAAACGTTGCGCTGCGTGGCGCTGCAGGCCATGCGCCACGCGCAGCGCTGGCCGGACCACCTGCACCTGTCGTTCAACATCACGCCGACTGACCTGGCGGCGAGCGAGTTTGCCGGAACGGTCGAGCGGCTGGTGGCCGAAGCCGGTTTCCCGCCGCAGCGGCTGACGCTCGAAATCAACGAGGGGGCACTGGTGGCCGACCTCGAGGAATCCGCCCGCCACCTGCAGCACCTCGTCGATCTTGGTATCAAAATCGCGCTGGATGATTTCGGCGCGGGCTTCTGCAACTTCGGCTACCTCAAGCGATTGCCGCTGCACGCGCTCAAGCTCGATTGCAGCATGGTCGAAGGGATCGACGAAGATCCCCGCGACCTCGCCGTCCTGCGCGGTATCCTCGCCATGGCCGCCGCGCTGGGCCTCCACGTCACCGCCGAGGGCGTCGAACGCCAGGGCCAGCTCGACGCGCTGTCCAGCGAGGGCTGCGAAGCGTGGCAGGGGTTCCTGGGCGCAGAGCCGATGATGGCAGAGGCGTTTGCGCGGTTGGCGCAAGGCCAGTAGCGGCAAGTCAAACCACGCCAGTGTGGCCATGCCGACCGCATCGCCCTAGGTGGGCAGCACGCTCTCAGGCAATCCAGGCACAGGCATATGGCCCGCAAGCATCCCAAGCATGGTCATTACGAGGACCGCGAAAGCGAACCGGAAGCGCCGGTCGAAGCAGTGCCGTGCTGGCTGTGCGGTCGGCCCACCGGCAAGACCATTGTCTGGCACCATCCCGTGCCCAAGAGCCGCGGCGGGCGCGATGTCGTGCCGATGCATCCGATTTGCCAGCAGACGCTGATCGCCAACTTCACCAATTCCGAACTGGAGCGCCACGCGATGGATGTGCAGGCCCTGCTGGACAACCCCAGCGTACGCAAGTTCGTCGATTGGGTGGCGAAGAAGGACCCCGATTTCACCGCGACCATGACCAAGAAGCAGCGCTGATCGGGTGTTCCGATTCGGTGGCAGGTGGCGAACTGCGCCGTTAGCGCTTGCTAATCAACGTCGAAGACGATCGCTCGAAGGATAGCTCACAGTGGCTCTGACAAATGGTATCGTCAGCACGATCTTCTTGGTCAGACCTCGAAGCCAGGCGAGGAGCCCCATGTTCGAGCGCATATAGATATGACTGATCCAATGAGCCGCATGGAAGTGCCCCTCTGCCTCTGCCAATTTGAAGTAGAAGAGTGACTTCTCGAGATTGGTTTCGACCCCTTCTCCCCGATAATATTGCCAGCCAAGAACGAAAAGCGCGGGAGAGTATTTCAGGTCCGCCAAGCGCTGATACTTTGTGATCGCGGCATCAGTTCTACCGGAACACAGCAAGCAACTAGCCAGCCCATATGCGCCTTCGATTGAACCTTCCTCGGCCGAACGCCTGAGCCAGCTTTCGCCAAGCTCACCATCTTCGGGAACTCCGTGTTTCCCTCTTAGATGAATGTTTCCAAGGTATACTTTTGCCAAGGACGAACCATTCGCAGCCAGTTTCTCCAACATTTTGAGGCCAGAGGGAGCGTCAGTCGCAACTATTTGCAGCGCATCCCGCAGCTCCGTTGCTTGCGCGTCCTCGCTCCACTCGCGGGCGATATTTTCTCCAAGCTTGGCCGTTGTCATGCCGCGATAGGGTAACGAACTCTTAGACGTCGGCAATGGTCGGGATGGACTTTGCGAACATCGATCTTAACGTCACACTCCCACCGTCTCCCGCTTCTCCGCCTTCCGCACAACCGCGCTGAGGCCCTTGGTCAGTTGCACCAGGCCGTTGAGGCGGCTTTGCGGGTCGCCCCAGGTGCGGCTGATGACCAGTTTCATGTCGGGGCGCAGCTTGGCGGTGCCAGCCAGGCGGTCAACATAGGCGAGCAGGCCGGCGGGGTCCGGGAAGCGGTCTTCGTGGAAGCTGACCAGCGTGCCGCGCGCGCCGACCTCGATCTTGGCGATGCACGCTTCGATGGCCTGCTGCTTGATCTCGATCAGCTTGACCAGGTTGGCGGTCGCCTGCGGCAACGGGCCGAAACGGTCGATCATTTCGGCCGCCATCGATTCCACCTCGGCCTTGTCCTTGGCATCGTTGAGGCGGCGATAGAGCGCCATGCGCACCGCCAGGTCGGGCACGTATTCCTCGGGGATCATGATTGGCGCATCGACGGTGATCTGCGGGCTGAGGCCGCCGCGGTCGTTCTCCAGCCCGACTTCGCCCGCCTTGGCCGCCAGGATCGCGTCTTCCAGCATCGACTGGTACAATTCGAAGCCGACTTCGCGGATATGGCCCGATTGTTCGTCGCCCAGCAGGTTACCCGCGCCGCGAATGTCGAGATCGTGGCTGGCAAGCTGGAAGCCCGCGCCGAGGCTGTCGAGATCGCCCAGCACCTTGAGCCGCTTCTCCGCCACTTCGGACAGCGCCCGGTCCTTGGGCGTCGCGAGATAGGCATAGGCACGCAGCTTGGCCCGGCCCACGCGGCCGCGCAGCTGGTATAGCTGGGCGAGGCCGAAGCGGTCGGCGCGGTGGATGATGATGGTGTTGGCGCTGGGGATGTCGAGCCCGGATTCGACGATCGTGGTCGACAGCAGCACTTCGTACTTCTTATCGTAAAACGCGCTCATGCGCTCTTCCACTTCGGTCGGGCTCATCTGCCCGTGCGCGGTGACGGCCTTCACTTCGGGAACGTGCTTGTGCAGCCAGGCGGACACGGCTTCCATGTCGGCGATGCGGGGCACCACGATGAAGCTCTGCCCGCCGCGGTGATGTTCGCGCAGCAGCGCCTCGCGCATCACCATGTCGTCCCATTCCATCACGTAAGTGCGCACCGCCAGCCGGTCGACAGGGGGGGTCTGGATGGTCGAAAGTTCGCGCAGCCCGCTCATTGCCATCTGCAGCGTGCGCGGGATCGGCGTGGCGGTGAGCGTGAGCACGTGGACATCGGCGCGCAGCTGCTTGAGCTTTTCCTTGTGGGTCACGCCAAAGCGCTGCTCCTCGTCCACCACCACCAGGCCCAGGTTCCTGAACTGGGTAGTCTTGGACAGGATCGCATGGGTGCCGATGACAATGTCCATCGTGCCATCGGCAAGACCTTCGCGGGTTTCTTTGGCTTCCTTGGTCGGGACCAGCCGCGAGAGGCGCCCGACCTTGGTCGGGAAACCGGCAAAGCGGTCGCGGAAGTTTTCGTAATGCTGGCGCGCGAGCAGGGTGGTGGGGGCGACAATCGCCACCTGTTGCCCGCTCATCGCCGCGACAAAGGCGGCGCGCATCGCAACTTCGGTCTTGCCGAAACCAACATCGCCGCACACCAGCCGGTCCATCGGCTTGCCTTCGCCAAGGTCGCCCAGCACTTCGCCAATGGCGCGTTCCTGATCCTCGGTTTCCTGCCACGGGAAGCGGTCGACGAACTGCGCCAGTGCGCTTTCCTCGGCCTCCAGCACCGGCGCTTTTCGCAGCGCGCGCGCCGCTGCCGTGCGCAGCAACTCGTTGGCGATTTCGCGGATGCGTTCCTTGAGCCGCGCCTTGCGCCGCTGCCACGCCTCGCCGCCCAGCCGGTCGAGCGCGCCGAACTCGTCGCCGCTGCCATAGCGGCTGAGCACGTCGATGTTCTCGACCGGGATGTAGAGCTTGTCGCCCCCGGCGTACTCCAGCATCACGCAGTCGTGCTTGCTCTGGCCGACGGTGATCGGTTCGAGGCCAAGGTACTTGCCGATGCCGTGGTCGAGATGCACCACCAGGTCGCCGCGCCCCAGGGCCGAAAGCTCGGCCAGGAAGGCGTCGGAATCCTTCTGCCGCTTGCGCCGCCGGACCAGCCGGTCACCCAGCAGATCCTGTTCGGTGACCAGCTCCAGCTCGTCATTGGAAAACCCGGTGTCGAGCGGCAGCACCATTGCCACCGGCGCACCCTTGCCCGATGCGCCGAGCGCCGCTTGCCAGGTGTCCGCGAGCTTGAAAATTGTGCCCGCTTCCTCGAGGATCGAGCCCACCCGGGCGCGCGAGCCTTCCGAATAGGCGGCGTAGAGCGGGCGCTTGCCAGCCTTGCCGAGCGCCTTGAAGTGAGCTGCCGCGGCTTCGTAGACATTCGCGCCTTGCGATCGTTCGGGGGTGAAGTCGCGCGCCGAGCGGAACCCGAAATCGAGCACCTTGGCGCTTTCCGGTTCGGCGAAGATCACCGCGCGGTGGATTGGCTGGCGGTCGAGCGCGCCGGTGAACTCCTCGCGCGACAGATACAGCGCATCGGGTTCGATCGGGCGGTAGCTGCCCGCCGCCTGGCCGCCGGTCTCGATCCGCTGGCGGTAGTAATCGTCGATATCGACCAGCCGTTCCTCGCCTGCAGGAATGGCGGCGGCGTCGATCACCAGCAAGTCATCGGGCGAGAGATGGTCGAACAGCGTGGCCAGCTTGTCTTCGAACAGGGGCAGCCAGTGCTCCATGCCGGCCAGCCGCCGCCCGTCGCTGATCGCCTGGTAGAGCGGGTCCTGCGTCGCGTTGGCGCCGAACCGTTCGCGGTAGCGGGCGCGGAATCGCCTGACGCTGTCCTCGTCCAGCAGCGCCTCGCTCGCGGGCAGCAACAGGTGCCCTTCGACCATGCTGGTGGTGCGCTGGGTGTTGGGATCGAATAGCCGCAGGCTTTCCAGCTCGTCGCCGAAGAAGTCGAGCCGCAGGCCCTGGTCGAGCCCGGCGGGAAACAAGTCGAAGATCGAACCGCGCACCGCAAATTCGCCGGTATCGACCACGGTGTCGGTGCGGCTGTAGCCTTGCCGCTGGAGCAGCGCGGCCAGGCTGTCATGCCCGATGGTCGCGCCGCGCTTGAGCTCGCGCACGCCCTCGCGGATGCGGAACGGGGTGAGCACCCGCTGGAGCACGGCGTTGACCGTAGTGACGAGCAGCTGGCTGCCCGATTTGCCCGCCTGCAACTGGTGCAGCGCGGACAGGCGCCGCGCGCTGACCGAGATTGCCGGACTGGCGCGGTCGTAAGGCAGGCAGTCCCAGGCGGGGAATTCGATCACCTGCAATTCGGGCGCGAACCAGCGCGCCGCGTCGGTCACCGCGCGCATCGCCTGCTCGTCGGGCGCGATGAAGACAGCGCGGCCTTTGGCGGCGCGCGCGAGGTCGGCCATGACCAGCGGCTGCGCACCGCGCGGAACGGAGCTCAGCGTCAACGGCGTGGCGGAGGCCAGGATGCGGGAAAGGTCGGGCATTCTGCGGTTCAAGCCTGGGCGAGGGCCACGGTTCCGCTGGCAGGGGAAGTCCCGCCCGCGATGGTTGGAAGGATACGCGGGCGGGGGCGCGCAAATGGGGGGTCAGAGGGGGGTCGACCCGTTGCGAACCGAAACCTAGATGGACACATAATCGAGCTTTTCAAGCGCGGCCAGCATCGGTCCGGCGAACTTTTCCGGCGCCGGCCGGGTCTGTAGCGCCCATGCCATGACGTCGACGTCGTCTTCCTCAATCAACGATTCGAACCACAGCAGTTGGGGCTCGTCCCAGGTGGCGTGATAGCGGTCGAAAAAGCCGCCGATCATGTAGTCGGCCTCGCGCGTGCCGCGATGCCAGGCACGGAACCGCGCGCGGGCATGTCGAGGTTGAAGATCGGCCACGGGGCGCGGTTAGGACCGCCGCGCCCCGTGTGCAAGCGGTCAGGCGGCGGCAGTCGGCTGGACGGCGGTCATTTCGGCCGGCGGGAGCCCGCCATTCTCGGCCTGCGCCATCAGCTCCTGCTTGCGCGCCAGCATCTGGTCACGCAGCGCGACCAGATCGACATCGGTGTCGCGGCACTGGGCAAACATGCCTTCCTTGGGCATTTCCTCCTCGCCCACGTGGTGCTCGATTTCCTCGCTCAGGACTTTGACCTTGGAATCGTAGAACTGCTCGTCCGGGCCGCCGGCCACGATATCGTTGATCAGCAGTTTGGCCCCGTCGTGCTCGACATACGCTTCGTCGAGCGTGTCATCTTCGATCTTGCCGCGAAACGCCGGGTAGAAGATCTCCTCCTCGATCATGGCGTGGATCTTCAGCTCGGTACAAATCTGGTTGGCGAGCGATTCCTTGCGATCCTTGCCGCTGGCGTTTTCGAACTTCTCGAACAGGTCTTCGACCTTGCGGTGATCGGCCTTGAGCAGCGCAATTGCGTCGGTGAATTCTTCGGTAGCCATGTGGGTCTCCTGCGTCTGAGTGGGTTTGACGGGTTCCTCCTTGCAACCGCGGGCGGATTTCCCGGTTCCTCAATTCACAAACGTTAGGAGCGATGACCTTCGCACCAGCGTTGAAAGCGCATAGGGGAGGGGCCATGCGCCCCGCGACGCTCAATCCGCTGTTTGCCGAAACCGACAGCCTCGAAGGCGTCGGGCCTAAGCTGAAGAAGCCGCTCGAGAAGCTCGGGCTGACGCGGGTGCGCGATGTGGCGTATCACTTGCCCGACCGGTTCGTGCAGCGCCGCGCGGTGGCCAACCTGGACGAAGCGACGGTGGGCGAGCAGGTGGTCGTCGCGCTGACCGTGGTCGAGCACTGCTCCAGCCCCGGCAACCGCGCGCCTTATCGCGTGCTGGCGCAGGACGCGCTCGGCAACATTTGCGCGATCACCTATTTCGGCAAGGCCAGCTACACCGCCAAGAAGCTGCTCCCGGTGGGAGAAAAGCGCTGGGTCGCAGGGCGTCTCGATCAGTACGGGCAGATGCTGCAGATGGTCCATCCTGACCACGTGGCGGAAGACAGCGCCGGGCTGATGGGCCACCTGGTCGAACCGGTCTATGCGCTGGCCGAGGGGCTGACCCAGCCCAAAGTCGCCAGCCTGGTCGAACAGGCGATCGAACGCGCGCCCGAACTGCCCGAATGGATCGAGCCCGGCCTGCTGGGCCAGCACAAATGGCCCACCTGGCGCGACGCGCTGGTGCTGGCGCACCGCGCCGAGCATCCGGCGGCGCGCGATCGGCTCGCCTATGACGAACTGCTCGCCAACAGCCTCGCGCTGTTGCTGGTGCGGGCCGACAACCGCAAGCGCCGCGGACAGCCGCTGACCGGCGACGGGCGGTTGCGCGACAAGCTCGACCTGCCGTTCCCGCTGACCGGCGCGCAGCAACGCTCGATTGGCGAGATCGCCGGCGACATGGCGCAGGCCGCGCCGATGCTGCGGCTGCTGCAGGGCGATGTCGGATCGGGCAAGACGGTGGTGGCGCTCGAAGCGATGCTGCTGGCGGTGGAAGGCGGAGCGCAAGCGGCCATGCTGGCGCCGACCGAAATTCTCGCCCGCCAGCACTATGATACGCTGCGCGCGCTGGCCGGACCGACGGGGGTGACCATCGCGCTGCTGACCGGGCGCGACAAAGGCCGCGCGCGGGAATCGATCCTGATGGGATTGCTCGATGGCAGCATCGACATCGTGGTCGGCACCCACGCGATTTTCCAGGACACCGTCAGCTATCGCAACCTCGCGCTGGTGGTGATCGATGAACAGCATCGCTTCGGGGTCAGCCAGCGGCTGCTACTTACCCAGAAGGGCAAGGTCACGCCGCATTGTCTGGCGATGACCGCAACGCCGATCCCGCGCACGCTGACGCTGGCGCAATATGGCGAAATGGACGTCAGCCGGCTCGACGAGATGCCCCCGGGACGCCAGCCGATCGACACCCGCGTGGTCGCGCTCGACCGGCTGGCCGATGTTGTCGATGGCCTGGCGCGGCATCTCGAAAGCGGGGCGCAAGCTTATTGGGTGTGCCCGATGGTGCGCGGGAGCGAGGACGAGAGCCAGGACCTGGCCGCGGCCGAAGCGCGCTTCGCATCGCTCAAGGCGCGGTTCGGCGATACCGTGGCGCTGGTCCACGGCCAGCTCAAGCCCGAGCTCAAAGACGCCGCGATGGCGCGCTTTGCCTCGGGCGCGGCGCAGTTGCTGGTGGCGACTACGGTGATCGAAGTCGGGGTCGATGTGCCCAATTCCACGTTGATGGTAGTCGAACAGGCCGAACGCTTTGGCCTTGCCCAGTTGCACCAGTTGCGCGGCCGGGTCGGGCGCGGCAGCGGCAAGTCAGTCTGCCTGTTGCTGCGCGGCGAGGCATTGAGCGAAGTCGGCCGCCAGCGGCTGGCGCTGATGCGCGAAACGCAGGACGGATTCCGGCTGGCCGAAGAAGATCTCGCGTTGCGCGGCGGCGGCGAACTGCTCGGCACGCGCCAGTCGGGCGACACCCCGTTCCGCGTGGCCGACCTTGAGCAGATTCAGCGTCTGCTGCCGCTGGCGCACGATGACGCGCGGCTGCTGGTGGAACGCGACGGCGGCCTGACCGGCGAGCGCGGCGAGGCGGCGCGGGTACTACTGTACCTTTTCGATCGTGACTGGGGCGTACAACTGCTCAGGGGCGGCTAGGCCCCCGCGCCTTACTCCGACGCGGCGATGTGGATCTTGCTCGGCTCGGCCGTCGGCAAGCCGCCATCGTCCTTGAGCTCGGCCTTGAGTTCCTTTTCGCGCACCAGCATTTTTTCGAGCATCGCCACCAGGTCGAGATCGCTCTCGCGCGCCTGGTCGAAGATGCCGCCCTTTTCTTCTTCCTCGTCCTGGTGATGGACCATCTGTTCGCCGAGCACCTGCAGCTTGGCGATCACGTTGTCCTGGGTGTTGCGCGCGTCGAGTACGTCGTTGACGATAATCTTGGCGGTATCGTGTTCGACCAGGCCTTCATCGAGCTTGGCCTTTTTACCGCCGTGGCGCCGCAGCGCCGGGTAAAACAGCTCTTCCTCCAGCTCCATGTGGATCTTGAGCATGTTGGCCAGCCGCCCGCCGAGCTTAAGCTTTTCTGCAGGGTCCGCGTCCTTGATGCGGTCGAGCATGTCTTCGACCGCATCATGATCGGCCTTGAGCTTGTCGACGGCATCTTCGGGCGTGCTGGAAAACAGGGACA
>JBDSDZ010000144.1:0-3446 GCA_039920345.1 Croceibacterium sp.
TCAGCACCGAATTTCGCCGCGCCTACCTTGGTTTCGAAGGCACCCTGCCCGGCAACTTCGGTTATCGCCTCGAGGCCGACTTCGCCAATTCCGCGGTCGACCTGACCGACGTCTACCTGACCTACAAAGCCAGTCCGCACCTCACCCTGACGCTTGGCCAGCATAAGCCGTTTGACGGGCTGGAAGAGATGACCAGCGATCTCTTCACATCAATGATGGAGCGCGCCGCGTTCACCTCTGCGTTTGGCTTCGAACGGCGCGTTGGCTTCAGCGGTACCTTTGCCGGCAAGGATGTGCTGGTTCAGGCGGGCGTATTCACTGACAACGCCGCCGACCTCAATACTGATACCAACCACAACTACAGCGTCGATGGCCGCGTGGTGTTCAGCCCCAAGGTGGCAGGCGGCACGCTGCACATCGGCGGATCGGCCCACTTCCGCGACATCAACGATGCCTTTGGCACGGTACGCTATCGCGCGCGCCCGTTCGTCCACACAACCGATATCCGGCTGGTCGACACCCACGCCTTTGCCGCCACTGGCGAGCGTAATTTCGGCGCTGAACTGGCCTATATCGCAGGCCCGTTCCACGCGACGGTCGAGGGGCACCGGATGACAGCGCTGCGCCCCGGCTTGCCTGACCCGACATTCTGGGGCGGCTATGCCGAAGTTGGCCTGCTGGTCACACCGGGTGACAAGACAGCCTACAAAGGCGGCGCTTACGATCGGATCAAGCCAGTCAACCCGGTCAGCGCGGGCGGGATTGGCGCGATCCAGATCAACGCCCGGTATGACCGGCTCGACCTTAATGATGCCGGCATCACCGGCGGCTTGCAGCAGACCGCCGGACTGTCCGCCATCTGGGTTCCGACCGACTATCTGCGCCTGATCATCAACTACGGTCATCTGTGGGTTTCGGACGCTGCAGTACTGGCCGGGTTCGACAGCGAATATCAGGTCGATACCCTGGGAATGAGGGCGCAAGTCGACTTCTAAGAACCCGTGAATGTGTCCGGGACATGTCGGAAATCTGTCGTCAGTCCGTAACACTCCGCGCCTAGCAGGCCGGCAACATCTAGAGGATTTGTACCATGAAAGTGATTTTGCGTTCTTCGCTCGTCGCGCTGTGCGCGGCTTCGCTGGCGTCTTGCGGCAGTAATGGTGGTGGCGAAGGCACCCGCGATTCGATCCGTGCGGTCGGTTCGTCAACGGTCTATCCGTTCGCCAAGCTGGTGGCTGAAAGCTTCGTTCGCTCGAACCCGGATTTCACCTCGCCGATTATTGAATCAACCGGCTCGGGTGCTGGGCTGCAACTGTTCTGCGCCGGCGTTGGCGCCGATACGCCTGACATCGCCGACGCCTCGCGCCGGATCAAGGCCAGCGAGTTCGCTGAGTGCCACAAGAACGGTGTCGATGCGATTACCGAAATCCAAGTCGGGCTCGACGGGATCGCCTTCGCCACCGCCAAAGGCGGTCTGACGATGAACCTGACGCCCGAAATCGTCTACCGCGCGCTTGCCGCAAAGCCGTTCGGCAAGGAGCAGACCGCCAAGACCTGGCATGACGTCGATCCGTCGCTCCCTGCCCAGCCAATCCTGGTTTACGGGCCGCCGTCCACCTCGGGCACGCGCGATGCGCTGAAGGAACTGATCCTGACCGCCGGTTGTGACACCAATGCCGAAATGAAGGCGCTGAAAGACAGCAACAAGGAGCTGCACGACACCACCTGCACCGAGATCCGTTCGGACGGCGCCTATGTCGACCAGGGCGAGCAGGACAACCTGATCGTGCAGAAGATCGAAGGCAATCCAAATGCCATCGGTGTGTTCGGCTACTCCTACCTTGAGGAAAACGCCGACAAGGTGCAGGGCCTGACCATGAACGGGGTTCAGCCGACGTATGATAACATCGCCAGCTTCGCCTATCCCGGCGCGCGCCCGCTGTTCATCTACGTCAAGAATGCCCACCTCGATGCAATCCGCGGGCTTCGCGAATACGTCGCCGAATGGGCCAAGTCGTGGGCCAAGGACGGCCCGTTGGCCAAGGCTGGCCTGGTTGCCAGCCCGGATGACGTTGCCACGCGCAGCACCGCTGCTGCCAGCGCCTTTACCCCGCTCGTCGCGACCGAGCTGAAGTAAGCGCGTTCGCCCGCCCGATGTCGCCCGCCTTCCTGCTCCTCCTGGCTTTTGGCCTTGGACTGGTTGGATGGCTAGCGGCGCGGGCGCGTGCGTGGAGTTTCCGCCGAACCGAGCCAAGCGTGCGCCTGCGCTCGCTGCCGAACTATCACGGCTGGTATGTCGCGCTGTGGATTGTGGTCCCGGTGCTGCTGTTTGTGATCCTGTGGAACGCTATTGCCCCGCAGCTGATCCTGCACTCGGTGCTGGCTGATCCCGCTGCGGCCAGTCTGCCCCCTTTCGGGATGGAGCGAGAGACGATCCTTGGGGAAGCCCGCGCCGTGGCAACCGGGGCAGCGCGAGCCGTCTTCAACCCTGCCGCGCGCGATCTGGTTGAACCCTTTGGCAACGCACTGACCCGTTACAACCTGATCGGCACCGGCGTGACCCTGTTGCTGGCGCTGATCGGCGGCGTCTGGGCGTTCCTGCGGCTCAATCCGGATTTTGCCGCGCGCACCAAGGTCGAACGATCGATCATGAGCCTGCTGCTGCTCGCGTCGCTGGTGGCGATCCTGACGACGCTGGGCATTTTCCTCAGCCTGGTGTTCGAAACGGTCCGCTTTTTCGGCATGGTCAACCCGCTCGACTTCTTGTTCGGGACCCACTGGGGCCCCGACCCGATGAGCAGCGCCGCGCATCCCGATCCCTCGCGCTACGGCGCGCTGCCGCTGTTCTGGGGCACGATCTACATCGGCGCGATCATCGCCATGGTCGTGGCCATCCCGCTCGGCCTGATGAGCGCGATCTACCTGACGCAGTACGCCCACCCGAAGTGGCGCAAGTGGCTCAAGCCGGCGCTGGAGATCCTCGCCGGTGTGCCAACGGTGGTCTACGGCTACTTCGCCGCGCTGACCGTCGCCCCGTTCATTCGCGACTTTGGGCATTCAATCGGCATCGCCAACGCCTCGAGCGAAAGTGCGCTTGCGGCAGGCCTGGTAATGGGGGTGATGATCATCCCGTTCGTGTCCTCGATGGCCGACGATTCCATTGCCGCCGTGCCGCAGGCGATGCGCGACGGCAGCCTGGCGATGGGCGCGACGACCAACGAGACGATCCGCCGCGTGCTGGTTCCGGCCGCCCTGCCCGGCATCGTCGCAGGCGTGATGCTGGCGGTCAGCCGCGCGATTGGCGAGACAATGATCGTGGTCATGGCCGCCGGTGCCGCGGCAAATTTCACCGCCAACCCATTCGCCGCGATGACCACCGTGACCTTCCAGATCGTGGCCATGCTGACCGGCGAAGGCAGTTTCGATCACCCGGCCACGCTGAGCGC
>JBDSDZ010000145.1:0-15081 GCA_039920345.1 Croceibacterium sp.
GAGGACGGCGAAACCTCGCTTCGCGCCCAGATCGAAGAAGCGATCGATGACCATGAAGACGAGCAGGCGGCGAGCGACGAATCGCCAGCCAAGGGCGACATGTCTCCGGTCGAGCTCACCATGCTGCGCAACCTGCTCCATTTCAGCGAGCACGACGCCGACGATGTGGCGATACCGCGCAGCGAGATAATCGCCGTTGCCGCCGATGCCACGTGGGACGACCTGGTGGCTCAATTTGCCGAGCACGGCCATTCGCGCCTGCCGGTCTATCGCGACACGCTCGACCAGGTGATCGGGATGATGCACCTCAAGGACGTATTCCCGTTCCTTGCCACGGGCGCGCCGCCGCCGTCGGACTGGACCACGCTGATGCGCCAGCCCCTCTATGTGCCGCAATCGCGCAGCGCGCTCGACGTGCTGGCCGACATGCGCAGCCGGCGGATCCACCTGGCCATCGTGGTCGATGAATTTTCCGGCACCGACGGGATCATCACCATCGAAGACCTGGTCGAGGAAATCGTCGGCAATATCGAAGACGAGCACGACGATGCGCCGGTCGAACTGGTGGTGCCGATCGGTGACGGAATGTGGGACGCGGACGCTCGCGCAGAACTGGACGACGTCGCCAAGACGGTTGGCGATCCCCGCATTGCTGAGGTCGAAGAAGCCGTCGATACGCTTGGCGGTCTGGCGTTTGTGCTGGCCGAACAGGTGCCGCCGGTGGGCGCGGTGCTGAGGCACCCAAGTGGGTGGCGCATTGAAGTCACCGCGGGCGATCAGACCCACGTTACCCGCCTGCGCCTGCACCAGCCGCCACAGAGTGAAACCGACGGGACTGACTGAAAAGGCACTTGGTGAGAGCTTTCCCCCACGCTGTCGGTTTCGGTTCTCGACACGAGTTGCATTTTTCGAAACACTGACTGTCCATGCGCCGCCTGCCCCCTCTTCGCGCGCTCGAAGCTTTCGTACGCACTGTGCGGCTCGGTTCGGCCCGCGCGGCTGCGGAAGAACTCGGACTGAGCCCGTCGGCGCTGTCGCGGCGGATCGGCAATCTCGAAGAATTTACCGGCAAGAAGCTGTTTTCGCGCAGCGGCCAGACGATGCGGCTGACCGATGAAGGGCGCGCGTTCTACGATTCGGTTGCGCCGCACCTCGAATCGCTTGCCGCTGCGGTCGACGCCCAGTCGGAAAACCTCCAGCTACTACGCTTACGTCTCGGCGTGCTGCCGTTGTTCGGCACCCAGCGATTGTTCCCCCACCTGCCCGACTTGCGCCAGCGCCATCCCCGGTTGCACATCGATATCGACACCGGGCCCCACTTGCTCGACCGTGTAGGCGATACGCTCGATGCGGCGATCTTGCTGACCACCGACCCGGGCCCGGGCTTGCACAAGGTCCGGCTCGATCACAACACCGTCCACGCGATCTGCAACCGCACGCTGGCCGATAAGTTGGGTGCCGAGCCTGACAAAGCAGCGCTGGAGGAACAGACTTTCCTGATCCACACCGACATGCCGCTGAGCTTCGATGCCTGGAAGGCTGCGCTCGGTTTCAAGGACCTGCAACCGATCGCGATTGACCATTACGATTCGGGTCAGCTTATTCTCGAAGCCGCCGCACAGGGCCTCGGCATCGCGATCATGCATGACGACCACATCGCGCGGAATAATGACCCCCGCCTGGCCAAGCTGTTCGAGGTCGAGGTCAACAGCCCGTACAGCTACTGGTTCGTATGCCGCACGATCGATCTCGAGATGCGGCCGGTGCGGCTGTTCCACGATTGGCTGGTCGAGGCTCGACTCTGAGGCCCTAGTTCGGCCAAGATGCCCCCAAAGGGATCTTTGAGAGGGGCCTGACCATGAAATTCACCTTCGTTTTGTTGTCCGCTGCCATGGCGACGGCGGCCATTTCCGGCGTAGCGCAGGCCCAGCAGCGGGCGCTGAGCGACCCTGTCATCGGCCACGCCAATCCCGAATCGCTGTTCACCAGCCCGGATCGCAACCTCAACCGCAACAAGCAGGCGGCGCTGCACATCCAGCGCGAATTGCTGAAATGCCACGAATGGAGCCGCGCAAGCGAGTGGCTGACCGACAAGTACATCCAGCACAACCCGGTCGCCGCCTCGGGCCTGGCGGGCGTGGTCCACTATTTCGTCGACATCGCCAAGCAACAGCCGCTGAGCCCCTGCCCGGCCCTGAGCGCCAGCGATCCCAATGCCGTGGTCGCGGTGGTGGCCGAAGGCGATTACGTCACCATCCTGACGGTTCGCCGGCTGCCCTATGCCGACGATACGAGCCAGAGCTACACGACGACCTGGTTCGACACCTGGCGCTTCGTCGAGGGCAAGGCCGACGAGCACTGGGATCCGATGGCGCTCGCTGCGCCGGCGCCGCAAGCGGCCGCCGCGCCCTATGTCGGCACCGACGAGGACCGCGCCGCAATTGCCAAGCTGATGTGGGGCTATGACCGCGCGCTCGATAACTATGACGCGGATGCCTACGTCAATTCGTTCTCGCCCGATGGCGCGTTCGGCCAGACCAAGGGCCGCGACGCGCTGCGCACGTTCGTGCTCGGGTTCAAGAAATCACAGGATGATCGCCGCGCCGCCGGCGAGACGATCGGCACAATGCGCCACTTCACGATGAACCAGTACCTTGAATTCGTCGACCCGACCCATGCACGCTACCACTACTACCACCAGACAGTGTTCGGCAGCGGCCCCGGCGGCCCGACCCCGCCCGTTGTCGTCGCCTCTGGCAACGGGGTCGACGATCTCACGAAGATCGACGGCAAATGGTACATCCAGATGCGCAACGTCGCGCCGACTTTGGCGCAGGAATAGCGCGTACGCAGGAAATCGGGGGTCGCACCTAATGAAGATTTGGAGAATCTTTGCCTTGCTGGCGGGAAGCCTGTCGCTTTGCCTAGCGAGCGCCAGCAAGGCGGCCCCACTCGAACCGAGCAGTTCGTGGAATCTCGCTTACGATGCCGATAGTTGCGCACTCACGCGCGCATTTGCTCAAGGCAAGAATATCGTCAGGCTCGAATTTCGACGGTTTGAACCGGGCCTTGGCTTGCAAGCGATGGTCGTGAGTAACCGCATGCACGCCCGTACCCCACCCAACTTCCAATATCGCTTCGGCGACGCGGGAGATTGGCACCCTGCCAACAACCCCAACACCCTCACGCTTGCCGACCATTCGAGCGGTGTCCTGTTTGCTCCCGCGATTATCGAGAGACCGGAAGTCGAGTACATTAAAGACCCGGTAGAACAGGACGCTTACCGTCGATCGCGCGATTGGCAGGCGGTTGAAGAAGCAGCGGCTGCCGGCATCCAAACGTTTGCGCTTCGCCGGGCGTTCGGAGTTCCGTTGATCCTCCATACCGGATCTTTAGCAAGACCGATCGCCGCGCTGAACCAGTGCGCCGACGAACTGCTGACTCACTGGGGGATCGATGTCGAAGCCCACAAGACACTGACGAGGGGCGCAATACCGACCAACTTGGACAAAGTCGGGAGCATGATGGATTATCCGCCGGAAATGATCCGGCGGTCGATGCAAGGCGTCGTCAATGTGCGTCTTTCGATTGACGAACACGGAGACATTACTGGATGCCGAATCCAGATGCCGTTAAGCGATCCTGCATTCGAAGCCAGCAGTTGCGCGGATATCGAGCACGCGATCGACTTCGATCCTGCGCTCGATAAGGACGGCAATCCGATCGCCAGTTACTGGGTGACAAAGGTCTATTTCTCTATCTCTCACTAATGCATCACCCCACGGATGCTTTGACGATCTTGCCCGGTGACCGCGGCGGTTCGCCCTTGGGCAGCGCGTCGACGTGTTCCATGCCGCTCTCGACCTGGCCCCACACGGTGTATTGCTTGTCGAGGAAGCGGGCATCGTCAAAGCAGATGAAGAACTGGCTGTTGGCGCTGTTGGGCGCCTGGGTACGCGCCATCGAGCAGGTGCCACGCACGTGCGGCTCGGCGTTGAATTCGGCCTTGATGTCGGGCTTGTCGCTGCCGCCGCCGCCAGTGCCGGTTGGGTCTCCGCCTTGCGCCATGAAGCCCGGGATTACGCGGTGGAACACCACGCCGTCGTAAAAGCCATCCTTTGCCAGCGTGGTAATCCGCTCCACATGGCCCGGCGCGAGGTCGGGGCGCAGCTTGATGACAACGTCGCCGCCCTCCCCGTTGCCAGTGTCGAGGGTAAGGGTCAGTGTGTCGTCAGCCATGGGTTATCTCCTGATGTGTTGGCGGCCATATAAGTCGCGCACCGCGGATGTCACCCGCCCGCTTGCTTTTGCGCTATTCCGGAATACAGCCCGGGCATGGCCGATCTCGACATCCAGGAGCTGGCAGACGACGCCCCGCGCGAGGACGGCGAGCAGCTTGACCAGGAAAATCGGCTGAAGTCGCAATTCGTCGCCTCGGTGGTCGACGCGCTCGATGATCGCGACCAGGCCCGCGCCTACGACCTGGTCGAGCCGCTCCACCCGGCCGACATCGCCGATTTGCTCGAACTGCTGACCAGCGAGCAGCGGCGCGCGCTGACCGTCGCGATTACCGACCTGATGACCGGCGACGTGATCGCCGAGCTCAACGATTACGTCCGCGAAGACATGCTCGAGGCGCTGCCCGCCTCGGCCGTGGCCGAGCTGGCCGAACAGCTCGACACCGATGACGCGGTCCAGCTGATCGAGGATTTCGAGCCCGCCGACCAGGCCGCGATCCTCGCCGAGATGGAGCCGGAAGACCGCGCGGCCATCGAATCGGCGCTGTCCTTCCCCGAAGAGTCCGCCGGCCGCCTGATGCAGCGCGAGCTGGTGGCGGTGCCCGAACACCTGACCGTCGGCAACCTGATCGATTACCTGCGCGACCATGACGACCTGACGACAGAATTCTGGGAAGTGTTCATCGTCGATGCGCGGCATCGGCCCGTCGGCACTTGCCAGTTGTCATGGATCCTGCGCACGCCGCGCCAGGTCGCACTGGCCGACGTGATGAAGCGCGACCAGACGCTGATCCCGGTCACGATGGACCAGGAAGAAGTGGCCCTCCGGTTCCAGAAATACGCGCTGATCAGCGCCGCGGTGGTGGATGAGACCGGCCGCCTGGTGGGGCAGATCACGGTCGACGACGTGGTCCACATCATCCAGGAAGAAGCGGGCGAAGATGTCATGCTGCTGTCCGGCGCGGGCGAAGGCGACATCAACGAGCCGATCCGCGAAGCTTATGCCGCGCGGGTGCGCTGGCTGATTGCCAACCTCGTCACCGCCAGCCTCGCCTCGTTCATCATCTCGCGGTTCGAAAACGTGATCGCCCAACTGGTGACGCTGGCGGTGCTGATGCCGATCGTGGCCGGGATCGGCGGCAATGCCGGCACCCAGACGCTGGCAGTCACCGTGCGGGCCTTGGCGACCAACCAGCTGACCAGCAGCAATACCTGGCGCGCGGTCCGGCGCGAGATCAAGATTGCGCTGCTCAACGGGGCCAGCGTGGCGGTGGTGATCGCGGTCGTGGTCAGCCTGCTGTTCGGCGATTACCACCTCGGCATGGTGATTGGCCTGGCGATGATGGCCAACATCCTGATCGCCGGCATTGCCGGGGTTCTGGTGCCGCTGACGATGGAACGGTTCGGGGCCGATCCGGCCATCGCCTCGTCGATCTTCGTCACCATGACGACCGATTCGATGGGCTTCCTGGTGTTCCTCAGCCTGGCGGTGGCGACCGGGCTAGTCGGGTAGCCGCGATGCCGCTCAGCATGACCAAGATCGCCTACCGCTCGGGCAGCCTCGACAACTTGCGCGCCTGGGTCGAGGCGGACGAAGAAGCGCTGATGACCACGCGCTACCTGCCCAAGCGCCATGCCGAGATGATCGGCGGCTCGCTCTACTGGATCATGGACCACGCGATTATCGCGCGCAGTGAAATCCTCGGCTTCGAACAGCGCGAGGACCGCCGCTGGACCATCCGCCTCGCGCCCAAGTTGGTACTCGTCCACCCCAAGGCCAAGCGCGCCCACCAGGGCTGGCGTTACCTCGAACAAAAGAACGCCCCGCCCGATCTCGGCGAGGGCGAAATGGCGAGCGACGCGATGCCGGGCAAGCTGATCCGCAAATTGAACGCGCTGGGGTTGGCCTAGGCATTCTGCCGCCACTTCCCCGTCGCCTCAATCCACGGCGGCAAGTGGACCAGCGCCATCACCAGATACATTGTCGCCATCGAGTGAACTGGCCAACCGGGCATGGCGGCCGCGCACAGGACTGCGCCAGCCGAGTGATCGAACGCGCCCATCGCGGCCAAGCCCACGAGCACCGGGGCAGCAGCAAGCCGGATAGCCTGCGCGCTGCCCCTCCGACTGGATTCAGGCTGCGAGGTCGCGTCAGGCATCGGCCTTGTTACGGAAGGCGGCCTCGCCCGCCTCGGACACTTCGACCCAGCGCCTGTCCGGCCCCGCGCCAGCTTCATAGCTGTCGTGCCAGTTCCACCATTTGTAAGGTGGATCCTGCGGATAGCCGACCGGCGAGTCTTCCCACAGTTCCTGCCGGCCCAGCGCCGTCATGTCGAGATAGGCCCAGGTCCCGCCCATTGCCTCGTCGCCGCGATTGTTGATGAAATAGGTGCGGAATATGCGCCCGTCGTCATCTCGGATGAAGGCATTGGTGCCGTGCCATTCGTCGACTGCGAAATCGGCATCGAAGCTGTCGGTGGTCGTGTACCACGGGATATCCCACCCCATTCGCTGCTTGAGCGATGCGATCTGGTCCTGCGGCCCGCGCGAGACGAATGCCAGCGTGGTGTCACGTGCGTTCAGATGCGACACGTGGGCCACTTGGTCGGCGACCATCGAACACCCGCGACAGGCATGTTCGGGCCAGCCGAATACGCCGGGCTCGTAAAACGCGCGGTACACGATTAGCTGTCGCCGGCCGGCGAACAGGTCGAGCATGCTTGCCGGACCTTCTGGCCCCTCGAAGCGATAGGCTTGCTCGACTTCGTACCATGGCATGCGCCGGCGCTCGGCAGCGAGGGCATCGCGCGCGCGCATTGCGGCTTTTTCTTTCACCAGCATGGCCTGGCGGGCATCTTCCCAATCGCTGGCCGAAACGAGGGGCTGAAGCGGAAATGCGGAAAGCTCGGTGGTCATGGATTGTCTCCCGGTAAAATCTCAGGCGGCCGCTACCAACGGGCGATCATAGTCGGCGAACTGCGCGTCGAGCGCACGGCGGAACGCCGGCCGGCTTTCGCAGCGGGCCTGGTACGCAGCGACATTGGGGAAGCCTGCGACGAGGTCGGTGTGATTGAGGAAGCGCAGCACCGTCGACATCAGGATGTCGGCCACAGTGAACGAGCCGGCCAGGTAGTCCCGGTCTGCAAGCGTCGTGTCGAGCACGCCAAGCTTGCGCTCGATGAAGCCAACCAGCGTTTCGCGGGCGTCACGCGTCCAGGCGACATCGGTGCGGGCAAAATCGTTGGTCGAAAGCAGCGCGATGTCCGGTTCGACCGTGTTGAGCGCGGCAAACATCCAGGTCAGCGTGACATTACGACCGCCGACACCTGGCGCCATCAGCGGCGTGCCCTCGGCCAGCGCGAACAGGATTGCGCCGGTCTCGAACATCGGTGCACCATCGACTTCGACCGCCGGGACCTGCCCGAACGGCTGCAGCGCGCGATAAGCCGTGCCCTGCCGGTCATCGAAGTCAATCAGGTTCATATCGTAAGGCTTGCCGAGTTCTTCGAGCGCCCAGCGCACGCGCAAGTCCCTCACCAGCCCACGGGCGAAATCTGGCACAACTCGAAAGGCAGAAACGGTCACTTGCGTCATGGCGATCATCCTTGGCATGCGTTGTTGATGACACTATCTTGATGCAAGTGCTTGCATGATGCAAGCGATTCGTTTGCCCCCTGAAGATTTTGTTCACGGAGCCAAACTTGCATGACGATAGGGGAGTGCTACCTTCTGGCGATGCTCGGACGGACTTACCCAACTCAGGCGTGCGGCATCGCGCGGACGCTCGAACTGGTGGGCGAGCGGTGGACGCTGCTGATCGTGCGCGACGCGATCTTTCGCGGGCCGATGCGTTTTTCGGAGCTAGAACGTAATCTTGGCGTCGCACCAAACATCCTGACCAAGCGCCTCGAGCACCTGGTCGAGAGCGGGATCCTAAAGGCCGGCGGCGAAGGCGAGACGCGGCGCTACGAGATCACCGAGCGCGGGCTTGACCTGGTGCCGATGCTCATCGCGGCAACAGCATGGGGCGAGAAATGGGCGAACCCCGGCCCCATCGATTACGTCGACAAGACCAATGGTCACGAAGTTTCCGTCAAAGTCGTCGACGATGCGAACGGAGCGGAAGTTGCCGCCAAGGATGTGGGTGTCCGCCTGCGCGGCTGACTAGGCGTTCTGCACCAGCCCGGCGACTTGTCGCAGCATCCGGGCGTAGTCGCCCGGCTCGCGGGCGCCCTGGACCAGGTATTTGCCGCCCATCACGAAGCTGGGGACCGAGTTGATCCCTGCCTGCCGCCCGCGTTCTTCTTCCAGCCGGGTGGCGATGGACAGGGCCTCGTCGTCCATCGCTGCGGCCGCCTTGGCGCGGTCGAGGCCCTCGGCCTGGGCTATGTCGAGCAGGACTTCACGGTTCGACACGTTGCGGCGCTGCTGGAAGTGCACTTTGAGCAGCGCGACCTTGAGCCGGGTTTGCGCATCCGGCCCCGCTTCCGCCAGCGCCCAGCGCAGCAGCTTGTGCGCCTCGAAGGTGTTCCACATCATCGCCGGGGGCGCTTCGCCTTCGCCGGCATAGTCCATCGAGAATCCGGCGCGGGCAGCGGTTGCGTGCATCTGGGTGCGCATCGCGGCGGTCTCGTCGGCGGAGCGCCCGTAAACCTCGGCTATGTGCTGGTCCTGCGGTTTGCCTTCGGGCGGGGCCTCGGGATTGAGTTCGAACGGCATCCAGCGCACTTCGACAGCAACTTCGTCGGCCACCTGATCGACCGCCTTGGCGAACGATGTATAGCCCACGGCGCACCACGGGCAGTTGATATCCGACCAGATGTCGACGGCGATTGTAGGCTTGGTCATCGGCTTTTCTCCAGCCACCAGCGTAGCAGATAATGCGCGATGGCGCGCGACGTTGGTGCCTTGAAGCCGCTGCTGGCCTCGCCCGTCTCCATCGCCTCGGCAATTTCGCCGCGTTCGAACCAGCGCGCGTCTTCCAGTTCGGCGCGGTCGATGGTGAGCGTGTCATCATCGGCAATCGAGTGGCAGCCGACCATCAGCTGGCTCGGGAAAGGCCACGGCTGGCTGGCGACATAGCGTACATCGCGCACCCGCACTCCGGCTTCCTCGAACACTTCGCGGGCAACGGCTTCCTCGATCGTTTCCCCGGGCTCGACGAACCCGGCGAGCGCGGAATAACTGCCCGCTGGGAAGCGCGCATTGCGGCCCAGCAGCAAGCGGCCCCGATGTTCGACCAGCATGATCGCGACCGGATCGGTGCGCGGGAAATGCTGCGCCCCGCAGGCCGCGCAATCGCGCTGCCAACCGCCCTTGGCCGGGCGCGTTGGCTGCCCGCAATTGGCGCAGAAGCGGTGCCGGGCATGCCAGTCGAGCACACTGCGCGCGCCGCCGTAGAGCGAAAGTTCTTCGCCCTCCAGCCGGCCGAGCGCGGCCCAGGTCTCGCGCCGGGCGTAGGCGGGATCGCTGTCCCCCTCGCTCGGCGCGGCGCCAAATACCGCCTCGCCGTCCTGCAAGCCGAGGAACACCAGTTCTGCACCCTCGCCCGCATCGGCGACACGGCCCCATTGCAGGCGGTCGTCTTCTCCAAGGCGAGGTATCAGCCCATCGAGCAGTAGCAGCCGCGCATCGCCGTGGGTCAATTCGGCCAGCTTTGCCGGATCCGAGCGGATGTGATCCGCGCGGTCGAGCGGCTGGCCGCAGAAGGCCGGCGGGTCCAGCCTCACGCGCGGCCCATCGCGGCCAGGTCGGCGCGAATGGCGGCGGGGAATTCGTCGAGCAGCGGGTAATCCATCGAGGGCATGTACTGGGTGAACAACCCGGCGCGCATCCGGGTGGGGAAATGCACGAAACCGAGCGTGCCGGCCGCGCCGGCCCAGCCGTAAACACCTTCGTCGAGCGTACGGCCAACGCGCCCGCCCGCACCAAAGCCCCACATGTCGCCATACTGGCCGCCGGGCAGCAGCGTATCGGGCAGCAGGTCCGACGTGCCGAGCCGCACCGCGCTCTCGCTCATTACCTGTTTGCCGCCAGCGTTGCCGTAGTTGACCACCATCTTGAGGAACTTGTCATAGTCGAACGGGCTACTCGCGAGGCCCGAGCCGCCGAACGGAAATGGCGGCTTGTCGAAAAACACCGAATCCGTGCCGAGGTCGATCGGCAGCAGGGTGCCGTTGTAGAGGTAATAGCTGGTCGTCATTCGCGGCGCATCGCCGCGCGGGACCTGGAAGTGCGTGTCGCCCATCGCCAGCGGATCGAAGAACCGATCTTTCAGAAACGCATCGAACGGTTGGCCGGAAACGACTTCGATCACCCGCCCCATCAGGTCGAGCCCCATCGAATACGACCACTTGGTGCCCGGTTGGTAAACCAGCGGCAGTTCGGCCAGCCGGTCGGCGAACAGCTCGAGGCTGGGAACCGCAGTGCCGCGGAATACCGGCAACGCTTGCAGCCGGGTGACCAGGCCCGGCACCACGCCGCGGTCCCGGAAGGCTTCGGCAAGCGGACCCGACTGGACGATGCCGTAGCCGAGGCCGGAGGTATGGGTCAGCATCTGGCGGATGGTAATGGGCCGCACCGCAGGTTCGAGGTTTTCGGGCCCGATCGAACCATCGTACTGCTTTTGCACCTGCATCGTGCGGAACTTGGGCAGGATGTCGTAGAGCGGCTGTTCGAGTGACAGCTTGCCTTCGTCCACCAGCATCATTGCTGCCATGCCGGTGATCGGCTTGGTCATCGAATAGATGCGATAAATGCTGTCACCGTCCGACCGGCGCGGCCCGGCAAAGCCATCGACCCCGGCGGCGATCAGCATCGGATCGTCATCGCCAAAGCCCAGCGACACGACCATGTTGGCGACCTTGCGGGCATCGACGTAGCTGGCGATCAGGCGGGTCACGTTGGGCCACGCACTCGGGGTCTGCGCAAAGGCGGGCATGCCGGCCAGCGCCGTTCCTGCCCCCAGCGCCGCCGCGCCGCCGAGCCACTGGCGCCGGGTAAGGCAGGAATTGAGGTCAAGCAGCTTCATCATTGGCTCCCGCTTCCTGGCCGCGCACGCCCGGGTGTTGACACCTGTGACACGGTACAAGCGATCCGTGTCACTGGGGCGCGATGAGTCCCCTTTAGGACGCCAGGCCGTTGCACCCAGCCTGAACGCCATCCCCTCGCTTGCCCGTCCGCTCTGCCGTCTGGCGGCGCTGTAGGAAAGTGTTTGTTGCACCCTTGAACTGGGCCGCTGTGTTAGCGATATAGGACACATGCTCAACCTGCTCTCGATCCTCACCGGTATTGTCGCCCTCGTGCTGGCGATTCCGTCGACCATTCCGTTGCTCGGCTGGGGCAACTGGTTCGTCCTGCCGATCGCCCTGGTTGGCGCCGGCATGGGCGCACTGTCGCGCAGCAACGGCGGGCGCAATTTCTGCCTGATCGTGTTCGCGCTGGCTTGTGTGCGGCTGATGCTGGGCGGCGGATTTATCTAGCCACGGTCCGGGCAAGATCGCGCAATTGGTCGCGCAGGATCTTGAAGCCGGCCAGGTTCATCAGATCGACGCCACCGCCGGCGCCGCTGGCCGAAAGCGGGCATGGAAGGCGATGTAGCTGTCGAACATAACCCCCTCCTTCCCCCAATCGCCCGCGGTTATACAGATTGCAGCGCCAATCGCGCGGCTTTGGCAAACACGGTCGGCAGCCCGGCCTGCTCGATCTCGGCCACCGGCCACCACTCGCCTTCGCCCAACTCGCGGGTCGCCTCGCCCGCGTAGATCGCCAGTCCCAGTTCGAGATCGAAGTGGGTGAAGGTGTGGCGCACCACCCCGCCCGCGCGCCAGGCACCGCGGATTGGCGCATCGCCGGTGCCGTCGCGCCGGGCGCTCCAGTCATCGTCGGGCAAGCCGCGCATCCCGCCCAGCAGGCCTTTGCCGGGCCGCGTGACCAGCCAGACCGACCCTTCACACTCGATCCAGAAGGCCGTTCCGGCGCGCAGGGGCCGGGCCTTCTTCGCCGCCTTGACCGGCAGCTCGTCCTGTTTGCCCAGCGCCCGCGCGCGGCAGGGGTCGGACAGCGGACAAAGCAGGCACTTGGGAGCGCGGGTTGTGCAGATGGTGGCGCCCAGGTCCATTATCGCCTGCGCGAAATCACCCGCTCGCGCGGCGGGCGTGATTTGCTCTGCAGCCTCGCGGATCGACTTGCGCGCGGCCGGCATCGGCACATCGATCGCAAATAGCCGCGCGACAACGCGTTCGACGTTGGCATCGACCACCACCGCGCGCCGGCCAAAGGCAATCGCTGCCACCGCCGCCGCGGTATAGGCACCCAGGCCCGGCAGCGCGCGCAAGCCCTCCTCGGTATCGGGAAACCCGCCGCGCTCGGCCACCACGCGGGCGCCGGCGACAAGGTTGCGGGCGCGCGAGTAATAGCCCAGCCCCGCCCATTCAGCCATGACATCGGCCTCGGGCGCGGCGGCGAGCGCCTCGACGGTCGGCCAGCGCGCCGTGAACTTCTCGAAGTATGGGGCGGCGTGCGCTGTGGTGGTCTGTTGGAGCATGATCTCAGACAGCCAGACGCGATACGGATTGGGCGCTGGCAGACCGGGCGGTGAGCGCCAGGCAAACGCCCGTGCGTGCCGGTCATACCAGTCGAGCAAAGACCCCGAGACCCTATCCCTCATCGCCCCGCTATGGCATGGCCCGGCGCACGATGGAACGCGACGAGAGCACAAAGAAAGGGCCTGCCAAAAAGCCCGCTATGGCGCGTCCCTACGAGCGCCCGCGCGGGGGCCCGGCCAAACAGGTGGCTGACCTGGTGCCGCAAATCGGCCGCGCCGCGTTCCGCCGCTTCGGCTTCGTGCAATCGAGCGTGGTCACCCGCTGGCCGGAAATCGTCGGCGAGCATCACGCGAAAGTCTGCATGCCCGAAGCGATCCGCTTTCCGCCGGGCGAAAAGAGCGACGGCATCCTGCAACTGGTCGTGAAACCCGCGCACGCGACGCTGATCCAGCACGTGATCCCCGAAATCATGGAGCGGGTGAACCGCTTTTTCGGCTACAAGGCAGTAACCCGCGTCAAGCTGCGGCAAGGCGAGGTTAAGCCGGCCCATGCTGATGGCGTGCGAACCGCGCCGCCGTCGCTCAAACCCATCCCGATGGAACTGGGCGACAGTTTGCGCGATATTGGCGATCCCGAACTGCGCACGGTGCTCGAATCGCTCGCGCGCAGTCTCGGTGCGAAGGAGGACAGGGAGTGAGGGGTATGCGCAAGGTTCAGGCAGCAATGCTGGCAGCGGTGGCACTGGTGCTGGTTGCCGCCTCGCCCAACTGGCTGGCGACGGTCGCGCTCAACGGCACCGCGCATCGCATCGGCAACCCCGACGCGAAGGTCAAACTGGCGGAATATGTCAGTTATACCTGCCCGCATTGCGCCGCCTTCACCACCGAAGCCGAAGGCACGATACAGCTTGGCTATATTGCGCCCGGCAAGATCAGTGTCGAAATCCGCAACCTGATCCGCGACCCGATCGACATGACCGTGGCGGTGCTGGCGCATTGCGGCCCGGCCGCGAAGTTTCCGCAGAACCACACGGCGTTCATGACCGGGCAGGCGCGCTGGATTGCTCCGGCGACGACGGCCACGGCCGCACAGCAGCAGCGCTGGCGGACACCCGGAGCTGTGGGCCGACGCGCGATCGCAACCGACTTCGAGCTATATAACATCATGGAACGCCGGGGCTACAGCCGGGTCGATGTCGACCGCTGCCTGGCCGACGACGCGCTGGTGCAGCAGATCGCCACCGCCTCTGCTGCCGACTGG
The DNA here is from genome assembly GCA_039920345.1 of Croceibacterium sp. GTDB lineage: Bacteria > Pseudomonadota > Alphaproteobacteria > Sphingomonadales > Sphingomonadaceae > Croceibacterium_A. Next base: position 14,045 of record JBDSDZ010000145.1, read on the forward strand.
AAAAAGCCTGGAATCGACGGCACGCCCAGCTTCTCGATCAACGGCATCGTGATGCCGGGCACGCATAACTGGCAGGGGCTGTCGCAGCAGCTTGAAGAATTCGTCCGCGCGAGCGCCGGTTAACCACCCTTAGCTGTGGAAACCGGCTGGCGGCGCTTCTACCGCCCCCCGCCATGGTCTAGCTTTCCCTCCTCCCGAAAAGGACTCCGCCGATGCCTACGATCCGTCAAATCGCCCTTGCCCTGTGCGCCGCGCCGCTGGCCTTGGCGCTGGCCGCCTGCGGTGCGAAGGACGACGCCACTGGCGCGGCGACCGGCGAAGCGCTCACCCCGATTGCGGCCCCTGCCGGAACGAGCTGGTCCGAGACCGCCGCCGCGACGCCCGATGGCGGCTTTCGCATCGGTAACCCGGATGCGCCGATCAAGCTGGTCGAATATGCCAGCCACACCTGCTCGCACTGCGCCGAATTCTCGCAGAAGGGCTCCGGGCCGATGGACGGCTATGTCGACAAGGGCACCGTCAGCTACGAAATCCGCAACCTCGTGCGCGACCCGGTTGACCTGACCATCGCCATGCTCGCGCGCTGCGGCCCGCCGGAGAGCTTCCACCCGCTGGCAGACCAGGTGTGGGGCAACTTCACGACCTTGATGAACACCTTCCAGTCCAATGGCACCGCACTCGAAGCTGCCTCGCAGCAGCCCGAAGCGCGCCGCCTGCAGGCCATCGCCCAGGCCAGCGGGATGCTCGATTTCTTTGCCGCGCGCGGTGTCAGCAAGGATCAGGCGATGGCCTGCCTGGCCGATACCGACAAGGCCCAGGCGATCGTCGACAAGTCGCAGAAGGACAGCGAAGACCTGAAGCTGCAGGGCACGCCAACCTTCTTCATCAACGGCAAGCAGATCGACGGCACCACCTGGGAAATTGTCGAACCGGCGCTGCAAGCGGCCGGCGCCAGGTAAGGCTCGGCACGGCTCCGCGATGCAGATCAGGAAGCTCAAGCTTTCCGGTTTCAAGAGCTTCGTAGAGCCGGCTGAACT
>JBDSDZ010000146.1:0-26724 GCA_039920345.1 Croceibacterium sp.
GACAGCAGGATCGCGGCGCGCTTGCGCTGGCCGGTGGAGAGGAAGCGCACCGGCACGTCGAGCAAGGTGTCGAGGCCCAGCAGCGCGACATTGCCGGGGCCATATCCGCCGCGGTCGATCCGGCTCCAGAAATCGAACGCCCGGCCCAGCGGCAGGTCGCCATCGAGCGCCAGCCGCTCGTCGAGCAAGGCGGGTTGTTCGGTGGTTTCGACCGCGCCTGCCAGCGGGCGCAGCAGGCCGGCGATAATGCGGATCAGGCTGGATTTGCCGGTGCCGTTGGGGCCGGCAATCTGGATCGCTTCGCCGCCTGTCAGTTCGAACGACAGGCCGCGAAACAGCAGCCGCTCGCCGCGTTGGCAGGCGAGGTTTTTCACCGAGAGGCGGGGCCCTTCCATCCGCCTGCGCGTTAGGCCAAGGAACCGCCAGCGACAAGCGAGGGAGATGGATCATGGCCATTGCGCAACTGAGCAATGCCGAACGCGATGCGGCGCTGGCGAACTTGCCCGAGTGGTCGCTGCGCGGCGATGGCCTGGCCATCGAACGCGCGCTCAAGTTCAAGGATTTCAGCGAGGCGTTCGCGTTCATGGCCCGCGTCGCGCTGATTGCAGAAAAGCTCGACCACCATCCCGAATGGACGAACGTCTACAACACAGTCGAAATCACGCTGACCACGCATGACGCGGGTGGGCTGTCCGCGCGCGATGTCAAAATGGCCAGCGCGATCGACGCGCTGCTCTAGGCCGACAACCCCTGCACGAATTCGGCGCCGGTCACGATTTCGGCGCTCGAGGCTTGCAGTTCGCCCGCAAACCCCTCCGCCCGTCCGCCGAGCACTTTGGCGAGGAAGTTCTCGACCACGGCGTTGAAGGCGATGTTGTTGGTCGGTTTGGCGAAGCCGTGGCCTTCGTCGGGAAACACCACGTAGGTCACCGGGATGTGGTGCTGCTCCATCGCGGCCACGATCTGGTCGCTTTCGCTCTGCTTGACGCGCGGATCATTGGCGCCCTGGCCAATCAGCAGCGGGCGGCAGATCCTGTCCGCCTTGTGCAGCGGGCTGCGCTCGATCAGCAGCGCCTTGCCGTCCTCGGTTTCCGGATTGCCCATGCGTTCGTGGAACTGCTTGACCATCGGCGCCCAGTACGGCGGGATCGTTTCGAGCAGGGTCATCAGGTTGGACGGGCCGACGATATCGACCCCGCAGGCGAACACTTCGGGCGTGAAGGCCAGTCCTGCCAGCGTGGCATAGCCGCCGTACGATCCGCCCATGATCGCCACTTTGTCGCGTTGGGCGATGCCCTTTGAGACCGCCCAATCGACCGCGTCGATCAGGTCATCATGCATCCTGGCGCCCCATTCACGGTTGGCGGCGTTGACGAACGCCTTGCCAAACCCGGTCGAGCCGCGGAAGTTGACGCTGAGCACCGCATAACCGCGATTGGCCAGCCACTGGTGCGCGCGGTTGAAGCCATAGCCATCGCGTGCCCACGGGCCGCCGTGGACCAACAGCACCATCGGCGCTCCTTCGACAGGCTCAGGATGAGCGGAGCTATTGTCCGCCCCCGCTCGTGCTGAGCCTGTCGAAGCACGCCCACCCGGCGGCAGGGTCAGGTAGCTGACCAGCTTGAGCCCATCACGCGCGGTGATTTCCAGCGCCTGCATCGGCTGCAGCGGCGCGCCGACCAGCTCAGGCCGCGTGGTATAAAGCTCGGTCAGCGTCTGCGCGGTGCGATCGTAGAGATAGGCCACCGCCGGGCCGGTCAGCGGATCGTTGCCGACCACCCACTTGGTGTCATCGTCGGTCCGACTCTGGACCCCGAATTCGCCCGGGAGCTGGCTGGCGAGCCAGTCGAGCGAGGCCTTCACCCCGGCATCGAGCGCGGTCCATTCGGTCTTCAGGTAATTGGTCGCGTAGGCCTCGATCACGCCGGTCACCGGGTGGCGCATGGTGCCGCCGATGTCGGCCTGGTCGTCGCTCGCGAGCACTGTCTTGACGCCGGTTTCAGTGTCTTCGGCAATCAGCGCGGCGGTGTCGCGCCCGCGGCTGTCGATCCAGTAGAGCGTCTTGCCATCGGCGGTGTAGCCGGCGACCGAGGTCGTCAGGCTGTCTTCCATCGCGGTGGTTTCGCGCGGGGTTTCGGCCACCTTGGCATCGGTGATCTCGAACATGTCGGTTCCGCCAGCGTCGTTCTGGCGCACCGCCCAGCGCAGCGTCAGCGCATCGTCGGCGAGGAACCCGGCGTAGCTGTCGTTCTGCATCACCAGCTCGAGCGCGCCGCTCCCGAGGTCGAGCCGGTAGACATCGTGGAACACTTCGTTGCGGTTGTTGAGGCCGATCAGGACCTCGTCCTTGATCGCGTGCGAGCTGCCGATGAAGCGCACGCGGGTCTTGTCGAACGGGGTCAGGTTGCGCTCCTCGCCGCTGGCGAGGTTGACCTGGTAGAGCAGGTAATTCTCGTCGCCCGCCTTGTCCTGGATGTAGAGCACGCTGTCGGACAGCGACGAGAAGAAGAACCCCGGGATCGGCCGGTCGGTCGAATGCGTCATCAGCCGCGCCGCCGAAGGATCGCTGGCCGGCGCCACCCACACATTCATCACGCCGTCCTGCGGCGCCATCCAGCCAAGCCATTGCCCGTCAGGGCTGACCGCGCCGCCAACCCGCGTCGGGTTGCCGTACAACGCCTCGCGCGGGATCAACGGGACCTGCGCCACGCGGTCGGCGGCGGACGGAAGCGTGGCGAGATCGGTCATCGGGGGCGTCCTCAACTGTGTTGTCTGCCTAATACACCAGCCGATGCATCAGGCAATGGCCACAATTTAGAGCGCCGGATTGTTATAACAATGCCGCCACCGGTTTGCGTGTAAGCTCGGGAGGCCTGCACTTGCCCCGCCATCAGGAATGCGCGCTCCATTGCGGACATTCGGCCAATGGACCGATAGCCTAAAGTCGGCTTCGGCTTTCAGCGACCGAGACACCAGGAGTCGGGTTCTCTTCATTAAATCAAATCGGTTGTGATTTTGACCAGGAGCCGGATGTTAAATGCTGCACTGCAGCAACCAAACGCGAATTGGGTCGTTCAGGAGGTCAATAGCGGCCTTATTGACGGAAAAACATGAACTTGGCGACCCCTCCCTTCATCCGTAGCCTTCCCGGTCTGGCGGCCAAGAATTCTCCTCGCTTGGCGCAATTCGCAGGCTTTGGCTCTAATCCCGGCAATCTCGACGCTTGGTGCTTCATGCCGGAGCAGGCGGGCGAAGAGAAACTGCCGCTCGTCGTGGTGCTCCACGGCTGCACCCAGACGGCACGCGGATACGATCAGGGAAGCGGGTGGTCGGCGTTGTCCGAGGCCTACGGTTTTGCGGTTCTTTTTCCCGAGCAGAAACGGTCCAACAACGCCACCTTGTGCTTTAACTGGTTTGAGCCCGGCGACACGCGGCGCGGATTGGGTGAAGCGGCGTCCATCGCCCAAATGGTCCAGGCGTTGATCGTACAGCATTCGATCGATCCGCAACGCGTGTTCATCACGGGCCTGTCTGCCGGCGGGGCTATGACATCCTCGATGCTTGCGACCTATCCGGAGTTGTTCGCAGGGGGCGCAATCCTCGCCGGCCTGCCGCATGGTGCTGCGGCGAGCATGCAGGAAGCATTCCAGCAAATGCGGTCACCCTCGCCATCGCGCAAATCCAGTTCCAATGCGATCAAGACTGCGTCGAGGCATGCCGGTCCCTGGCCGGTAATCTCAGTCTGGCATGGTACTGAGGATGCTGTGGTCCACCCAACCAATGCAGATGCAATCGTACAACAGTGGCTGCAAGTTCACGGTATCTCCGACACCGCAGCTATACGCGAGATGGTCGATGGCCATCAGCACCGTGTGTGGCGAAATGCGGTCGGAAAGCTCCTTGTGGAGGAATACTCGGTGGCTGGCATGGGGCATGGCACGCCGCTGGACACCACCGGTGACTGCTGCTGCGGCGAAACTGGCGCATTCATGATCGAAGCCGGAATTTCGTCCACTGTTCACAGTGCCAAGAGTTGGGGCTTGCTGAAGACGCGGCGCAGCCACAAATTACCGGATCAAGCCCTCGTGGCAGCTGGGAGGGAAGTGCGCAAGACAGGTCACGGAGGGCAAGTGCACGCCACAAAATCCCGCGACATGCCTGCCCGCGACCGGCTTACCCATATCATTGAAAATGCGCTGCGGGCCGCCGGGCTCATGAAATAAAGCTAGGTGTCGAATCAAATGTCGTTCACGCGCTCTCGTCGTCGATAGGCGCTCAGGCTCCATTTCCAACGTTGCGGCCCAGACGGACCGACAGTTGCTGGCCCGAAGCCAGTCGCTGGCGACTGCACCATCCCATTTCCGCTCTCCACCGAAATGCGGAAATACATCTCAAACTTCACGACGCCGGATTGTTATAACAATGCCAGGTCAGGATCGCGACGGCGCCGCGGTGCGGGCGCCAGGCTTCGGCCAGGATGCGCACATCTTTCTCGCTCGAAAACGCGAATGTCCGCTCTGGGTGGAAAGCAGACATTCCTTTTCCTTGGTAAGAAAGCTCGCCCCCCGTCAGCGCCCGGCGGGACCCCCCGGTTGGAGAATGCCGCCGGCCATCCTGCCCTCGGGGTCGAGCGCGGCTGACATCATCACTTCGCCGTTGGCGAACACCAGGTTGTAGGCGTCGTCGCCCCTCGCGCCGCGCTCGCGGAAAGTCACCGACTTCAGCTCGCCCATCCCGCTGAACATGGCATGCGTCATGGGCAGGTCCCGGCGGACGACTTCGGCGAACTGGGGAGAGAGCTTGTCGTAATCGGGCGAGCCGCTCGCCAGCCCGGCGACAAGTGTCCGCAAGGCAGCCTCGGTGCCGGGGGTCGGCACCGAGGCGGGGGCAAACACCTGTTCTCCAGGGGGGCGCACCGATTGGTTATCAGGCGCTTGCGAGAGCGACGCGGGCTGCAAAAGCAACGCGAGTACAATGGCTCCAATCAGGATCATGATGAACACTCCGAGGACTGTTGGACGAGTGAACGCTGAGTGCAGAGGAAGCGCATCAGAAACTAGGTCCGGTGATTGGGCTACCGCTTGACCGTACCCTTCGGCCTCACGGAGCATCCGAGCGGCTTCCAAGGACGACGTCGCGCCAAGCTTGGTGCGCGCCATCTTGAGGCGCTTCTCGACTGCATGGTGCGAAATGCCGAGATCCGCGGCGATTTCCTTGGCAGACTTATGCTGTAGCCATTGCCGCAGGCAAACCCGCTCGCGCTCCGTCAATCTCGAAAGTGACTCGCGGTCGTCCATTGATGAATGGATAACGACTGTCGTCGCTCGTCGATAGTACGGTCCGCTGGTAAAACGGGCCAGAACGGCGTTTATCGCGTGTCCGCCTTCACCTTAACGGACACTCACCCCAAACTTCACAACGCCGGATTGTTATAACAATGCCAGGTCAGAATCGCGACTGCGCCGCGGTGGGGGCGCCAAGCTTCGGCCAGGGTGCGCACGTCTTTCTCGCTGGGGCGTTCTGCCAGGCCAAGTATCTTGCCGAGGCCCGCTTGCACCGCGAGGTCACCCGCCGGCCAGATGTCGGCGCGGCCTTCGGCGAACAGCAGGTAGATTTCCGCTGACCAGCGCCCGATGCCCTTGATCCGGATCAGCTCGGCAATCGCTTCTTCGTCATCGGCGGGTAAGTGGTCGAGATCGAGTTCGCCGCTGACCACCAGTTCGCACAGCGAGCGGGCATAACCTTGCTTTTGGCGCGATAGGCCGCAGGCCCGCAGCGCGTCGAAATCGGCATCGAGCAGGTCTTGCGGCGGGACATCGTCGCCCAGTAGCGCCTCCAGCTTGCGCCACACGCTGGCCGCCGCCGCCACGCTCACTTGCTGGCCGACAATCGTGCGCAGCAAGGTGCGGTAGCCGGTCTCGCGGATGCGCGGTTCGGGATAACCGGCGCGGGCCAGCGCCGCGGCAAACGCGGGCTCCTGCGCGGCTACGGCATCGAGACCATGGATCAGTTGCTCTGCCGTCAGTCCCATTTGCTCCATCCCCCAGCTTGCCAAATCGGGCCGCAGTCCGTAGCAGCCCGGCGCCTGAAAGGAACTTGCATTCGATGCCCAAGCTGATCGTCACCACCCGCGAAGGGGAAACCCGCACCGTTGAAGCCCAGTCCGGGCTGACCGTGATGGAAGCGATCCGCGACAACGGCTTTGACGAGCTGCTGGCGCTGTGCGGCGGGTGCTGTTCGTGCGCCACCTGCCACGTCCACGTCGATCCGAAGTTCGCACACCTGCTGCCGCCGCTTTCAGCGGACGAGGACGACCTGCTCGATTCGAGCGACGACCGCAACGAGACCTCGCGCCTGTCGTGCCAGATTCCGTTCACTGACGAACTCGACGGACTCGAAGTCACGATTGCCGAAGAAGACTGATTTCATCTGCAACAAGCGCATTTGCGTTGCGGCCAGTGCGCGGCGGCCTTAACTCCCCCGCCATGACCACGCCTCCCCCGCTCCGCAGCACGCTCGATCTCATCGGCAACACCCCGATGGTCCTGCTCAAGGGCCCGAGCGAGGCGGCGGGATGCGAGATCTGGGGCAAGTGCGAATTTTCCAACCCCGGCGCCTCGGTCAAAGACCGCGCGGCGCTGTGGATCGTGCGCGATGCCGAAGCCAAAGGCACGCTCAAGCCGGGCGGCTGCATCGTCGAAGGCACCGCCGGCAACACCGGTATCGGGCTGGCGCTGGTCTCCAATGCGCTGGGTTACACCGCGATCATCGTGATGCCGGAAAACCAGTCCAAGGAAAAGATGGACACCCTGCGCGCGCTGGGTGCCGAACTGGTGCTGGTGCCGCCGACCAAATTCTCCAACCCCGGCCATTTCGTCCACACTTCGCGCCGGCTGGCGGAAGAAACCGAAGGCGCGGTGTGGGCCAACCAGTTCGACAACATCGCCAACCGCAAGGCGCATATCGAAAGCACGGCCCCGGAAATCTGGCAGCAGATGGACGGCCGGATCGACGGGTTCACCTGCGCGGTCGGCACCGGCGGCACCTTGGCCGGGGTCGGCCTGGGGCTGAAGGAGTTTGACGAAAACGTGTGCATCGCGCTGACCGATCCTTACGGCGCGGCGCTGTACAACTATTACGCCTGCGGGGAACTTGTGGCCGAGGGCACTTCGGTGGCCGAGGGGATCGGGCAGGGGCGCATCACCGCCAACCTCGAAGGCGCGCCGATCGATACGCAGTTTCGTGTTTCGGACGAAGAAGGGCTCTACTGGGTCGCGCGGCTGCTCAAGGAAGAAGGGGTGTGCCTCGGGCTCTCGTCGGGCATCAATGTCGCCGGGGCGGTCGCGCTGGGCAAGCAGCTTGGTGCGGGCAAGCGCGTCGTGACGATCCTGTGCGACACCGGCTTTCGCTACCTTTCGACGCTGTTCAACCGTGAATGGCTCGAGTCCAAAGACCTGCCGGTTTTCGACTGGCTGCGTTAAGCTTGGCTCGCTAGACTGACGCCATGGCAAGCGACCCCGTCGACCTTTGGCAACCCGCACCTGACGCGTCCGAGCTACCGCCTGCCCCGCTCGCGGGAACGCGCAGCCAGTCGATGCAGCGGCTGCAAGTGGGCCTGTTCGGGCTTGGCTCGATGATCCTGCTGGTGGCGCTGGCCAATGTCATCATGACCAACGCCAAGGAAAACCAGGCTGGCGTGGTGCCTGATGCCGGGCCGACGGTGGCCGCCCAGGGCACCGAGACGACGAGTGATCCGCTGGCAGACGCCGGGGTCGTGCCCGACCTTGTCGCTCAGCCGTCAGCCGAACCTGTGCAGCAGGCGCCCGATGCCGGTGCGGCTCCTGCCCTGCAGCCCTAGCTTGCGCCGTTTTCGGTTCGCGGGTGCCTGCCTGTTGCTGGCGCTCGCCAGCGCGTGCGGGGCGCAAGGGAGCGAGGCGGCGGAAAAGCCCGCGCTCGGCCTGATGGGCACGATTCCCGTCTATTGGGGCGAGGCGGGCGAAGTTGGCGACTTGCTCAGGGGCGGAGCCGCCACGCACTGGGCGCGCGACCGGCTCGAAGCACATTACACACTGGAGCCGCTTGATGCCCTGACGCCGGAAGCGCTCGCGGGCGTGAGATACCTGCTCATGGCACAGCCGCGCGGGCTGGGCGGGGCGGAAAATGTCGCGCTCGACGATTGGGTGCGCAAAGGCGGGCACCTACTGCTGTTTGCCGACCCGATGCTGACGGGCGGGTCGCGCTTCGCCATCGGCGATCGCCGCCGCCCGCAGGACGTGATCCTGCTGTCGCCGATCCTGTCGCACTGGGGGCTGGAGATGGAATTCGATGTCGCGGCGCCCGAAGGATTCGTGCTGGTCGATGATGGCGGCGTGGCGATTCCGGTCAATCGCCCGGGCCACTTCGTGAAGCACGACGGGGACTGCGCGCTTACTGGCCAGGATACAGTGGCGCATTGCCGGATCGGCGCGGGCGAAGCGACGATTGTGGCCGATGCTGCAGTACTCGATCTCTACCAGCCGCATCCGGCAGCGGCAGCTGCGCTCGACGGGCTGGTGAAGCAGGTTTTTGCCGAAACCGGGGACAACGCGGGATTGCCGCCCCGAGTCGCAGGCTCTTAAGCGTAAATTGAGCGGGGATGGGGGCCAACTGAGCCCCTATCGAGACTGAGCAACGGTCCGTAATTGCCTATGCCTTGGCGAAAAAAACGTCATTAACCCACATAATCCCGCACTTTCCCCTTTTCTCCCGCGTCCGCCCGGGTTAGATAGCAACTCCATCGGACAAGACGCCCGTTTTGCATCCCCGAGAGTGGGATGACGGTCCGCGCCCTCGTGCGCGCCCGAACGGCGAAGTCGTGCCTGGTGATGGGTGAACTTGCCAGCGGGGGCATTTGGGGAAGTGGCGGCAAAGACGGTCTCGGGATACAGCGGACAGGGCCTCTCGCCTCGCGGCGAGAAGGGCCGCTACGTCCTGCCGCCCGCGTTCCGCAACGCCATCGCGCCGACCGCCACTGACGCGCGCACGCTGTGCCTGGCCAGGCATGACCGGTGGAACTGCCTGACCGGTTTTGGCCTGGCTCGCACCGACAGTTTCGAAGCCCAGATCGACCGTGAGGAAGAGAGCGCCCTGCGCCTCAACCGCGAATTCGACCGCGAGCTGCGCGCGGTCCAGCTCTGGACCTTCTCCGAAATCCCGTTCGACGCCAGCGGGCGTTTCGTGATGCCCGATCACCTGGGCGAGCTGTGCTCTATCAACGATGCGATCTGCTTCCTTGGCGGCGGCCAGTTCTTCACCCTGTGGGCGCCCAAGCAGCTCTACAAGATGGGCCACGGCTGGGACGGCCAGCAGGCGGTCTGTCGCAAGCTCGAAGCCGACGCGTCGGCCAAGGCCAAGCGGTCATGAACGCCCCCCACGTTCCTGTCCTGCTCGATGAAGTGATGCAGGCGCTCAACCCCCAGCCGGGTGACGTTATCGTCGATGCCACCTTTGGCGCCGGCGGCTATACTCGCGCGTTCCTCGATGCCGGCGCCACGGTCCATGCTTTCGACCGCGATCCCGATGCCATCGAAGTCGGCAGCCGCTGGACTGAGACAACTGAGCAGCCCCCTCGGCTGGTGCTGCACGCGCGGCGCTTTTCCGAAATGGTTGCCTCGCTGGCCGAAGCCGGGGTCGCCCGGGTTGACGGCGTGGCGATGGATATTGGCGTCTCTTCGATGCAGCTCGACCAGGCGGCGCGCGGCTTTGCCTTTTCTGCCGATGGCCCGCTCGACATGACCATGAGCCAGTCGGGCCCGAACGCCGCCGATTTCCTCAACGATGCGGACGAAGCGCAGATTGCCGACGTGCTCTACACGTATGGCGAGGAACGCCAGAGCCGCCGCGTGGCGCGCGCCATTGTCGCCGCCCGCCCGCTCTCGACCACCGGCGAATTGGCGCAAGTCGTGCGCAAGGCGCTCGGCTACCGTGTCGGCGCGCCCAAGGACCCGGCGACGCGCAGCTTCCAGGCAATCCGCATTCACGTGAACGGCGAACTGGACGAGCTCGAAGCCGCGCTCAGCGCCGCCGAGCAGGTCCTCAAGACCGGCGGCCGGCTCGCGGTGGTGAGCTTCCACAGTCTCGAAGACCGCATCGTGAAACGCTTCCTCCGCGAGGCCGCCGGCGCAACCGCCGGGGCCTCGCGCCACCTTCCCGCCGTTGCTGCCAGCGCTGCGCCGACCTTCGAACGCCTGACCAAGGCCATTCGCGCGTCCGACGCCGAGACGCGGCGCAACCCGCGCGCCCGCTCCGCCACTTTGCGCGGCGCCATCCGAACTGCCGCCCAAGCGAGGGAAGCCGCATGACACCGCAAAGCCGCATTCGCCGCATCGGCTGGATCGCCGCCCTCGCGATCTGCACCGCGCTGTACCTGATGCTGCACCTGAAGGTGCACGCGGTGCAGAGCGACGTGGTGCGGTCAGAACGACAGATCGTGGCGCTGGAGCAGCAGAAGCTATTCCTCGAAACCGAGTTCGAGACGCGCGCCAACCAGTTGCAGCTGGCGGCCTGGAACAACGTCGATTTTGGTTACACCGCGCCGGGCGCAGCGCAGTTCCTCGGCAGCGAGCGCCAGCTGGCTGACTTCGGCACCCCGCGCGGGCCCGGCGCGCCCGAGCCGATCCGCGTGGCCGGCAATTCGGGTGACGAACCGGCTTTTCCCAGGCTGGTTTCGCCGCTGACCGGTAAACCGATCGACGAAGCCTTGCTCGAGCCTGAGCATGTCGCCCCGGGCGTAGTGGGCCGCCTTGCCGAGCGCGCCACCCGTATCCCGCTGGGCGCCGTGGTGGCGAGCGCCGCTGAATGAACGCCCTCGCGGTCCCGGTCCAGGCATCGTCCGACCGCGTCCATCTAGTCGACACCCGCCGCCGCGCGCTGCTGATGGCGCAATTACGCGTGCTGATGATCGGCGCGGCATTCCTCGCGCTGGCCTGCGCCGCGCTGATGCGGATTGCCTGGCTCGGCCTGGTCGAACCGGCCCCGCAGTCGCGCTCGATGGCCGAAGTCCTGCTGCCCCCGCGCGGCGAGATTACCGACCGCAACGGCGTGCCGCTGGCGCGTGCTTTTCCCGCCTACGCGCTGTGGTTCAACCCGCAGGCGATGGGTGATGGCGGCACCCCGCTGGTGCGTTCGCCGCAGGCCGTCGCCGCCGCGCTCCATGCGATCTTCCCCGATCTCGACGAAACCCGCCTGGCGCATCAGTTCGCCGCCGGCAAGGGCGGCTACTTGCGCCGCAGGGTCCTGCCGGAAGACGCCAACAAGGTCCTTGCCATCGGCGAACTCGCGCTCGAACTCCCGCGCGAGAATGACCGGCATTACCCGCAAGGCTCGATGGCCGCGCACGTGCTCGGTTACGTGGACGAGGACGGCAAGGGCCACGTCGGCATGGAAGCCGCGCTCGACAAGCAGTTGACCGACCCCGCCCGGCGCGGCCAGCCGGTCTCGCTCTCGCTCGATGCGCGGGTGCAGGGTGCGCTCGAAGACGAACTGCGCCGCGGGATGCTCTCGGTCGATGCGCTGGGCGCCGCCGGGATCGTCCTCGATGTCGATACCGGCGAAGTCCTCGCACTCGCCTCGCTGCCCGAATTCGACCCCAACAAGGTCGATGCCGCAGGCCAGCGCAACATGTTCAACCGGGTGACCAACCAGGTTTACGAACTCGGGTCCACCTTCAAGCCGCTGACCGTGGCCGCCGCGATCGATGCGGGCGTTATCACCGACCTGGCGCACCGTTATCCGGCTGCCCCGCTGCACATTGCCGGGTTCACCATCCACGATGACGAAAACCTCGGCTCGTCGCTCAACGTGGTCGAAACACTGATCCATTCGTCCAATATCGTCAGCGCGCAGATTGCCGACCAGCTTGGCTCCGATCGGATGAAGCAGACGATGGCCGATCTCGGGTTCAACGAGCGGCCCTATATCGAATTGCCCGCGCGCGGTTTCCCGATCTGGACCAGCGGCAAATGGCCGCGCCTTCGCACGATGACGATTGGCTTCGGGCATGGCCTCGCGGTGACCCCGCTGCATCTTGCCAGCGCCTATGCGGCGATGGTCAATGGCGGCATCTGGCGCCCGGCCACGCTGTACAAGGTCGCGCCGGGCCATGCCAATCGCGGCCGCCGGGTGTTCAAGGCCAGCACCAGCGCGCGGATGAACCAGTTGCTGCGGATGATTGCGCTCTACGGAACCGGCCGCAAGGCCAACGCGGCGGGCTTCCGCGTCGGCGGCAAGACCGGCAGCGCCGAAAAGCCTGGCGCCGGCGGCTATCGCAAGAACTCGGTCGTGGCCACGTTCGCTTCGGCCTTCCCGATGGACCACCCGCGCTACGTCGTGATCGCCATGCTGGATGAGCCCAAGGGCACGATCGCCAGTTCCTATCAACGCACCGCGGCGTGGAACGCGGCGCCGATTGTTGGCCGGCTGGTCCCCCGCATCGGCCCGCTGCTGGGCGTGTTCCCCGACGATACCCGCGACATCGATTTGTCCGACGTCAAACCCCTGATCGGTGTAACCGGAGACGGCGCGTGAAGCTTGGCCGCCTGGTCCAGGCGGCGGGAATGGACGCTGGCGACAGCGCCGGGGAAACGGTGACCGGGTTCGCCATCGATCACCGCAAGGTTGCCCCCGGCACGGTCTTCGGTGCGTTCCAGGGCACAGTCGTCAATGGCGAGGAATTTATTCCGGCGGCGGTGTCTGCTGGTGCCATCGCGGTGGTGGCGCGGCCGGAAGCTGCGGTGGCCGGCGCGGCGCACTTGGCCGATCCGCAGCCCCGGCGCGCGTTTGCCCGGCTGGCAGCGCAGTTTTTCCGCCCGGTCCCGGAAACGGTGGTCGCCGTCACCGGCACCAACGGCAAGACTTCGACGGTCGAGATGACCCGGCAGATCTGGCGCATGTGCGGCCAGCGCGCGGCTTCGATCGGCACGCTTGGCGTAACCACACCCGACGAAAGCGTTTCGACCGGGCTGACCACGCCCGACATCGTCACCTTCCTGTCGAACATGACGGGCCTTGCGCGCGAAGGCGTGAGCCATGTCGCTTATGAGGCATCGAGCCACGGGCTGAGCCAATTCCGCAACGAAGGACTACCGGTGGCCGCAGGGGCGTTCACCAACCTGTCACGCGATCACCTCGATTATCACGCGGACATGGACGATTATTTCGCCGCCAAGATGCGATTGTTTACCGAAGTGGTCGATAAGGGTGGTACGGCAGTGATCTGGGCCGACGACGCCTGGAGCGAAAAAGCCTTCGAAGTGGCGCGGACCGGGGGGTTGCGCCTCTTCACGGTGGGAGAGGAAGGCGCGGGGATCCGCCTCCTCTCTCGCTCGCCCGGCCAGCTCGGCCAGCAGCTCGAAATTGAACATGACGGCACCCGGCGCATGCTCACGCTGCCGCTGATCGGTGCGTATCAGGTGGCCAATGCGCTGGTTGCGGCAGGCCTTGCGCTCGTGACCGGCAGCGACGCGGGCATGGTGTTCGATGCGCTGGGCCGGCTGCAACCTGTTCGCGGCCGGCTCGAACGTGCGGCGATTTCCGCCAGCGGCGCGCCGATCTACATCGACTACGCGCATACGCCCGACGCGCTGGCGGCGGCGATCGACGCGCTTCGTCCCCATGTCGGCGGGCGCCTGATCACCGTGTTCGGGGCTGGCGGCGACCGCGACCAGGGCAAGCGCCCGGCGATGGGCGAAGTGGCCGCTGCGGGTTCAGACATGGTAATCGTGACCGACGACAACCCGCGCGGTGAAGATCCCGCCGCGATCCGGGCGCAAGTCCTCGCCGGAGCTCCGGGCATGACCGAGATTGGTGACCGGCGCGAAGCCATCCGCACTGCCATCGCCGAGTCGCGATCCGGCGATATCGTGCTCATCGCCGGCAAGGGCCACGAACTGGGACAGATCGTCGGCGCGGGCGAAGCGATGCGCGTACTTCCGTTTGACGATGTGGCTGTGGCGCGTGAATGCGCTGCCGAACTGGCAGGAGCCAACCGATGAATGCGGTGCTGAAGACCTTGCGCTGGCCCGCCCGGCAACGCGATTCCCGCCGCCTCGCGCTATGGACCGCCGACGAAGTGGCTGCCGCAACTGGCGGCACCGCGAGCGGCCCGTTCCAGACCTCCAGCGTGGAAATGGATTCGCGCGATGTGCGTTCGGGCGACTTGTTCTTTGCCCTCAAGGGCGAAAGCAACGACGGCCACGTCTATCTCGACAAGGCCTTCGCCAACGGCGCGGCCGCCGCAGTGGTCGAACACCCGATTGCGCAGCCGCACGTGCTTGTGCGCGATACCAACAAGGCGCTCGAGGACCTTGCCGCTGCCTCGCGCAAGCGCACTTCGGCCTGTGTCATCGGAGTCACCGGCTCGGTCGGCAAGACGGGCGTCAAGGAAGCCATCTTTGCCTCGCTCGAACGCGGCAGCAAGGGTGCGGCGCATCGGTCGGTGCGCAGCTACAACAACCATGTCGGGGTACCGCTGAGCCTGGCGCGAATGCCTTCGCGCAGCCGTTTCGCGGTGTTCGAAATGGGCATGAACCACGCGGGCGAGATTGCGCGCCTGACCGCGCAAGTCCGGCCGCACGTGGCGGTCATCACCACCATCGCCCCGGCGCATATCGAAAACCTCGGCAGCGAGGAGGCGATTGCGAATGCCAAGGCGGAGATATTCGCCGGGCTGGAAGCGGGCGGAGTAGCAGTGATCCCGGCCGACAGCGCGCATTATGCGCGGCTGCGCAGCGCGGCCGAAACACGCGGCGCGCGGGTGCTCGCCTTTGGCCGAAGCGCCCAAGCCGCGGTCCGTCTGCTCGACGCCGTCCCGGCGGCTAACGGCGGATCATTGGTGACCGCCGCGCTAGGCGACCGGCGCTTGTGCTATTCGGTCGCCGAACCGGGCGACCACTGGGTGATGAATTCGCTTGCCGTCATGGCCGCGGTCCATGCTGCCGAGGGCGACCTTGGCGCTGCCGGCCTCGCGCTGGCTGAAATGGGCGGGCTCAAGGGCCGCGGCGCGCGCCACCGGATTACGGTGCCCGGCGGGACCGTGTTGTTCATCGATGAAAGCTACAATGCCAACCCGGCTTCGATGCGCGCTACGCTGGCGCAGCTGGGGGCAACCCCGGCTGTGCGCCGCATCGCCGTGCTCGGCGCGATGAAGGAGCTGGGTGACTTTGCGGCCGGCTTCCATGCCCAGTTGGCGGAACCTTTGGCCGAGGCGGGCGTCGATCTGGCAATCCTGGTCGGCGACGAGATGCTCGCCCTCGCGCGCGAGTTGGGGAAAGGCTCGGGCGGGCCGCTTGGCAACCGAACGACCTACGCCCATTGCGACAATCCAGGGGAAGCAATCGCCGCGCTGGAGCAATTCGGCCTCAACGGTGGTGACGCGGTTCTCGTGAAGGGTTCGAATTCGGTCGGGTTGGGCAGGGTCGTTGCTCACTTCGCCGCCCGGGAAGGCTGATCAGCTGTAATGCTCTATTTGCTTGCGCATTGGCTTAAATTCGAAGGGCTGCTGAACCTCGTCCGCTACCAGACCTTCCGCGCCGGGGCGACGCTGATGACGGCGTTGTTCCTGGGGCTGCTGATTGGTCCGAAATTCATCAACATGCTGCGCGTCCGCCAGGGCAAGGGCCAGCCGATCCGCGAGGACGGGCCGCAAACCCACCTCGCCAAAGTCGGCACGCCGACAATGGGCGGGCTGATGATCCTGACTTCGCTCATCGTTTCGATGCTGCTGTGGATGGACCCGCGCAACCCGTTCGTGTGGGCTTGCCTGGCGGTCACCGTGGGCTTCGGGATCATCGGTTTCCTCGACGATTTCGACAAGGTCACCAAGGGCAGCCACAAAGGCGTTTCCGGCAAGGTCCGGCTGCTGCTCGAATTCATCGTCGCGGGCGTGGCGGCGTGGATCATCGTCGACCAGGTCAGCACCAACCTTTACGTCCCGTTCCTGACCGGGCGGGCAATTCCGCTGGGGCCGTTCTATTACCTGTTCGCGGCCACGGTCATCGTCGGCTTCGGCAACGCGGTGAACCTGACCGACGGGCTTGATGGGCTGGCGACGATGCCGGTGGTGATCTGCGCGGGCGCGTTGCTGGTGATTTGCTACCTCGTCGGCCGGGTCGATTATTCGCATTACCTCGGCATTCCCTACGTCGAAGGGGCTGGCGAACTGGCGATTTTCTGCGCCGGGATCATGGGGGCCGGGCTCGCCTTCCTGTGGTTCAACGCGCCCCCTGCGGCGGTGTTCATGGGCGATACCGGTAGCCTCGCGCTCGGCGGGGCGCTGGGCGCGATTGCCGTGGCCGCGCATCACGAAGTCGTGTTGCTGATCATCGGCGGGCTGTTCGTGATCGAAACCGCCAGCGTGATCATCCAGGTGTTCTGGTTCAAACGCACCGGCAAGCGGATCTTCCGCATGGCCCCGATCCACCACCATTTCGAGCAGCTCGGATGGAAGGAATCGACCGTCGTGATCCGCTTCTGGATCGTCTCCATCGTGCTGGCCGTGATGGGCCTGGCGACGCTCAAGGTCCGGTGATCGTCTCGCCCGCCTTTCGCGGTAAACGCTACGCGGTGCTCGGGCTGGCGCGATCGGGTATGTCCACGGTCGAAGCCTTGCTGGCAAGCGGCGCCGAAGTCACCGCGTGGGACCGGCGCGAGGGCCCGCGCGACGAACTGGCCGGACGCGCGATCATTGCCGATCCGCAGCTTATCGACCTCGCCGGGTTCGACGGGGTGGTGCTCTCCCCCGGCGTGCCGCTCAACAACCACCCGATTACCGACAAGGCGCGCGCCGCCGGGGTGCCGCTGATCGGCGATATCGAACTGTTCGCCCAGGCCCGCGCTGACCTGCCGCCGCACGCGGTCGTCGGGATCACTGGGACCAACGGCAAGTCCACCACCACTGCGCTGGTGCACCACCTGCTTGAAGAGGCGGGCCGCCCGGCACGGATGGGGGGCAACATCGGCCTGCCGATCCTCGCCCAGGCCCCGCTCCCGGCGGGCGGCACGTATGTGCTCGAACTGTCGAGCTACCAGATCGACCTGACGTATTCGCTGGCCTGCGATGCCGCAGCGCTGACCAACGTAACGCCCGACCACCTTGATCGCTATTCCGGTTTCGCCGCCTACGCTGCCTCCAAGGGCCGCCTGCTGGAAATGCAGCAGGCCCAGCAGTTCGCGGTCTTCGGCTGCGCCGACGCGCCGACCTGCGCCGTCCAGCGCGAAGAGCTGGCACGCCGCCCGCAAGGCCGCGCGGTCTGCGCGCGCTATGTTTACTGGCAGGCCCACCAGGCTGACTGGCCAACGCTGCAAGGGCCGCACAACCTGCAAAACGCTGCCATCGGCGCGGCGCTGGCAATGGAACTGGGGCTGAGCCGCGAACAGGTCCTCACCGGCCTCGCCAGCTTTCGCGGGTTGCCGCACCGGATGGAGCGGCTGGGCGAATATGGCGGGGTGCTGTTCGTCAACGACAGCAAGGCGACCAACCCGGCCTCCACTGCGCCCGCGCTCGCCGCCTTCCCGCCAAACCCCGGCAAGCGGGTGCACTGGATCTGCGGCGGACTGCCCAAGAGCGACGAGCTTGACGAATGCGCGCCCGCGTTCGGCAACATCGCCGCAGCCTATACGATTGGCGAGGCCGGCCCGCGTTTCGCGGACATCCTCGAACCGTTCATGCACGTCGAACGCTGCGAGATGCTATGCGAGGCGACCAGCCGCGCGATGGCCGCCTCGCGCCCGGGCGACGTGATCCTGTTCTCGCCTGCCTGCGCCAGTTTCGACCAGTTTCGCGATTACGAAGTGCGCGGCGACAGCTTCCGCAAGCTGGTGGCCGAACTGACCGGGCGCAGCGCCGCCGATCCAGCCGCGTTTACCGCACGGTCGGCGGCATGACGTCGTCGCGCCCCTATATTCCCCGGCCCGGGCACCGCTCGCCGCCGCCGCCCACCTTTCCGCAATCGCGCAAGCGTCAGCTGCAGGTGTGGTGGCGCGAGATTGACCGGCCGCTGCTGGCGCTGATCTTCCTGCTCATGGCGATCGGTTCGATCGCGGTGGCCGCAGCCTCGCCGGCATCGGCCCGGCGGCTGTCGGGCAGCGCCGGACAACTGGGCGACCTGTACTTCTTCTGGCTGCACTTGCAGTGGCAATTCATCGGCCTGTTGGTCATGCTCGGCACGTCGTTGCTGCCACGCGAAATGGTCCGCCGCGGCGCCATCGTCCTGAGCGCGGCAATGGTGTTTGCGCTGCTGCTGGTGCCCTTGATCGGAACCGAAGTGAACGGCGCCAAGCGCTGGCTCGACCTGGGCATCCGCTTCCAGCCGAGCGAATTCCTCAAGCCCGCGTTTGCCGTTTCCACCGCGTGGATCCTGTCATGGCGCGCGCGCGATCCAAGCCTGCCGGTGATTGCGCTCAGCGCCGCGTTCATGGGGCTGGTCGCGACTTTGCTGATGATCCAGCCGGACCTTGGCGACGCGGTGCTGTTTGTCGGTTGCTGGTTCGTGCTGGTGATGCTCGCAGGCCTGCCGCTGCAGCGGGTCAGCTTCCTGGCGGGTGCAGGCGTGGCGGCGCTGGTGGCGGCCTACATTTTCTACGACAACGCCCGCCACCGGATCGACAGCTTCCTTGGCGGCGGGACCGCGTTTGACCAGGTCGACCTTGCCAGCCGCACCCTGCTGGGCGGCGGTTGGACCGGGACCGGGTTGTGGCTCGGCACGCGCAAGATGATCCTGCCCGAAGCGCATACCGATTACATTTTCTCGGTCATCGGTGAGGAATTCGGCCTGTTGATCTGCGCCGTGGTGGTGGCGGTCTATCTTGCCATCGTGGTGCGCGTGCTGGTGCGGCTGGTTGAGGAGGATAACCTGTTCATCATCCTGGCTGCCACCGGCCTTGTGGCGCTGTTCGGCGGGCAGGCGTTCGTCAACATCCTCGTCAACCTGCAGCTGTTCCCGTCGAAGGGGCTAACCCTGCCGCTAGTCAGCTACGGCGGTTCGTCCACGCTGGCGCAGTGCTTCCTTGTCGGCCTGCTGCTGGCAATCACGCGGCGAAATCCGTACCTCAGCCGCGCCGGGTTCGACTGGCGCGGCGCAGTCGAGAACGCAGCCTCACCAAGCGGCGATGGGGACGGTGCGCGATGAGCCCGGAACCCGGCACAATCTCGCGCCATTACG
Source organism: Croceibacterium sp. (assembly GCA_039920345.1). Classification (GTDB taxonomy): domain Bacteria; phylum Pseudomonadota; class Alphaproteobacteria; order Sphingomonadales; family Sphingomonadaceae; genus Croceibacterium_A. The sequence goes on from JBDSDZ010000146.1 coordinate 19,197, forward strand.
TGCTCGCCGCGGGCGGCACTGGCGGCCACCTGACGCCCGCCTTCGCGCTGGCGTCCAAACTGGCGCAGCGCGGCCATCACGTGGCGCTGATTACTGACGCGCGCGGCGAAGCGATCCCCGGCAAGCCGGATTTTCTTACCGCGCACGTCCTGCCCGCCGGGCGCTTCGGCAAGAACCCGCTCGGCTGGCCCCGGGCGCTCGCCTCGGTGATGGAAGGCCGTGCGATGGCGCGGCGGCTGTACGAAAGCTTCGAACCGAGCGCGGTGGTTGGCTTTGGCGGCTATCCTGCGCTGCCGGCCTTGCTCGGAGCGCGCTCCCTCGGCATTCCCTCGGTCATCCACGAACAGAACGCGGTGCTTGGCCGGGTCAACCGGCTGCTGGCCGGGCAGGTCGATGCGATTGCCACGGCTTATCCCGAAATCGACCGGCTCAAGCCGAAATATGCCGACAAGGTGTTCCTGGTTGGCAATCCGGTGCGGCCCGACGTGCTGGCGCTGCGCGAAGAGCCGTTTCCGGCCTTTACCGCTGACGGCTTGCTGCGGGTGCTGGTGACCGGCGGCAGCCAGGGCGCGCGGGTGTTGTCCGAAGTGGTGCCCGATGGGCTGGCTATGCTGCCAATGGCGCTGCGCTCGCGCCTGCAGGTGACCCAGCAATGCCGCGCAGAGGACCTCGACGCGGTGCGGCACCGCTACGCCAGCCACGGGATTCCGGCGCAGCTCGGCACTTATTTCGAGGATATGCAGGCGCGGCTGGCCGATGCGCACTTGTTCATCGGCCGCGCCGGCGCCTCTACTATTGCTGAACTGACCGACGTCGGCCGCCCGGCGATCCTCGTGCCGTTGCCGATCGCGACCGACGATCACCAGGCCGCCAATGTGCGCGAGATTGTCCGCGCCGGGGGTGCCCGTTCGATCCGCCAGCACAATTTCAGCGCCAAGGAACTGGCCAAGCAGATCAACGCGATGGCGCAGCACCCCGAGACGCTGGCCACCGCCGCCCACGCCGCATGGAACTGCGGCCGCCCGCACGCCGCGCGCGACCTGGCCGACCTGATCGAGAGCTTCGGCGTCTCGCCGGTCCAGGATGTTATCCGCGTGGCCAGCGAAGGCCGCGCACCTGCCGGGGCCATGCTCGCCGGAGGGACCTCGACATGAAGGGCGTGGGCACCGACATCGGCACCATCCACTTCGTCGGCATTGGCGGCATCGGCATGTCGGGCATCGCCGAAGTGATGCAGAACCTGGGCTATACCGTGCAGGGCTCGGACATTGCCGAAAGTGCCTCGGTCGAACGGCTGCGGGCGCATGGGATCAAGGTCCTGATCGGGCACGCGGCGAGCAATCTGGGCGATGCGGCGGTGGTCGTGACCTCGACCGCCGTCAAACGCGACAATCCCGAAGTTACCGCGGCGCTCGAAGCGCGCATTCCGGTGGTCCGCCGGGCGGAGATGCTGGCCGAACTGATGCGCCTGAAACGCACGGTCGCGGTCGCGGGAACCCACGGCAAGACCACCACGACCTCAATGGTCGCCGCGCTGCTCGATGCCGGCGGGATCGACCCCACGGTAATCAACGGCGGGATCATCGAAAGCTACGGCTCCAACGCCCGGCTCGGCGCCAGCGAATGGATGGTGGTCGAGGCTGACGAGAGCGACGGCAGCTTCCTGCGGCTCGACGGCACGTTCGCGATCGTCACCAACATCGACCCCGAACACCTCGACCATTATGGCAGCTTCGAAGCAGTGCGCGAGGCGTTCGTCGAATTCATCGAGAACGTGCCGTTCTACGGCGCGGCGGTACTGTGCATCGACCATCCCGAAGTGCAGAAAGCCATCGCCCGCGTGCGCGATCGGCGGGTTATCACCTATGGCTTTTCCGCGCAGGCCGACTGGCGCGCCGAAAACGTCCGACCGAGAGATGGCGGGAACCTGTTCGACGCGGTTCATACGGACCGCGAAGGCACCCAGCGCCGCATTGCCGACATCGCCCTGCCGATGCCCGGGCGGCACAACGTGCAGAACGCGCTGGCGGCGATTGCCGTCGCGGTTGAGCTGGGCTGCAGCGACGACACGGTGCGCACCGGCTTCGCTCGTTTCGGCGGCGTGCGGCGGCGTTTCTCGCGCGTCGGAGAAGTGGGCGGCGCGGCGGTGATCGACGATTACGCCCACCATCCGGTCGAAATCCGCGCCGTGCTGTCCGCTGCGCGCGAGTCCGTTTCGAGCGGGGCAGGGGGCCGTGTGATCGCCATTGCCCAGCCGCACCGCTACACCCGGCTGCGTGACTTGATGAGCGATTTCCAGGGCTGCTTCAACGATGCCGACATGGTGTTTGTCGCGCCGGTCTATGCCGCGGGCGAAGCGCCGATCGCTGGGGTCGATTCCGCGGCGCTGGTCAAGGGCCTGCGCGAACGCGGGCACCGCTCGGCAGCTGAAATCAGCGGGCCTGACGAACTGGCCGAACGCATCGCCGAACTGGCCGCGCCGGGTGACATGATTGTGTGCCTTGGCGCCGGCGACATCACCAAATGGGCCGCAGGGCTGGCCGACGCGGTCGCGGCCCGGCGGGAGCGCGCGGCATGAGCCCGCAGGTCGACTGCCAGCACGGCGCAGGGCGCGCACCCGGTTCCGGCCAGGAATATGGTTTCGATGGCTGGGTGCCGAACAATGTGCGCGGGAAGCTCACCCAAGACGCACCACTCGCCAAACTGGTGTGGTTCAAGAGCGGCGGCACGGCCGACTGGCTGTTCGAGCCGGCGGACCTCGACGATCTCGCCTCGTTCCTGGCTAGGTTGGACGAAGGCACCCCGGTGATGGCGCTCGGCCTTGGCTCCAACTTGATTGTCCGCGACGGCGGCATTCCCGGAGTGGTTGTGCGGCTGGGCAAGGCTTTCGCCAGCGTCGAGGTGCGCCGCGATGGCGTGCTCGAATGCGGCGGCGGGGCAAGCGGCATTCTGGTCGCCTCGACCGCGCGCGACGCGGGTGTCGCCGGGCTCGAGTTCCTGCGCGGCATTCCCGGTACTGTCGGCGGCTTTGTGCGCATGAACGGCGGCGCTTACGGGCACGAGGTGGCCGATATCCTGGTCGACTGCGACCTCGTGCTCGCCAATGGCAACATGATTACCGTGCCGGTGGCGGACCTTGGCTATACCTATCGCCATTCGCAGCTGCCCGATGGGGCCATCGTGGTCTGCGCTCGGTTCAAGGGTCAGCCGGGTGATCCCAAGGCGATTGGCGCGGAGATGGACCGCATCGCGCAGGCGCGCGAAGAATCGCAGCCGCTGCGCAGCAAGACCGGCGGTTCGACCTTCAAGAATCCGGCGGGCGGTAAGGCCTGGCAGCTGGTCGATGCGGCGGGTTGCCGCGGGCTTACGCTGGGCGGCGCGCAAGTGAGCGAAAAGCACGCCAACTTCCTGATAAACACCGGCGCGGCGACCAGCGCCGATATCGAAGGGTTGGGCGAAGAAGTGCGCGCGCGCGTTTCGCGCAGCCAGGGCGTCTCGCTCGAATGGGAAATACAAAGGGTCGGTCGGTGGTGAGTCTCCCCAAATTGCACGTCGCGGTCCTGATGGGCGGCTGGGCCAATGAACGGCCAGTCTCGCTGATGAGCGGGCGCGGGGTGATCGAGGCGCTGGAATCGCGCGGCCACCAGGTCACGCCAATCGACATGGACCGCAATGTCGCCGCGCGGCTGGCGGCGGCCAATCCCGACGTGGTGTTCAACGCGTTGCACGGCGTGCCCGGAGAAGACGGCACGGTCCAGGGCATGATGGACCTGATGGGCCTTCCCTACACCCATTCCGGCCTGCAGACCTCGGTCATCGCGATCGACAAGGAACTGACCAAGCACGCGCTGGTGCCGCACGGCATCCCGATGCCCGGCGGCCGGATCGTCCGCTGCGAGGAGCTTTACGAGGGCGACCCGCTGGCCCGTCCTTACGTGCTCAAACCGGTCAACGAAGGCTCGTCCGTCGGCGTGGCGATCGTCACCGAAGAAGGCAATTACGGCAACCCGATCAGCCGCGAGGCTACCGGGCCATGGCAGCAATTCGAAAGCCTGTTGGCCGAACCCTACATTCGCGGGCGCGAACTGACCGCAGCCGTGCTCGGCGACCGGGCGCTGCTGGTGACCGAGCTGGTCCCCAAGTCAGGCTTTTACGATTTCGACGCCAAGTACACCGATGGCATGACCGAGCACGTCTGCCCGGCGAAAATCCCGCCGGAAATCGAGAAGCTGTGCCTCGATTATGCGCTGAAGGCGCACCAGTTGCTCGGTTGCCGCGGCACCAGCCGGTCGGACTTCCGCTGGGATGACGAGCAGGGCGAAGACGGGTTGTTCCTGCTCGAAACCAACACCCAGCCCGGCATGACCCCGCTCAGCCTGGTGCCCGAACAGGCGCGCCATTGCGGCATCGATTACGCCGAACTGGTCGAACTGGTAATCGAAGAGGCGCTGGTCCACTTCGGCAAGCTGGGCCCTTCGACAGGCTCAGGACCGGCCTGATGGCGCAGACGATCCGCCGCAACGCCAAGACCGTGCGCCGTCAGGCGCGGGCGCAGGAGACGCGCACCAAGGTCCGCAAGGCCCGGCAGCAGACCAATTCGCTGGTCGGCGCACTGATGCGCGTGCTGCCGTTTACCGAAGAACAACTGACCCGCGCGTTCCTGATCCTGATCCTGGCTGGAATAGGAGCACTCGCCTTGATGGTGGCCAGCATGGCTGGCCTGACCGCGCTGGCCGGACAGCAATTCGCCATGACCGCCGCCGACGCCGGATACCGCGTAGCCAAGGTGGAAGTGCGCGGGGTCGAGCACATGAACGAGCTCAAGGTTTACGAGCGGGTGCTGGGTGAACAGGAACGGGCGATGCCGCTGGTCGACCTGCAGGCCCTGCGCGCCTCGGTGATGGAGCTGTCGTGGGTCGACGATGCGCGGGTGTCACGCGAATTGCCCGACACGATCATCGTCGATGTGGTCGAGCGCCGGCCGCACGCGGTCCTGAAACAGGCCAACCGGCTGGTGCTGATCGATGGCAAGGGGAACACGCTCGAACCGGTTTCGCCCGCCAATGCCAAGGGCATGTTGCAGATATCGGGCGCGGGCGCGCAGCAACAGGTCGAGGCGCTCACCAGCCTGCTCGACGCGGCCCCGGCGCTCAAGCCGCAAGTGGCAGAAGCCGAATGGGTCGGCAACCGGCGCTGGAACGTGACTTTCCGCACCGGCCAGTTACTGGCCCTGCCGCAGGGTTCCGAACGTTCGTCCACCGCGCTGATGAACTTTGCCCGGATCGACGGGGTCAACCGGTTGATCGGCGGCAAGGCCGTGGCGTTTGACATGCGCAATCCCGAACGGTTCTATCTTCGCTGCCCGCAGTGCCGCACGGGCGCTGCCGAAGCCGCTCCGCAGGAAGGCACCTGATGGCGTCGCAGCCCCGCATCGAGCGCCTGTTCGGCGCGGTCAATATCGGCTCGTTCCGCATCTCGGCGATGATCGCCGGTCAGACTGAATCCGGCGAGATGATAGTGCTCGGCAGCGGGCACCGCGCCTCGAAAGGTATCAAGCGAGGCTACGTCACCGACATGGCGGCGGCGACTTATGCTGTGCGCGATGCGATCGAGCGGGCGGAAAAGCTCGCCGGGACGAGCGTCGCCAGTGTCTGGATCGGCTGTTCGGGCGCGGGCCTCGCCAGCCGGATGACCCCGGTCGAGATCGATATTGGCGGGCGCCGGATCGAAGAAGAAGATGTCGAGCAATTGCTGATTTCGGCGCGCAGCAGCCTTGAGCCCGATGGCCGCATGGTCCTGCATGCGCAGCCGGCGTGCTACTTTCTCGACGGCGCGGAAGGCATCGCCAATCCCAAGGGTCTCCATGCCGAAAGGCTCGGGGTCGATATCCACGTCATGCTGGCCGACGGCGCGCCGATGCGTAACCTGACCGAAGCGGTGCAGAACGCGCACCTCGAAGTCGAAGCAGTGGTCGCCTCGCCGTTGGCCACGGGATTTGCCTGCCTGACCCCGGAAGAGCGCGACCTGGGCGTGGCGCTGATCGAATTCGGCGCACAGGTCACCAATGTCGCGGTCTATTCCGGCGGGATGCTGGTGGCGCTGACCGCCATTTCGATGGGTTCGGCAGACATTACCGACGCGATTGCCAGCGGCTTTGGCATTCGCCGCCACCAGGCGGAGCGGATGAAATGCGTTTATGGATCAGCCATTGCCAGTCCGGCCGACCACCGCGAACTGATCCCGGTCAACGGCCCGAGTGAAGAGCAGACGGGCCCGCTCGCGCGCGGCGCGGACGAGAAGAACCGGATCCCGCGCTCCGAACTGATCAGCGTGATTACCGGCGAACTCGACCGCCTGGTGAGCGATGTCGGGCGTGCGCTAGAGTCGCATGGCTTCTCGGGCCGCCAGGGCCGCCAGGTGGTCATGACCGGCGGCGGCGCCGAACTGGCCGGCATCGCCGACTACGCCCAGGCCGCGCTCGGCCGCCCGGTGCGGATCGGCCGTCCGCAGCAGCTCAGAGGCCTGCCCGAAGCCCACGCCGTGCCCGGCTTCGCCACGCTTGCAGGGTTGATCCTCTACGCCGCCGAAGACCCGATCGACATCCGCTCAGTCGGCTCGCGCTTCCAACCCAGCATCCGGGCCGGCAGCCTGAAGCAGTTGACGCGAATATTTACTGCGATGAGAGAATATTTCTAAGCACTTGCACGCGCACAAGCGAGGCTGTGGATAGTTCCATTTACCTTTTGCACCCGCGAATCGCTTTGTGGCACAAGCGCGCCAACGCATTTTATCGAGGTCTCCTCGAGGAGAACATGGAATGAGCATCAACATCGGCCCGCCTTCGGTTGAAGAGCTTCGCCCGCGGATCACCGTGATCGGTGTCGGCGGCGCTGGCGGCAACGCCATCGCCAACATGATCGAGGCGGAAATCGAAGGCGTCGATTTCGTCGTCGCCAACACCGATGCCCAGGCGCTCAACAATTCGGTCGCCGAACACCGCATCCAGCTCGGCCCGGACATCACCCGCGGCCTCGGCGCCGGATCGCGGCCGGAAGTGGGCCGCGCCGCAGCGGAAGAAACGATCGAGGAAATCGAACGCGCACTCGACGGCGTCAACATGGTCTTCATCGCCGCCGGGATGGGCGGCGGCACCGGAACCGGCGCTGCCCCGGTGATTGCGGAGATTGCGCGCAGCAAGGGCATCCTGACAGTCGGCGTGGTGACCAAGCCGTTCCTGTTCGAAGGCACCCGGCGGATGCGTTCTGCCGATGCGGGCATCGAAGAATTGCAGAAGAGCGTCGACACCTTGCTGGTCATCCCGAACCAGAACCTGTTCCTGGTGGCCAAGGCGGAAACGACCTTCAAGGAAGCGTTCCAGCTGGCCGACGAAGTGCTCCAGCAAGGCGTGCGCTCGATCACCGACCTGATGGTCATGCCGGGCCTTATCAACCTCGACTTTGCGGACGTGCGCTCGGTCATGGGCGAAATGGGCAAGGCGATGATGGGTACCGGTGAAGGCGAAGGCCCG
>JBDSDZ010000147.1:0-4199 GCA_039920345.1 Croceibacterium sp.
GCCGAAGGCGTGTTCGGCAAAGGCGCCGAAGGCCTCGCGCGGCTGATCGAGGACGTGCTCAAGAAGCAGGGCGAGCCCAACGCCTATATCGTCGGGCGCGAAGCGGGCGGGGCCTTCGTGCTTGGCGCGCGCTATGGTTCGGGCACGCTGTTCCACAAGGTCGAAGGCCAGCAACCCGTGTACTGGACCGGCCCCTCGATCGGGTTCGATGCCGGTGCCAATGCCGGGAGCACTTTTGTGCTGGTCTACAACCTCTACGACACCGAAGATCTCTACGCACGCTTCCCGGCGGGCGAGGCCGCGGCCTACCTGGTGGGCGGGTTCAACGCGAGTTACGTGCGCAAGGGCAATGTCGTGCTGATCCCGATCCGGGTCGGCGCCGGGCTGCGGCTTGGCGTCAACGCCGGCTACCTCAAATTCTCGCACAAACAGCACTGGCTGCCCTTCTAAGCCGGCAAGAAAAACACGCCGGACAATCGCCCTTTTGAGGGTTGCGGGCGCGCGCGGCGGGGGGCATTGCCGCCGCCATGCTCGACAGACTAGACCAGCAACCGCCTGATGCGCTTCTTGCGCTAATCAAGCTCCATGATGCCGACCCGCGGCCCGACAAGGTCGATCTTGGGGTGGGCGTCTATCGCACCGGCCAGGGCGAAACCCCGGTCTTCGGCGCGATCAAGGCGGCCGAACAGCGGCTGGTCAACGAACAGACGTCCAAGGCCTACCTTGGCCCGGAAGGCGACATGGGTTTTGTCCATGCACTGATGCCGTACATTTTCGCAGGCGACCCCACGCGCGGTGGGCGGATCGAGGGCATGCAGACCCCGGGCGGCACCGGCGCGGTGCGGCTGGCGCTGGCGATGGGCAAGAAGGCCGGGGTCACCCGCGTCCTGATGGGCACGCCGAGCTGGCCCAACCATGCCCAGATCCTCGCCGACCTTGAACTCGAGCTGGTGGCGTTTGACCACGCCGCAGCCGACGGCACCGCCAATCTCGAGGCACTCAAAGCGGCAATGGCCGATGCCGGAGAAGGCGACGCCGTGCTGCTGCACGGCTGCTGCCACAACCCCACCGGGATCGATTACACGCACACCCAATGGGACGGGATCGCCGCGCTGCTGGGTGCCGGATCTGTGCTGCCGATTGTCGACCTTGCCTACCAGGGACTTGGCCTGGGCATGGAAGAAGACGCCTATGGCGCGCGCGCCGTTGTGGACGCGGTGCCCGAGGCGCTGGTGGCCTATAGCTGCGACAAGAACTTCGGCCTCTACCGGGACCGGGTGGGCGCGTTCTACATCCAGACTGCAGACGGTGAGGCGCTCAAGCGCGCGCTTTCCAACGGCCATGCGCTGGCCCGTGCCGCCTGGTCGATGCCGCCCGATCACGGCGCCGCTGCCGTCCGGCTGGTGCTGGAAGACGCCGCCGCGACCGCGCAGTGGCAGGACGAGCTCGACCAGATGCGTGCCCGTATCCGCCAGGTACGCGCGGCGCTGGGCGAAGCGGGCAGCGCCGGCACGCTCGACCTTACGCCCTACGCCCGCCAGCACGGGATGTTCGCGATGCTGCCGCTCAGCAAGGATCAGATCCAGGCCCTGCGCGACGATCACGGCATCTACATGGCCGGATCAGGCCGCATCAACGTGGCCGGGCTGACGATGAACAACCTGCCCAAGTTCGTCGCCGCGCTGGCCGCGGTCACTTCGTAAGATGGCCAAGAAGCTGTGAATCGCCAGCCGGTCCTCGGCGGGGAGCGGCTCTACCTGCGGCCGCTGGCGGAGGACGACTGGGACGCGTTGTACGCGGTCGCGGCGGACAAGCTCTTGTGGGAACGCCATCCGGCGCACGACCGCTGGCAGGAACCGGTGTTCCGCGAATTCTTCGACGATGCGCTGGCCCAAGGAGGCGCGCTGGCGATCATCGACAAGGCGAGCGGCGCGCTGATCGGCTCGTCCCGCTTCCAGGGCCATGATGCAGCGGGAGAAGGCCAGGTCGAGATCGGCTGGTCGTTCCTCGCCCGGCCTTACTGGGGCCTTGGCTACAACGCCGAATTCAAACGCCTGATGCTCGCCCACGCGCTCGCCAGCGTGGGCCGGGTGGTGTTCTCGGTCGGCGCGGACAACGTCATCTCGCGCAAGGCCATGGCCAACATCGGCGGGAGGCTAACCGGCGAGACGAAGATCGTCGAACGCAGCGGCGTGATGATGGACCACGTGATCTACGAGATCACGACTGAGAGTTTTGCGAAGGGGCCGCTGGGGCGGTAGAAATCAGCGCGGCCTGGCGCCGCCTGACGGGAACTGGGCCGGATTCTGCTTCGAGGCCAGGCGGTCGTCGTCGTCGCGCGCCTTTTCCGTTTCCCCCATGGTCCAGTACACGTTGCCTCGCGTATAAAGGGCCCACACGTCGTCAGGGTCCTGTTCGAGCGCCAGTGTCAGGTAGTGGACGGCTTCGGCAAGGTTGTTGGCGGACATGTTCATGACCGCACGGCCGTGAAGGACTATCTGATTGTGGGGGTCCAACGCCTCGGCCGCCTTAAAATCGGCTTCTGCCTGCGCGGTGTCGCTGTTCCAGGCATGGGCGAGCCCCCGATCGGCCACTGCCCACGCGTTTTTTGGGTCCAGTTCGAGGGCCTTGGTAAAGTCTGCCTCGGCAGCCCCAAAGCTTCGCTGGTCAAGAAAGATCAGGCCGCGCTGGAGGAACGCGCTGCTGTCCTCCGGCGCAACGCGAATCGATTCGCTGAAATCGGCCAAGGCTCTGCGCGAGTCGCCCATTTGCTTGAAAACCAGCCCGCGGTTGAGCAGCGACCAGCCGTCTGAAGGATTGATAGCTATGGCCTTGGAATAATCAGCCAGGGCATGTTGGAAATCGCCCAAGCGGTGGTAGGCGTACCCTCGCGAGCGATAGAGCGTGGCGGAACCGCGGCCACCTTCGGCGGCCGAAATCAGGGTGCTGCACGAATCGATTTGCCCCTGCCAGTTCTGGTTCGTTTCCTGGCTCAGGCACCGCTCTTGGTCGGGATCGAGCAGAGCATCCTTGAACGCGCTGGTGGCAACGCCTGCCAAGGCAAGCCCCAGCACGGCCTTCCACACGCCGGAAGTCCAGAACCGGGCCGGCTTCTCCGGCTCGCCGTCCACGGGGGCAGCGCCGAATTCCAGACGCCGTTTCTCTCGTTCAGCCGAAGCGGAAGGAACGGTGAGGTGCATCCAAATGCCGAGCGCGCCAAACAGCAGCGGAATGTACTCCGACATGTTCGAGAAGCGTCCGGCGGCGGGCTTTAGCAGCAGCGCGGCGAACACTCCCAGTACGATGAGCAAAGCCAGGTTGCGGTAGAACAGGCTTGACGTACGCCAACTCAGATCTTCGGGCGGCAGAGTGATATCGCGCCGTCGCGGCGAATGCAGGATGTGCCTATAGACGTAGCGCGCGGGGCGAAGGGCGACGAGACCGAAAATCGCCAGAAACCAGAACTGCGCGACGAGTTGACTAAACATCCAGCTGCGATGGTCGCTTAGATTCGGCCGTCTTTCAATGCCATCGGTGCTGGAAACTGCCGCCGAGCCGAAACGCTCGGACAAGACACTACCCCGCCCGCAGGCTCCCCAGCCGCTTCAGGTAGCGCGCCACGGTGTCGATCTCGAGGTTGACCTCGGTGCCCTGGGCCAGTTCGCCCAGCGTGGTGACGTCGGAGGTATGCGGGATCACGTTGAGACCGAAATCGACCGAGCCGTCGGTGCGGTCGGTTACTTCGTTGACGGTCAGCGAGACGCCGTCGACGGTGATCGAGCCCTTGGCGGCGATGAACGGGGCCAGGTCGGCCGAGGTGTGAATGGTCAGGCGGGTGGAATCGCCTTCGGGCTGCCAGTCGGCGATCCGGCCGACCGCATCGACATGGCCCGAGACGATATGCCCGCCCAGTTCGTCACCCACCTTGAGCGATTGTTCGAGGTTGAGGCGGCGCCCCTGACGCCACATCGCGTGCGCGGTGCGGCTGATGGTTTCGGCCGAGACATCGACCGCGAACCACGACGCGCCCGTTTCGCCGCCGCGATCAACCACGGTCAGGCACACGCCCGAACAGGCGATCGAAGCGCCAATGGCGATCCGCACGGGGTCGAACGGGCAGGCGATGCGCACGCGCAAATCGCCGCGCTGCTCGACGCTGTCGATGGTGCCGATGGCGGTGACGATCCCGGTGAACATGC
>JBDSDZ010000148.1:0-7832 GCA_039920345.1 Croceibacterium sp.
ACCTCGGGCCCGGTAATCGGCAAGACCGGCGACCTCGCCGCGCTGCTGACCAACCTCGAGCCGCACGACGTGCTGTTTATCGACGAGATCCACCGGCTCAATCCGATTGTAGAGGAAGTGCTCTACCCGGCGATGGAGGACCGCGCGCTCGACCTGATCATCGGCGAGGGGCCCTCGGCGCGCTCGGTGCGGATCGACTTGCCGCCGTTCACGCTGATCGGCGCGACCACCCGGCAGGGCCTGCTGACCACGCCGCTGCGCGACCGCTTCGGCATCCCGGTGCGGCTCAATTTCTACACCGTGGCCGAACTGGAGCGGGTGGTTGTGCGCGGCGCGGGCAAGCTGGGCGTCGCTATCGACGCCGGCGGCGCGCGCGAGATTGCGCGGCGCTCGCGCGGCACTCCGCGGGTGGCCGGGCGGCTGCTGCGCCGGGTGCGCGACTTCGCCCATGTCGGCGGCGATGGCACGGTCACCGCCGCAGTGGCCGACAAGGCGCTGACCCGGCTCGAGGTGGATTCGATGGGCCTCGATGCGATGGACCGGCGCTACCTGACGATGATCGCGGAGACCTACAAGGGCGGCCCGGTGGGGGTCGAAACGCTCGCCGCCGGCCTCGCCGAACCGCGCGACACGATCGAGGACGTGGTCGAGCCGTTCCTGATCCAGCTCGGCCTGGTGGCCCGCACCGCGCGTGGCCGCTGCCTTAACGACGGCGGCTGGAAACACCTCGGGATGAGCCCGCCAACGGGTTCGCAGACCGGGCTATTCGACGAGGGAAAATAGTCGCTCCACCGGCTCGCCCAGGGCAGCGGCGAGCTTGAGCGCGATCACGGTCGAGGGGATGAAGACGCCGTTCTCGACTGTGTTGATGGTCTTGCGGCTAACCCCGATCGCATCCGCCAGTTGCGCCTGGGTCAGGTCCTTCGCCTCGCGAAGCTCGCGCAACCGGTTGGCAAGCTTAGCCAAGCGCGCGCCGTTCGAGATAGCCGAAGCGGAGCAGCGCGGCGACGAGGCCGAAGGACACGATCAGGTGGATCGCCTCGCGCGGGGTTACGGAGCCAGGCTGGAAGGCCTCGAGGCCATACAGCACGATGCCGGTGGCCATCGCCACCGGGAAGCCCAGCGTCAGCGCGCTGCTGCGATTGGCGCGGGTCACCTCGTCATCCATCAAGTCACGAATCTCGCGAGACCTGAACCAGAACCCACCGGTAACCAGCGCGGCGACAATCACCGCCACGAGCACCAGCCAGCCGCACGTGCGAACGATGTCGACCGTGCGCATGCGGTCGCCGGCGCTGAAGAACGCGGCCTGCTGGATGAGGACGAACAGCGCCAGCACCGGCAGCATGCGGGCGCGGCGGCGGCTGAGACGTTCGGCGGCTTCGCCCGGCGAAGTGGCTTGAGACATGGCTTGGACTCCTGTGTAACCTGTAGGTGACAGGTAACCTACGGGTTACACAGCGGTCAAGCGGGAAATCGCACCTACGCCGCCAGCTTCCTCAGCACGTACTGGAGGATGCCGCCGTTGCGGTAGTATTCCATCTCGTTGGCAGTATCGATCCGGCACTTGGCGGTGAAGGTGAAGGTTTCGCCGGTGGGGCGCGTCACCTGCACTTCGATGTCCTGTCCCGCGGTCAGGTCAGCCAGCCCGAGAATGGTGAAGCTGTCCGCCCCGGTCAGTCCGAGCGAATTGCGGGTGTCAGCGCCGGTGAACTGCAGCGGCAGCACGCCCATGCCGACCAGGTTGGAGCGGTGGATGCGCTCGAAGCTTTCGACGATCACTGCCCGCACGCCGAGCAGGTTGGTACCCTTAGCGGCCCAGTCGCGGCTCGACCCGGTGCCGTATTCCTTGCCCGCCAGGATCACCAGCGGCACACCGTCGGCCTTGTGCTTCATCGCCGCGTCGTAAATCGCCATCGTCTCGCCGGCATACTTGGTCATGCCGCCTTCGACGCCGGGGACCATCTCGTTCTTGATGCGGATATTGGCAAAGGTGCCGCGCATCATCACGTCATGGTTGCCGCGGCGCGAACCGTAAGAGTTGAAGTCGCGCTTATCGACCTGATGTTCCATCAGATAGCGACCGCCGGGGCTGTCGGCCTTGATCGAACCAGCCGGGCTGATGTGATCGGTGGTCACCGAATCGCCGAGGATCGCCAGCGGCACCGCGCCGACGATGTCGACCACCGGGGCCGGGGTCATCGTCATCCCGTCGAAGTACGGCGGGTTGGCGACATAGGTGCTGCCCGGGCGCCACTGGTAGGTGTCCGAACCGGTGACGTCGATCTTCTGCCAGTGCTCGTCGCCCTTGTAGACATCGGCATAACGGGCTTCGAACATGCCCCGGTCGATGCTGGCAGCGCGCAGGGTCGAGACTTCTTCGTTGGTCGGCCAGATGTCTTTCAGGAACACGTCCTTGCCGTCGTTGCCGGTCCCGATCGGGCTGTCGACGATATCGGCGGTAACCGTGCCGAGCAGCGCATAGGCGACCACCAGCGGCGGGCTGGCGAGGAAGTTGGCGCGCACATCGGGGCTGACGCGGCCTTCGAAGTTGCGGTTGCCCGACAGCACGGAGGCGGCGACCAGGTTGTTGTTGTTGATCGCGGCGCTGATCGGCGGATCGAGCGGGCCCGAATTGCCGATGCAGGTGGTGCAGCCATAGCCGACCAGATCGAAACCGAGCGCATCGAGGTGTTCCTGCAGGCCGGCCTTGATCAGGTAATCGGTGACCACCTGCGATCCCGGCGCGAGGCTGGTCTTGACCCACGGCTTGGGCTTCAAACCCTTCTCGTTGGCCTTCTTGGCCACCAGCCCGGCGGCAATCAGCACGTCGGGGTTGCTGGTGTTGGTGCAACTGGTGATCGCGGCAATGACTACGTCGCCGTCGCCAATATCGTGCGCCGCGCCTTCGACCGCGACGCGAACGGCCTTGCTCTTGCCGTAGAGCGACTTGAGCTCGCCGTTGAACAGGTCGTCCACATCGGGCAGCGCGACCTTGTCTTGCGGGCGCTTGGGGCCGGCGAGCGAGGGGACGACGGTACCGAGGTCAAGCTCGAGCGTATCGGTGAAGATCGGGTCCTCAGCCTTCGGATCGAGCCAGAAGCCCTGCTGCTTGGCGTAGGCCTCGACCAGCGCGATCTGGCTTTCCTCGCGGCCGGTCAGGCGCAAGTATTCGATCGTCTTGTCGTCGATCCCGAAGAAGCCGCACGTGGCGCCGTATTCGGGCGCCATGTTGGCGAGGGTGGCCCGGTCAGCCAGGCTGAGCGAGGCGAGCCCGGGGCCGAAATATTCGACGAACCGGCCCACTACGCCGCGCGCCCGCAGCAACTGGGTGCAAGTCAGCACCAGGTCGGTCGCGGTCACGCCTTCGGAAAGCCTGCCGGTCATCTTGAAGCCGACCACTTCGGGGATCAGCATCGACACCGGCTGGCCGAGCATCGCGGCTTCCGCCTCGATCCCGCCGACGCCCCAGCCAAGCACACCGAGACCGTTGACCATCGTGGTGTGGCTGTCGGTGCCCACGCAAGTGTCGGGATAGGCGACCATCGCGCCGTCCTGGTCCACGCTGGTCCACACGCACTGGGCGATGTTTTCGAGGTTGACCTGGTGGCAGATGCCGGTGCCCGGCGGCACCGCCTTGAAGTTGTCGAGGCTCTTGGAACCCCATTTGAGGAAGTCGTAGCGTTCGAGGTTGCGTTCATACTCTAGCGCCACGTTCTGTTCGAACGCCTTGGGGTGGCCGAATTCGTCGACCATCACCGAGTGGTCGATCACCAGGTGGACCGGAACCAGCGGGTTGATCTTGGAGGTATCGCCGCCAAGCTTGGCGATCGCATCGCGCATCGCAGCCAGATCGACCACGCAGGGCACACCGGTGAAATCCTGCATCAGCACGCGCGCGGGGCGATACTGGATTTCCTTGCCGGTCTTGGGATCCTTCTGCCAGTCGGCCAGCGCCTGGATGTCACCCACCGAAACGGTGAACCCGGCATCTTCAAACCGCAGCAGGTTTTCGAGCAGCACCTTCATGCTGAACGGCAGGCGGCTGACGTCGCCGATCTTCTCGGCCGCCTTCTTCAACGAGTAATAGGCGAAGGTCTTGCCGCCTACGGTCATCGAGCTGCGGGTATCGAGCGAGTTGTTGCCGACCTGGGTCATGAAGCGATGGTCCTCCTGTCTGCTGTTCTGGCCCCCGCAATCGCCGCGGAGCTCGACAAAAGAGGGCCGGATTTGTGCTGGCGCTTGCGCGTTAGACAACGCTAGGTCAAGCCAAGCAAGCGCATTGGCAAGGCTGACAGCAAGAGATGGCAATCGGGGCACCCAGCAGGCGGAATGAACCGCTTCACGTGATCGCGATGGCGCTGGCGCTGCTGCTGGCTGCTTTCCTCGGCGGCGGGTTGGGGTTGGTGTGGCACGCCGCCGGTTTCGGCAATGCGGATGAACCCGGTACCGCCGTGCCTACGGGCGCGAAAAAAGGCTAGACCGCGACAGGTTCCGGCCGCCGCCGCGGCGCCGCAATCCAGCACGCCGCCACCACCAGCGCGGTCCCTGCCAGCGTGGGCCAGGTGAGTCGTTCGCCAAACGCCAGCCAGCCCATCAGCGCCGCCCACACGAACGCGCTGTATTCCACCGGGACCAGGACTTGCGCTTCGGCCCGGGCATAGGCCCACGAAAACAGCATTCCGGCCACCACCGAAAGCAGCGCCGCGCCCGCCAGCACTGCCGCCAGCGCCGGACTTTCAGGAAGCTGCGCGAACCACGGCGCGAACGGGGCCAGCGTCAGCAGCACCACGGTATTCATGAAAGTTGCCACTTCCAACGGCTTGGCGAGCTGGGCCTGACGGCGCTGCAGCACCAGGTTCCAGGCATAGAGCATGGCCGAGAGCAGCACCGCGCCGATGCCTATTGCCGCGCGGTCGTCATGTGCGCTTGAGCCAAGCCGGGCGAGTGCGATTACCGCCACGCCCGCCAGTCCCACCAACGATGCCGCCACCGCGCTGCGGCGAATGGTCTCGCCCAGCATGGCGGCCGCCAGATAAAGTGCGATCAGCGGGGCGATAAACGAGATCGCAATGGCTTCGGCCATCGGCAGCAAGGTAAGCGCGTAAAAGAACGTCAGCGCCATGCCCGCCGCGACCACCCCGCGAAGGATATGCAGGCGCACCGTCGCAGGATCGGGCCACCGACTGCCTCTGAGGTGCCACAGCGGGATCAGCACGATCGCGGCGACAAGGTTGCGCCAAAACAACGCACTATAAGCGCCGAGCGCGAGCGACGATCCCTTCATCATCGCATCCATCAGCGAATAGAGCGCCACGCCCACAAGAGTTGCCGCAAATGGGAACGCGGGCCCGTCCTGCTTCATTGAATCGCTTTAGGCCCTGGCCGGTTGCGTGCAATCCGCCGCAGCTCCAGATTCAGGGGACAGACAGGCTGCGTGCTTGATACCGGGCGGCGAAAAGCGCAAAATCCGGCTCACTTCCACGAGCCAGATCGGTCCCATCGCGGACCTCGACACGGCAGACGGGGCAAGGAATACGATGAACATCATGCTACGCACTCTTCTCCTCGCCGGTTCAACCGCGCTGCTGGTCCTGCCCAGCGTGGCAGAGGGCCAGGCGGCCGCCGCGCCCAATGCCGCGCCCGACGCCGCGCCAGCCTCGCCCGTTGCGGTGCAGGATACCGGCCGGGTGCTGACCTTGCCGCCAGCGCCGACTTATTCCGACCAGATGCCGTGGCCGGTTGCCCGTGCCCGTGCCCTGCTCGCCGTGGCCCAGACAATCGGCGCCGAAGGGCTCGATCCGGCCGACTATCGCATTGCAGACCTGCAGGCAGCCATTGCCGCAGGTCCGGGCGATCAGCTGAACGCCGTCGCCAGTCAGGTGTTCACCTGGCTGGCCGAAGACCTGCGCGACGGGCGCACCCCGATGGAAGCGCGCAAGCAGTGGTTCGTGGTCGATCCCGACGCCGATGTCATGCCCACCGGGCAGCTCATGACCACCGCGCTGGAAAGCGGCGATGTGGCCGGCACGCTGGCCGCGCTCGATCCGACCCATCCCGATTATGCCGCCTTGCGCGAGGAGCTGGCCAATACCCCGGCCACGCAGGCCCAGAAGCGCACTTTGATCCGCGCCAACATGGACCGCTGGCGGTGGCTGCAGCATGACCTCGGCACGCAGTACCTGCTGACCAACGTGCCCGAATTCCAGCTGCGCCTGACGGTCAACAACACCATCATCCGGACCTATCGCACGATCGTCGGCAAGCCCGGGCGCACCGCCACGCCGCAGCTTGCCGAGACGGTGGAGGGCGTGATCTTCAACCCCACCTGGACCGTGCCGCAATCGATCGTGAAGGGCGAAGGGCTGGGCGCGCGGGTGCTCAACAATCCGGGCTATGCGCGGGCCAACAACTACACCGCCACGCGCGGCGCCAATGGCTATGTCAGCGTGG
Organism: Croceibacterium sp.; assembly: GCA_039920345.1. Classification (GTDB taxonomy): domain Bacteria; phylum Pseudomonadota; class Alphaproteobacteria; order Sphingomonadales; family Sphingomonadaceae; genus Croceibacterium_A. The sequence continues at coordinate 6,454 of JBDSDZ010000148.1, forward strand.
TGCAGGGCCCCGGCCCGGGCAATTCGCTCGGCAGGATGAAGCTCGACATGCCCAATCCGCACGCGATCTTCCTGCATGACACGCCCTCGCGCGGTCTGTTCGCGAACGAAAACCGCGCGCTCAGCCACGGCTGCGTGCGGACCGAACGCGCGCTCGAACTGGCGATGACGATTGCGATCCTGGGCCAGGGTGCCACGCGCGATGAAGCCGTCGCGATCAGCACATCGGGCGAATACACCCGGGTCCCGGTCAAGAAGTCGATGCCGGTTTACATCACCTACTTTACGATGGCGCGCGACATCGATGGCGAGCTCAAGACCTTCAACGACATCTACGGCCGCGATGCCCCGGTTCTGGCCAGCTTCAGCCGCCCCCGCGTGGGCAACCGCAGCCGCGTGACCAACGAAGAAGTCATCGAAATCCAGGACGATCTGCAGACTTCTTAGTTTTTTGCCTCAGACGCCGGCGCGGGCATCCGCCCGCTTAGGCTTCCGGCCTAACCGGCCGGCGCGCGTTCGCGCTTGCGGGCTGGTGGAAGCAGCCCGAACAAGTTTACCTGATCAAAGTAGTGTGCTGCCTCGGTCCGCGACCAGCGGACCGCAAGGCCGAACGGCCGCCCGAGCTTATGCGAGGAAGCCTAAGCGGGCGGATGCCCGCGCCGGCGCTTGAGGCTAAGATAAAAAGAGCTGATCTGCGAACAGCAGGCGGCCGCCGGACAGTTGGGCCAGCGCCTGGAGGAAATCGTCGGGTGCGAGCGCGAAGCAGCCGTTGGAGCGGCCGAGGCGGCCCCAGCGTTCGACGTGTTCTTCGGTGCAGTAAGCGGCCGAATGCATCACGATCGCGCGCTCGAAGGTGTTCGAGTTATCGGGGTCGAGACCCTCCAGCCGCACCGACGTGCCGTATTTGCCGGTGTACCATTCCCACGAGATGTACGCCCCGCGGCTGGTGGCGTTGGAGCCGGGCTCGTTCGAAAACCAGTTGAGGAAGCCATCGTGTTCCGGGTCCGAGCCAGTGCCATGGGCGACCCGGAACGATTGCACGGTCCCGCTCTCGAGATTGGCAAAATGGAACCGCGGAATGGCTGAATGGACTGCGAAATCGGCGATTCCGGCAATATCGCGCCGCCACAGTACGTTGCCGGCGCGCGCCACTTCGCGGCGAGCGATGTCGAGGATCTGGGTGGAACGCGCGTCAAGCCCACTGGCCTGCGCAAAGACCCTGGCAGGCGCGGCGAGCGCGCCGGTGGCCGCCGCGGCGGCTGCGATGAACTGGCGCCTGTCCATGCTCTTGACCATGCCCCTTCCTGCCACCTCCTGTCTAGACCGGCGCTGAACCGGCCGCGCGATCAGGAACCCAGGATCATGCTGTCCTGTTCGATT
>JBDSDZ010000149.1:0-4072 GCA_039920345.1 Croceibacterium sp.
CCGACCGCTCGCTGATCTGGAACAGCGACCTGGTCGAAACGCTCGAGCTCGACAACCTGGTGTGCCAGGCAATGGTCACCATGGCGAGCGCCTACAACCGCAAGGAAAGCCGCGGCGCCCACGCGCATGAGGATTTCCCCGACCGCAACGACGCCGAGTGGATGAAGCACACCGCCGTGTGGTTCGACGGCTGGGGCGGCAAATCGGGCAAGGTCAAAATCGATTACCGCCCGGTCCACGAATACACGCTCACCGACGATGTCGAATACATCAAGCCGAAGAAGCGGGTGTACTGATGGGTTCGGTCACGGTCGAACGGCGCAAGGCAGTGTGGCGGGATCGGGCGCGGGCTTATGTTGTTACCATCGACGGTGAGCCGGTCGGCAAGCTCGCCTCGGGTGAAAAGCAGACATTTCCGCTGACCCCGGGCGCGCACGACGTGGGAATGAAGATCGACTGGTGCGGTTCGCCGCGAGTCACGGTCGATGGCGCATCAGATTCCCGCCTTGTCTGTGACGCCACCGGCACCGCCTTGACGGTCTTGTTCGACATCGTGTTCCGCGCCGGAAACTATATCTCGCTTAAATTTGCTTGATACCTGGCGCGCTCGCGGCAGCGTAACAACGCTAAAACAGCCGCGCGAAGAAGGCCTGCGGCACCGCATCTTCTCCTGTGCGTTACCTCCCCATGGCAACCGAAATCGAACACCGCACGGCCAAGGTTCAGGAGAAGCTGGCGGACAGCGCGGATACGCTTGTCGACAGCGCGGCAACCCAGGAACACAGCGCTCTCCGGCAGGAAGACAGCGCGCTGCGCCAGGAAGACAGCGCCGATCGGCGAACCAAGCTTGCCGCCGACCGCACTTTGCTTGCTGCCGAGCGGACTTATGCCGCGTGGATGCGTACCGGGCTGGCCGGGCTGGCGGCGGGCATCGGGGCCAAGGCGCTGCTCGACAAGCTGGTTGACCCGTGGCTGGTGCTGACCGCCTCGATCGTGCTGATCCTGTTTTCCGAATTCTGCTTTATCTCGGGTATCTGGCGCGAGCTCGCGGGAAAACCGGTCCGGCCCGATCCCGATGCCTCCCGGATGCCGGCTTGGCTGCTGATCGTGTTCAACGGGTTCCTGGTCTTGCTGGGGATTGCCGTGCTGATCGGTATCCTGACCCGCTAGCGGCGGTGCTGGCCAAGCCGTTGCCGGCCAACAAACTGGTCACCAGGATCGACGGCTGCTTACCTGATCGGTCCGCTACGGCGTGTCGCATAAGGGCTTGAAATAAAACGCCAGTTTCATGTAACAAGTGACCTGTTCTTCAGGGTGGGTTCGATGAAACGCTTGATTATCAAGGCTCTTGCGGCCTCTGCCGTTGCAATGTCCATCGCGGTGCCGGCGCATGCGGACTGGCTCGAAGCCAGTTCACCGCACTTTACCGTCGTGGGAGACATGTCCGAAGCCGAATTGCGCAGTCGTACGCTGCAGCTTGAGCGTTATGATGCGATGCTGCGTCACGTCCTGGCGCCCAAGCAGACGATTCCGGTGATCGTGTATGAAATGGCCGGCCTTGACGGTGTGCGCGCGGCGATGGGCGGCAACATGCGCAACGTTGCCGGTTTCTACAATGCCAGCGCCCAGCGGGCGTTTGCAGTGGTGCCTGAAAAGCTAAGCTTCACTGTCGAGGATTTCACCCCCCAGGTGGTCCTGTTCCACGAATATGCGCACCACATGCTGCTCTCGAACACCGATGTGTTCATGCCCGGCTGGGCCCAGGAAGGGCTGGCTGAAATGTTCGCCACTGCCAAGCTGGGCGCGGACGGAAGTGTCACGATCGGCGAAAAGAACGATTCTCGCGGCGCCGAGATGTTCGGCGCGCACCGCTGGAGCGTGCAGCGCATGCTCGAAAGCGATTTCAGCCCGCCATCGCGCGATGAGGCGATCGAGAAGTATTCGCGCGGCTGGGCCATGGTCCACTATTTGTGGATGAGCGGCGAACGCCCGAACCAGTATGTCGAGTTCATCAACGAGCTCAATCGCACGGTTGACCCGGTGGCAAGCGGCCAGAAGGCATTTGGCGATCTTGGCCGGCTCGACCGCGAGCTCAACCATTACGTCAGCGTCCACCACTTTAACTTGTCGACCTTCAGCGCCGACCAGCTCGATGCGCCAAGCAACATCACCGTGCGCCGGTTAAGCGAAGGCGAAGCGGCGATGCTGAATTATCGTATTGGCAGCACTGTGGGAGTGACCGCCGAAACCGCTGGCCCGCTGGCCGACCGCGCGCGCTCGGTTGCCGCGCGCTATCCCAATGACGTCGCGGTCCAGGTGACGATGGCGGAAATCGAATACGACGCGAAAAATTATGACCAGTCTTCAGCCGCCGCCGACCGGGTGCTGACGGTCGACGCCAACAACATGTTCGCGATGGTCTACAAAGGGCGGGTGGCCATGCGCCGAGCGGTGGCGGCAAACAACGATGCGGCGCTGGTGCGCGAGGCGCGCAGCTGGTTTCGCAAGGCCAATCGCGCCAATCCGGACCATGCCCTGCCGTTTGAGCTGTATTACGATAGCTTCGGCGCGGTCGGTGATACGCCGCCGGCAGATGCCGTTGCCGGACTTTACCGGGCAACCATCCTGGTGCCGCAGGATGAGACATTGCGCGTTCGCTCGGCGATGGAATTGCTGCGCGCCGGCGAAGTTGATCGTGCGCGCAGGATGCTCGCTCCGGCAGCGTTCCAGGCCGAAGGTGCAGGGGATAACCCCTCACTCAAGCTGATCCGCGAAATGGACAAGACCGATGACGCGGCGGCGTTGCTGGCAAAGGCTGCCGAGCTCAAACTCGACAAGGTGAACGAGTTCATCGAACCGCCGAAAGACGGCGACAAGGACGACGGCGCCAAGTCGAGTTAATTCACGGTGCGGTGCGGGCTGCTTTCACGATGTGCACTGGCGCGGCCAGCATCTGCCCTTTCATCCAGCCTTCGCCCTTTTCGGGATCGGTCGGGCTGTCGAAAATCGCGCGGACCACGTCCATGCCCTCGGTCACGTGGCCGAACACCGCGTACCCCGCCTTGAGGTTCGGATCATCGCTGGTCGGCGTGGCGTCGAGCCCGGTCTGCGGGGTCAGCATGATCGAGAAGTCGCCGGTCGCGGTGCCGGGATCATAGCGCGCCATCGAAATTGCCCCGGTCGTGTGGCTCAGGCCGGTCAGCGTGGTCGGCTCATGCGCAATCGGTGGCAGGATCCGGTCGGGGTCCATCTGCGTGCCGCCCTGGATCAACCCGTTGGGCTGGTCGCCCCAGTCGAGCCGCATCGCGCGGTAGAACACTGTGCCATCAAGCCGGTGCTCGTCGACATAGCGCAGGAAATTGGCCGATGTGATCGGTGCGCGTTCGGTCTCGATGGCGAGCGTGATGTCGCCCTTTTCGGTTGTCAGCACGACGTCGGTCGTCGCCTGGGCATGGGCGGCGGCCGGGATGAGGGCGAGGGCGGCGAGGGGGAGGGCAAATCGGTGGAGCATGCACCTGATATCCCGCATCTTTCGGGTCAGCGCCAGCGCAACTTGTCGCGCGTCAACTGATCAAGCCGGGTGATGCCCATCAGCTTCATGTCGCGCACAATCTCGGCCTGAAGCAGCGCCAGCGCGCGTTCGACGCCGGGCTGGCCTGCTGCAGCCAGCGCATAAAGGTAGAGCCGCCCGCCCGAAACCGCCGTGGCGCCCAGGGCCAGCGCCTTGAGCACATGGGTGCCGCGCCGGATGCCGCCATCGAGAATCACTTCCATCCGGCCATCGACCGCATCGACGATCTCGGCCAGCTGGTCGAACGGCGCGCGCGCGCCGTCGAGCTGGCGGCCGCCGTGGTTGGAGACCATGATCGCATCGCAGCCCATCTCCGCCGCGCGGCGTGCATCGCCGGCCGACATCACCCCCTTGAGGACGAATTTGCCGCCCCAGTCAGCACGCAGTTTTTCCGCCGCCTTCCAGTCGAGCGACTGGTCGAGAAAGTCGCTGAAGTAGCTCGCAACCGAGGCCGAGACATTGGAACCTTGCGCCACGTGCGCTTCGAGGTTGGGGAGCGAG
>JBDSDZ010000150.1:0-33437 GCA_039920345.1 Croceibacterium sp.
AGGCACCAAGCCGCTATTCGCCCACCGCCGACATCGATGCCGCAGTCGGCCGCGCCAATGTGGTGCTTGAACTGATGCGCCAGCAAGGCAGAATTTCCGCCAGCGCGGCCGCGATCGATCCGAGCGCGGTCAAGCTGGAGCAGGAAAGTGGCCAGAATTCGTTCCGCTACTTTACCGACTACGTACTCCCGCAGCTCGACCTGCTGCTGCCCAATTCGGCCAATCTCGAACCGATCGAGGTGTGGACCACGATCGATCCGGCGATGCAGCGCGCGGCAACCGAGGCGGTGCGCAACAATGCGCCCGCCGGGGCGCAGGGCGCGCTCGTCAGCCTCGATCGCGATGGGGCGATCCTGGCGCTAGTAGGCGGAACCGATTACGTCAAATCGAACTACAACCGTGCCACCGACGCGGTGCGCCAGCCCGGCTCCGCGTGGAAGCTGTTCGTCTACCTAGCGGCACTGGAAAACGGCTACACGCCCGATGACGAAGTCGTCGATATGCCGGTCACCATCGGCACCTGGCACCCGCGCAATTCCAACGGCCGCAATGTCGGCAAGATCAACGTGCGCACCGCTTTTGCCTATTCGATCAACACCGTCGCGGCACAACTCGGCAACGAGGTCGGCTTCTCCACGGTCGCGGGAATGGCGCGGCGGTTTGGCATTACCACCCCGATTTCGACCTATCCCTCGATGGTGCTGGGCAGTTCCGAAGTGCGCGTGTTCGACATGGCGCGCGCGTTCGCGGCAGTATCGGCCGGCGGGCAGTCGATTGAACCGTTCGGCATTACCAAGGTCGAAAGCACGTCGGGCGAAGTGCTTTACCAGCACGAGGATGCGCGGGTCTTCCAATTGGTGCCTGACTATGTCGCGGCCGGGATCACCGATTTGCTGCAGACCGCGGTCAACACCGGCACTGGCCGCGCGGCGCAGATCGGCCGTCCGGTGGCGGGCAAGACCGGGACCACCAGTTCGAACAAGGACGGCTGGTTTGTCGGCTTTTCCAGCGGGATCACCACGGCGGTGTGGATGGGGCGCGACGATGCCCATGCCGTGCCCGGGCTGCAGGGCGGCACCGCGCCCGCGCGGGCCTTTTCCGATTACATGAAAGTCGCGGTGCAGGGCCGCCCGGTCCAACCCTTCCTGACCGACGTCAAGCTCCCCGAATGGCAGATCGAGCCCGATGATGAAGCGCTTTATGGCGATCCGAGCGACGAGTATTACTACACTGACGAGCAGGGCAACCTGATCCCGCCGGGCGGTAGTGTTGACCGCAGCGGTGACCGCAACGGTGACCGGGCCGTCGATCGCTATGGGCAACCGTTGCCTGCGCCAGCCACCAAGCCGCTCAACCCGGCAGACCCGCGGGTGCCGCTCCCCGCCCCGGTTCCGGCCCGCAATGCCCCGCCCGCCGCCAGCGACGACTTCCTCGAACGGGCCACGGGCCGCGAGACGGGGGCTGACACGACCAGGAAGCTACCGGCCCAGCCGGCGACGGGGCCCTTGCAGCCGCCACGCATCCAGCCGACCAGCAGGCCCTGAATCAAAAAAAGGCCGCGCGGCCCAGGGGCGGCGCGGCCTCTTTTGTGATCTAGCTGACGCCTAGTGGTTCAGGCGAACGTCGATCGTCAGCTCGGGCGAGCCGCGGCCGCGTACGCGCAGCAGGATAGCCTCGCCGTCGGCTGCCTTGGCCGCGTTGACCACGGCTTCAAGGTCTTGCGTCGTGGTCGTGACCCGGCGCCCACGATATTGCGCGCTGAGGATCACCGTTCCGCGCGAAAGGCCCTTGGCCGCCGCATCGGAATTGGGATCGACATCGGTAATCAGCAGTCCCTGGGTGGCTGCATTCATGCCCAGTTGGGCTGCGAACTGTGGTGTCAGCGGGGTGACGGCGAGGCCGAGCGATTGCTCGATCAGCCCGCCGCTCGCGCCCTTTTTCTGGGGCGCATAAGGCGACTGGTCGTCCGGATTGAACGTCTGTGCGGCGAGTTCGTCTTCGCTCGGACGCCGGCCAACGGTCACCGGAAGCGTCTTGGTCTCGCCATCGCGCAGGAGCTGCACGTCGACCCGGCTGCCCGGGGCGATGTTGGCGACGAGGAAGGACAGCGACTGCTGCGGGGTCACGTCCTGGCCATTGACCTTCATCACCACGTCGCCTTCCTTCAGCCCGGCACGCGCGGCGGGTTCGCCGTCGACCACCTGCTGGATGAACTCGCCGTGGTTCTTCTGGATGCCGAGCGCATCGGCAAATTCGTCGGTCACCGGCTGCAGCCGGATGCCGAGGTAACCCCGCTGGATTTCCTCGCCCGAAATCAGCTTGTCGACGATCGGCGAGGCGGTTTCGGCGGGAATGGCAAAGCCAATGCCCACGCTGCCCCCCGATGGTGAGAAGATCGCGTTGTTGATGCCGATCACATTGCCTTGCATGTCGAACAGCGGCCCGCCCGAATTGCCGCGGTTGATGCTGGCATCGGTCTGGATGTAGCGGTCATAGGCGCCGCCGGTCTGGGTGTTGCGGTAAACCGCCGAGACGATGCCCGAAGTGACCGTCCCGCCAAGGCCGAACGGGTTGCCGATGGCGATCACCCAGTCGCCCACGCGGGCGTGCCGGGAATCGCCGAAATGGACATACGGGAAGGCTTCGCGCCGGGTGATCTTGAGCACCGCGAGGTCCGACTGCGGGTCCTTGCCGACAACTTCGGCCGGATATTCGGTGCCGTCGGGCATCGTGACGGTGACGCCTTCGAGTTCGGCGGTGCCATCGGGCTGGATCACGTGGTTGTTGGTGACCACGTAGCCTTCGGCCGAGACGATGAAGCCCGAACCGAGCGACTGCGCCTCGCGCGTGGTCGGCTGTCCGCCACCGCCGCGTCCACCCGGCTGCTGCTGGTTGCCGAACAGGCCTTCGAACGGGGTTCCGGCGAGCGGGTTGGCGTTGACCGTGACCCGCTGGCGGGTGGAAATGTTGACCACCGCCGGCTGCAATTGCTCGGTCAGGTCGGCAAAACTGGCGGGCGCCCCGGCTCGGGGGACGACCTGGTTGATCTCGCGCGCGTCGTTCTGGGCGACTTGCGCTCCGGCCGGTTGGCCAGTGAGAAGGGAGACGGCGGCCCCGGTGGTGAGCAGGGCGGTGGTGATTGCATAGGAGTAGCGCACGGGCTTCACGTCCTCTGTTTCCTTTGATTGCCGTGGCGCTTTTGCGCCATTCGATTCCAGTCCCGGCGCGGATTCACGCCTTTTTCGCTTAATGCCGATTGAACGCGTCAGCGATTGCCGCCGCGAAATTGTCGCAGGTAGGCGTTATCGGGCGACAGGATGATCGAACTGCCTGCGCCACCTTGGGCAAAGGTCGTGTCATAGCTCTGCATCGCGCGATAAAAATCGTAGAAATCTGGGTCTTTGCCGTAAGCGGCAGCATAGATGCGCGAGGCATCCGCCTCGGCTGTAGCGCGGATAATCTGCGCGTTCTTCTGCCCTTGCGCAAGGATTGTCGCCGCTTCCTGGTCGCGCGCCGTCTTCATCCGCGCAAACGCGGACTCAAGCGGACTGCCATCGGGCAGGTCGGCGCGCTTGATGCGCACGTCGATTACTTGCGCGCCATACTTGCGCGCCTGCACATCCAGCAGCGTGCGGATATTGTGCATCGTGGTGCCGCGTTCGGCGGTCAGCAACGAAGCAAAACTGCGCCGGCCAAGTTCCTGTCGCACGACCGAGCTGAGGATCGCCGAAAGCTGGCTGTTGACGGTGGCCATGTTGCCGGCGCTGCGGACCATCCGCACCGGGTCGATGATGCGGTAGCGGGCATAGGCATCGACATTGAGTCGCAGCTGGTCGGTTGAAAGCACCTGCTGGGTGTCCATGTCGACATTGAGCACGCGCTTGTCGATGTATTCGACCCGGTCAATCATCGGGATGCGGTACCAGATGCCCGCGCCGGTCTGGCCGAAGGGCTGGCTGGGCTTGAATTTGTTGACCACCGAATACGGCTCACCCGTGCGGATAATCACCGCTTCCTGCGTCTCGGGCACCACGATTATCGTCGAAAGCAGCGCCACGATTGCCAGGACGACGACGATGATCGACGCCTTGTGCGTTTGCCAGACCGCTTCCATCATTCGCCTCCCGTCGCAGGTGCAGCGGATTGGCGGCGCAGTTCGGGCAGCGGCAGGTAAGGTGTCACGCCCGGCGTTTCGATCACAGTCTTGTCGGTCTGGCGCAGGACGCGTTCCATGGTTTCGTAATACATCCGCCGGCGGGTCACTTCAGGCGCCAGCTTGTACTGGTCGTAAACCTTGTCGAACGAGGTCGCATCGCCCTGTGCGCGGGCGAGCACTTGTTGCGCGGTCGCCTGCGCCTGGTTGATGTAGCTTTCAGCGGTCTGCTGCGCGGCGGAGACGGCCTTGAACGCTTCTTCCACTTCGCTTGGCGGATCGGTCTTGCGGATCTGCACGCCCTGCACCGCAATGCCAGAGCGGTAGGCATCGAGCAGCGCCTGCATCCGGTCGAGCACTTTCAGTTCGATATCGGCGCGGCCGGCGCCGGAGAACACCTGGTCGAGGGTCTTTTCGGCGACTTCGGCGCGCATCGCGGCGTCGGCCACTTCGCGCACGGTTTCTTCCGGGTTTTCCAGCTGGAAACGGTACAGCTTCAGGTCCTTGATGTTCCAGCGCACGCCATAGCTCAGGTCGACCAGGTTCTGGTCACCGGTCAGCACCAGTTTCTGCGCGCTGCCATCGGGAATGGTGAGGATGCGGAATTCGGATACCCGTTCCACATCCACTTGCTGGAACGGCCATGGCCAGGTCATGCTCAGGCCGGGGCCGAGCGTGCGTGAATACTTGCCAAAGGTGGTGACCAGCGCCTGCTCCTTGGCGCCCACCTGGTGGACAGAGCTGAATACCAGCCACACCCCAACGATCCCTGCGATGGCCAGCGGGAACCAGCTTCCCCCGCCAGGCCGTTGCGGCAGGCGGAAGTTCGGGCCACCGGTGCCACCTGCGCGGCGCGGGCCTTCGGGGCCACGGTTCTTGAAAATATCTTCGATCCTGGCGGAGCGGCGCGGGCGTTCTTCGGGTGCGCCGCCACCGGGCAGCCACGGATTACGCGGGCCTTTGGGCGGCGTGTCTTCGCCGGTTGCCGGCGGCGTGCCGTCACCATCTTCGCCGTCACCATCGCCGTTACCGGGGCGCTTGCCCCACGGGCTCTTTTTCCCGGCCATGGCCAGGGCAATCCTGTCGAGCAACCCACCCAGTCTTTCCATGCAGGATGTTATAGGGCGCGCGGCTGTAAAAAACAGGGGAGAGGCGGACATTTTCGCTGCACCGGGCGGACATACGCGCTAGCAGGCGCGGCGATGGCTTCCGTTAAAGATATCGAACAGCGCATTCCCGAGCGGATCGCGCCGAAAATCCGGTCTGTCCGCTTCACCGACGGCGTGGCCACGCTGGTGGCTGACGCGACCGGGCTGGGCCGCGCCGATGCCGCCGCGCTGCAGGGCGAACTCGAACAGGCAATCGGCGCCATCGCAGGCGTCAACGAAGTGCGCGTGGCGCTGATGGCGGACAAGGTCCGGCGGCGCATCATCACCGTCGGATCAGGCAAGGGCGGGGTCGGCAAGTCCACCCTGACCGCCAACCTTGCGGTCGCGCTGGCGCGCCTGGGGCGCAAGGTCGGGGTGGTAGATGCTGACATTTACGGCCCGTCGCAGCCGATGCTGCTCGCCGCCACCGGCACTCGCCCGCTCGCCGAAGGCCAGCAACTAATCCCGGTCCAAAGCGACTACGGGGTCAAGCTGCTGTCGATGGGCCAGCTGATCGCACCCGGCAAGGCGATCGCCTGGCGCGGCCCGATGACCGGCAGCGCACTGGGCCAGCTAATGGACGCGCAGTGGGACGATACCGAGCTGCTGCTGGTCGATTTGCCGCCCGGCACCGGCGACGTGCAGTTGACCATGATGCAGAAATTCAAGCCAGATGGGGCGGTGATCGTCTCGACCCCGCAGGACCTTGCCCTGATCGACGCCACCCGCGCGCTCGACTTGTTCCGCCAGGCCGGAATCCCGATCATCGGGCTGGTCGAAAACATGGCCGGGTACTTGTGCCCGCACTGCGGCCAGCCGAGCGATCCGTTCGGCCACGGCGGTGCCGAAACCGCCGCACAGGAGCTGGGCGAGACTTTCCTTGGCCGGATTCCACTGGCGATGAATATCCGCATTGCCAGCGATGCGGGCAAACCGCCTGCCGCAGGGGACGGCCCCGAAGGCCAGGCCTTCGCCGGGATTGCGGCGCAACTGGACAGGTGGCTCCAAACCACATGAGCGGTGCGCGCCTGGAGTATTGGGCCTGAGCCAGTTGCGCGTCTCGCGGCGCGGCGTGCTGGCCGGCGCGGCGGTTGGCGGCGGGTTGCTCGTCGCCTGGGCGCTGCTTCCGCGCACCTTCGAATCCCCGCTCGCTCCCGGCCGCGGCGAGGCCGCGTTCAACGCCTGGATCAAGATTGACCGCGAAGGCGTGGTCACCGTGGCCGTACCGCAGCTCGAAATGGGCCAGGGCGTGACCACGCTGCTGCCGCAAGTCGTGGCGATGGAGCTGGGGGCTGACTGGCGCCAGATCGCGGTTGAGCCTGCGCCGATCAGCGGGGCTTACGTCAACTTGCCGCTGGCGGCGCGCTGGAGCCCGCTGTGGCACCCGACGATTGGTGCGCTCAACGACGAGCCGGACGACTATTTCCTGCGCCGCTGGGCCGAGAACGCGCGCTTTGGCGCGACCGCCGAGGGCACTTCGCTGGCGGCGTTCGAACGCCCGTGCCGCGAAGCCGCCGCCGCCGCGCGGGCGATGCTGGCAATGGCCGCAGCCGACCGCTGGGATGTCGACTGGGAGGAATGCGACGCCTCCGCCGGCTTCATCGTCCATGGCCAGCAGCGGCTGAGCTTTGCCGAACTGGCGGACGAGGCGGCCAGCTATTCGCCGCCCAACCCGCCGCCCTTGCGGCCGACCCCGCCTGCCGAGGCCGTTAGTGGCACGGAAGTTGACGAGACCGGCGAACTCGCCTTCCCGCGCCTCGACCTGCCGTCCAAGGTCGATGGCAGCTACTTGTTTGCGGGCGATGTGCGGCTGCCCGGTATGGTCTATGCCGCAATCCGCCACGGGCCGGCGGGGCAGGCTGAATTGTCGAGCTTCGAGAAGGACGCCGTGGTCGGCCTGAAGGGCCTCGTCTCGGTCATCGAGGGCAAGCGCTGGCTGGCTGCAGCGGCGACCGACTGGTGGACAGCCGAGCAGGCGCTCGACGCCATGACGCCGCGTTTTACCGTCGCGGGAGCGCCCTCGACCGAACGGTTCGAAGAGGCGCTCGACGCCGGGGTCCGCCGCGGCGAACCCCGCCGGGTGGCCGAACGCGGCGCAGGCGATGACCTGATGGGCAAGCCCACGCTGGCGCTGCGCTATGACGTGATGCCCGCCGCCCATGGCACGATCGAGACCGCCTGCTGCACCGCGCGGCTGGCCGATGGGCGGCTCGAACTGTGGCTGGCAACGCAGGCGCCCGAACGGGCTCGGGCGGCGGCCGCCAAGGCGATCAGCATGTCGCTGGCCGATGTCATCCTTTACCCGATGCCCGCGGGCGGCAGTTTCGACCGCCGGCTGGAGCACGATCACGCGATCGAGGCAGCGCTGATCGCGCGCGAGACCGGGCGCCCGGTGCAACTGGTGTGGTCGCGCTGGCAGGAGCACCTGGCCCAGCGCCCGCGCCCGCCGGTCGCGGCAGTGCTCAGCGCCAAGATCGGCCAGGGCGGGACGATCGACAGCTTCCGTGCGCGCCTCGCCATGCCGTCTTCCGCGCTCGAATTCGGCCGCCGCCTGTTCGACAACCTGACTCCCTGGGCGGCCATCGAAGCCGTCGACGGCGAGCCCGATCCGATGGCACTCGAAGGCCTGCTGCCGGCCTATGCCATTGCCAACGTGGCGATCGACCATGTGCCGGTGCGGATCCCGCTCGCGACCGGGCGGATGCGCGGCAATGCGCATGGCTACACCTGCTTCATGCTCGAGAGTTTCATCGACGAGTTAGCCCAGCGCCACGAGCAGGAGCCGCTCAGCTACCGCATCGCGATGCTCGGCGGCGATGTGCGGCTGGCGCAGTGCCTGCAGGCCGCCGCGCGGCTGGCGGAATGGGACGGCGGAGCGCCCGGCACCGGCCAGGGCCTTGCCTGCCACCGGATGGCGCTGGCCGACGATTGGGCGCAGACCGGCGGACGCATCGCCGTCGTGGCCACGGCGGCGGCGGGCGAGGGCGGGGTGCGGGTACAGAAGCTGGCGGCAGCGGTCGATATCGGGCGCGTGGTCAACCGCGACATCGCCTTGCAGCAGATCGAGGGCGGGCTGCTTTACGGAGTCGGACTCGCGCTCGGCTCGGGCATGGAATACGCCCGCGGACTGCCGCAGGAAGGTCGCCTCGCCGCGCTTGACCTGCCGACGCTGGCCGATAGCCCGGGGATTACCATCGAGATCATCCAGAGCGATGCCGAACCGTTCGATCCGGGCGAATTGCCGGTTGCCCCGGTCGCGCCGGCCATCGCCAATGCGCTGTTCTCCGCCACCGGGCTGCGCCTGCGCCGCCTGCCGCTGCTCTCGGGTGGCCTGTGACCTGGCGTGAACAACGCCTGCCTGCCGGGCATACACCGGTCGCCAGCGGCGGAATCGGTGTCCTGCTGGTCAATCTCGGCACCCCCGACGCGCCGACGCCGCAGGCCGTCAAACGCTATCTCGGGCAGTTCCTGTCCGATCGGCGCGTGGTCGAACTCCCGGCCATTGCCTGGCAGCCGATCCTGCGCGGGATCATCCTCAACACCCGTCCCAGAAAGTCCGCCCACGCCTACAGTCAGGTGTGGACCGAAAACGGCTCGCCGCTGGCCGCGATTACGGCCGAGCAGGCGGCGGCGTTGCAGGTGCGGCTCGGCGCGAGCGTCAAAGTGTCTCACGCGATGCGTTATGGCCGCCCGGAAATCGCCGCCCAATTGCGCGCTTTGATGCACGCCGGGTGCGAGCGCATCCTGCTGGCGCCGCTTTACCCGCAGTACTGCGCCGCGACGACCGCGACCGTGGTCGACAGCGCTGCCGATGCGCTCAAGGCCATGCGCTGGCAGCCGAGCTTGCGGACCCTGCCGCCCTATCACGATGATCCGCTGCACATCGCCGCGCTGGCGCAGGACATCGGCGCGCAGCTTGATGCGCTGCCGTTCGTGCCCGACGTGCTGCTGCTCAGCTTCCATGGGATGCCCCAGCGCACGCTGGAGCTGGGCGATCCCTACCACTGCCATTGCCGCAAGACCGCGCGGCTGCTGGAAGAAGCGCTGGCGCGGTCCGGCTTACGCTGCGTGACCAGCTTCCAGTCGCGTTTCGGACGCGCCAAGTGGCTCGGCCCGGCAACTGACGCGGTGTTGGCACAGGAAGCGAGCAGGGGAACCCGGAAACTGGCCATCGCTGCGCCAGGCTTTGCCGCCGATTGCCTCGAAACGCTGGAGGAACTGGCAATCCGCGGCTGCGAGCAATTTAAGGCTGCCGGGGGCGAGGATTTTGCGGTGCTATCCTGCCTCAATGCCACGAGCGCCGGAATGAACATGCTCGAAGCGCTGGTCAGGCGCGAACTGGCTGGCTGGTTTTCGGCGGCCTAACTCGCGCTTTCGGAACGGAAAATTCATCCCCCGGAAAGTCTTGCCAATTCGGCCCTTTACCATGCTTGTGAAAGCAATTCTTAACCCTGAGCGCGCACAGCCACGGCATGTCCAGTTTCAAACGCGCAAAGCTCGCCAATCGGCAGGAAACCCGCAATTCCGACCGTAATGACATTCGCTTGATCGGCCTGTGCCGCATTGGCGAACGTCCGGCGGCGGAAGCCGTGGTGATCGACATCAGCGCTGAGGGCTGCGAACTCCAGCTGGTTTCGATCGGCGTCACCAAGATGGAACCGGTCGAGCTGCAACTCGGCGCCGAGGCGCCGATCATGGGCCTGCTCAAATGGGCCAAGCAAGGCGCGCTCGGGGTCGGCTTTAATACCCCGCTCGCCGATGACGTGGTGGAGCGGCTGATCGACGCTGGGACACCGGATAACGTCGTGGCCTTTCACCAGGACAGCGAACGCTAACTTTCCTCCTCCCGCTTATTTGTGAGCACCCAGGATGTAGTCAGCGAGGGTGCCGATCTGGGCCTCGGTCAAGATGCCGGCGAATGCAGGCATCGGGCCGCCCCCCGTCTTGACCGTCTGGATGATGTAGGGCCTGCTCAGGTCCGTAGTGTTATCGAGCGAGGGCCCGACTGATCCGCTGGCCCCGGCATCCGCCAGCGCATGGCACGCACTGCACGAATTATCGTTGAACAATTTGCGCCCGGCCGCGCGCGTTGCCGCGCTCAACGTCGCCGTAGCGGGTGCCGGCTGAGCCGCTTCCGGGCGAACGATGTCTGCCGCGTTGGCGGCGCTGGCCGCCGGCACGGGTGCCGGCTGGCGATTTTGGACCGCGGCAAGCGGGGGTGGGGGCGGATCGGCCGGCGGCAGGCTGGCGACGGTGAACGCGGGCGGCGGCGCGGGAGGGACCCAGGCGCTCGCGCCGGTGGCGGCCACCGTGCCGGCGCGCGGATGATTGTATTGCGCGGCCATCAGTCCGGTCTGGGCGCCGGTGCGCGTCGCGCTTCCGGGCTGCGGCTGGCTGGCCATGTGGGGCGGGCTCATCTGGGCCGCCGTGCCGCTTTGGGCATGGTCCATCGCGCAGCCTGCCAGGGCGAGCATCGGGGCGCTCCCGACCAGCAGCATCCTGCCAACCCGCGACACGGTGAACTTGCGCATTTGCCTCTCCTAACCGGCTGTGCGGGCCATTGACCGGACCGCTTTCAGTATTGCAACGCTCAAAAGTCGATTGCGATGCCCGACTTGACCCAATCACCATAACGCGTCGGGCTGAGCGGTTCGTCAGCAAGTAGCGCGCCCTTGGCAACAGGCGGCGCCGCGTCGCTCCAGTAGGCTGGTTTGATGAACCCGTCAGGGCGCTGGGTGGCACGGTTGCTCATTGGGCGGGAAATGGACCGGGTGGCGGCGGAGCGCAATGGTCCCTAGGGCGGGCGGCATGAATCGTCCGACTAATGATATCCAGGGCCTTGGTGCCCGCAAATCCGCCCTCCGCCTGCTCGATGCCGTGCTCCGCCGGGGCGAAACGCTCGACCAGGCTGGGGGCGCCGCAACCGCCGGACTGCTGACCAGTTCCGACGGCGCGCTGGCGCGGGCGATCGCGGGCGAAGTGCTGCGCTGGCTGCCCGATCTAGACGCGCTGATCGATTCCGCCACCCGGCTTAACCTGGCCGACGATGCCAAGGCGCGCACCGTGCTGCGGATCATGCTGGCGCAATGGCTTCGGTTCGACACGCCGCCGCATGCGGTGGTCGCGACGGGTCTGCCGTTGCTCGTAGGGGGTCCCCGCAGATTGGCGCACGGCGTATTCGGCGCGCTGGTGCGCAAGGAGGTGAAACTTCCCGCCGCACCGACCTTGCCCGCAGCCGTCGCTGCGCGCTGGGGAGAGCGCTCTGGTGCCATTGCAGCCGGGCTGGCCGAACCGCCGCCGCTCGACCTGAGCTTGCGCGATGCTGCGGCAACCGCTGCGTTGGCCGAACAACTCGGCGGAACCACCCTCGCACCCGGCCACCTGCGCCTGCCGCGCGGCACCGCCGTGACCGAACTGGCGGGTTTCGACGAGGGCACCTGGTGGGTGCAGGATTTCGCCGCGTCGCTATCTGCCGGGCTGCTCGGCAACGGTGAGGGCAAGCGGGCGCTGGACTTGTGCGCTGCACCCGGCGGCAAGACGCTGCAACTGGCGGCCGCGGGGTGGCAGGTCACCGCGCTCGACGTCAGCGGCAAACGGCTTGAGCGACTGCGCGAGAACCTGAAGCGCACCGGTCTTGCGGCCGATGTCGTGACCGCCGATGCGCTCACCTGGGAGCCGGCGGAGCCCTACGATGCCATCCTGCTCGATGCACCCTGCACCGCCACGGGCACCGCGCGCCGCCATCCCGACGTGCTCCACCGTATCGGCGAGCGGCAGATTGCCGAGATGACCGAACTGCAGGCAAGGCTGCTCGAACGCGCGTCCGGCTGGCTCAAGCCGGGTGGGCGGCTGATCTATGCGGTCTGCTCGCTCGAGCCCGAGGAAGGCGAGGCGCAGGCGCGCCAGGTAACGCTGTTACCCGATCCGATCGGGCCGGACGAATTGCCCGAGTGGCTCACGCCGACGCCCGAAGGCTGGCTCCGCACCGATCCCGGCCTGCTGCCCGAGCAGGGCGGGATGGACGGCTTTTTCATCGCCCGGTTCGTAAACCGGCCATGAAATGAGACGCTTAACAAGCGGTTACCTCAAGCAGACTTGACCTTTGCCTGAAAGCTCTTGCGCAGCTTGAGCAGCTTGGGCGGAATGACGGCCATGCAGTACGGATTACGCTGGCCTTCGCCGTCCCAGTATTCCTGGTGGTAGTCTTCGGCTGGGTACCAGGTGTCGGGCCCTTCGATCGTGGTCACCGCCTGCTGCCCGGAATGCTCGGCATCCCACCGGCCAATCGCGGCCCCGGCTTCGCCGCGCTGGGCATCGTCCAGCGGGAAGATCGCGCTGCGGTATTGCGTCCCGACATCGTTGCCCTGCCGGTTGAGCTGGCTCGGATCATGCGTGCCCATGAACACGTCGAGGATATCGGCATAGGAAATGACCGCCGGATCGTAGGTCACCCGGATTGCCTCGGCGTGGCCGGTGCTGCCGCTACAAACCGCCTTGTAGGTCGGGTTCTCGACCGATCCGCCGATATAGCCGCTCTCGACCTGGCTCACCCCGATCACATCGCGAAACACCGCCTCGGTGCACCAAAAACACCCACCAGCAATGATTGCCTGTTCGTCTGCCATCGAAACGTCTCCTTTGGCAGGCGAGATAGGAACGCGCGCTGTGCTTGTCACCGCGCCCGGCGCGAAATAGGGCTGGCGCATGACCAAGCTCACCGTCGCTGCCCTGCAGCTCGCCCTCGGCTCCGCCGACGAGCAGGACAACATCGCCGCTGTCTCCGCGCTGGTCGAACAGGCGGCGGGCCAGGGCGCGCAAGTGATCCTGCCGCCCGAACTGTTTTCCGGCCCCTACTTCTGCAAGGTGGAGGACGATGCGCTGTTCGCGCTCGCCCGCCCGTTGGCGCAGCATCCTTCGGTCATCGCGATGCGCCAGCTCGCAAAAGCGCTCGGCGTGGCGATCCCGACGAGCTTTTTCGAACGCGACGGTCACCATTATTACAACACCCTGGCGATGATCGGCGCCGATGGCGAGATCATGGGCACGTACCGCAAGAGCCACATTCCGGACGGGCCGGGTTACGAGGAAAAGTTCTATTTCCGCCCGGGAAATGACGGGTTCAAGGTGTGGGACCTGTTCGGCGCCAAAGTCGGCATCGGCGTGTGCTGGGACCAGTGGTATCCCGAAACCGCGCGCTGCCTGGCTCTGCTTGGCGCCGAAGTGCTGTGCTACCCCACCGCCATCGGCTCCGAACCCAAGGACGCCGACATGGACACCAGCCGCATGTGGCGTCGCGCAATGATTGGCCACGCGGTGTCGAACTGCATGCCAGTGGTCGCCGCCAACCGCATCGGCCACGAAGACGAGCACGGCACCGGCGGGCAGGCGTTCTACGGCCACAGCTTCATCTGCGACGAATGGGGCGACATGCTGGGCGAGTATGGCTGCGAGGAAACCGGCGCGCTGGTGACTACGCTCAATCTTGCCGCCGCCGCCCGCCACCGCGCCAGCTGGGGCTTCTTCCGCGACCGGCGGCCGCAGCTTTACGGCCGGATCTGCGAGGATATCTGAAAAACACCTACCTGATCGCGCTCGGCTCCAACCGCCGGCACCACCGGCTGGGGCGGCCGCGCGATGTGCTTGCCGCCGCGCTGGAACGGCTCGAAGTGGCAGGGGTGAAGGTGGTCGCGGTCGCACCGGTCCTGCTCAGTGATCCGGTCGGTCCCTCGCTGCGGCGCTATGCCAACTGCGCCGCGATGATCACGACCAGCCTTGAACCGCCCGCGCTCCTGGCGCTACTCAAACTGGTCGAACGCGAGTTCGGGCGCCGCGCGCGCGGCCAGCGCTGGACCTCGCGCGTGCTCGATCTTGACGTGGTGCTGTGGAGCGGCGGCGCCTTTGCTGCGCCAGACCTGGTGATCCCGCATCCCCTGTTCCGCACCCGCGATTTCGTCCTCACCCCCGCCAGTGCAATCGCTCCCGGCTGGCGTGACCCTATTTCCGGCTTCACCGTCCGCCAGCTAAGCGCGCAGTTGACCCGCTCGAAGCGGCTGCCTAGGTGAGCCGCCCGGACGCCGCGTGCATCGGGCCCTTAGCTCAGTCGGTAGAGCAACTGACTTTTAATCAGTAGGTCGCTGGTTCGAACCCAGCAGGGCTCACCACGCAGTCTGCCGAAAATCGGACGTTCGTAGGACGGCGTAGACCAGGCTGCGAAGTCCGCGGACTTCCGCCACTTCTGCGGCGCGCTGTCTCGGCATTCGCAAGATAGAGACTTTCTGGCACGCGTTGGTCCCGGCAAATCGTCGCAGATTCTCCGCGTACGAAGTTGCGTCCTAAAACCTGATTTGGGGTCAGGCGGGCTCGAAGCCAAGCATCGCCCGCTGCTCGGTCCAGCTTAGCGGAAGCGAACCCAGTCGGGCCAGCTCACGTGCGGTCAGCTTCTTAGGCTGCCGCCCATCGATGATGGCGCGAACAATGTCTGGCGCGAAATAGGCCAGCCGGGCGGTGCGTTCGAGATGGCGGTGCTGGGTGAGGGGCATTGCCGCGAGTTCGTCGGTCGTCAGCGCCAGAAGCTGGTCACGCGATGCGAAGCCGCGGGCGAGGAGGTCGACGAGGCGTGTATCGCGGGGCTGGGTCCCTTGGGCTGGTGGGTCCAGTCGCAATCTCTGCTCGTGACCGAATGATGCAATAGTCGTCGGCACGCTGAGTTCGATGGGCGTCCGCCTCGCGATCGATATCCGCCTGAGCCAACAAGGCTTGGGAGGCGATCGATGCATCGATGCAAGCACGGCTCACCGTAACCTGCAGGTCCAGCTTGTTAAGTAGCATCCGAACCTCGGCGATGGTCATCGTCCGGATGCGATCGGCCTGGTCAGCGCAGTGGTCGAGCAGCGCGAACAGCTGGTCTGGTTCCAGTTGCTGGTTTTGGCGGTGAAGCTCGTGAGAGTTTGCCAGGAGACCGGTCAGCGCATTCCGAACAGTTGCATCGAGCTCGCCAGCCGGTAGCCGCAACGCTTGTTGCCGAGAGCCGTCGTTCGGGTTGGATGCGTAGTAGCTGTACCGCCGGCCATGGTTCCTGGTGTGATACGGAGACATGGGCCGCCCATGCTCGTCCTTTATCATCCCGCCAAGCAGAGTGACGCGGCGCTTTGCCCCGGCGGATGTCACCGGGTTCGCTCGCTCGGCCAGCTTTGCACGCACCGCTTCAAAGAGTTCAGCATCGACGAGCGCGTTGTGCTGACCCTGGTATGCTTTGCCTTTGTGCATCGTCAGCCCGAGGTAGGGCCGGTTCGAGAGCAGGTGATACAGCGCTCCGCGGCCCATCGGGTTGCCGCCGCGCATGGTCCCATCGCGGCCCTTTGTTCTCTTGCTCACGATCCCGGCGCGACTGAGCTGCTCCATCAGGTCTAAGATGTTTCGTGCGCCAAGGTACCGACGCATGATATCCCGCACCGTTTCAGCTTCTTCGGGGGCCACCACCAGCTTCCGATCCTCGACGCGATAGCCGAGTGGAACGGGCCCTCCCATCCACATACCCTTGGCCTTCGAGGCCGCGACCTTGTCCCTCACGCGCTCGGAGATAACCTCGCGCTCGAACTGAGCGAACGACAGGAGCACGTTGAGCGTCAGGCGTCCCATCGAGCTGGTCGTGTTGAACGCCTGTGTGACGCTGACGAACGACGCGTTCGCCTCATCGAGCACGTCGACGATCTTGGCGAAGTCCGCCAGGCTGCGCGTGAGCCGGTCTACCTTGTAAACCACGACGACATCGACCTTGCCTGCTCGAACGTCGGCAAGCAGTTGCTTCAGTCCGGGCCGGTCCATGTTGCCACCGGTGAACCCGCCGTCGTCATAAAGGTCTGGGACCAGCGACCAGCCCTCGTGCCGCTGAGACAGGACGTAGGCCGCGCAGGCCTCCCGCGGCGCGTCCAAACTATTGAACGCCTGATCGAGACCCTCTTCGGTGCTTTTGCGAGTGTAGATTGCGCAGCGCAGACGCTTGGGTGGCTGGCTAACCATTGCTAGCTCGCCTCCGGGACGGCCGGTCCAGCCGGTCTCGCCCACACCAATGCTCGGTGTTGCCGCTAAGTCGAATGGATTTTGGAGGCGCGCGAACTTTCCCGAAATGCTCAGGATGGACATCCCAACCAGCTTCCGGCTTCGTCATCGCCAGAGGTGGGAGATGGACCAGGAAGCGGAGCAAGAACATCGCAGGGAGCAGATCTCGCGGCCGTTCGCCCTTCTCACAGGCAAGCTTGAAGACGCGGCGACACTCGCCGTCGAAGGGCAGGGGCCGCAATCGGATCAGGCGCTCGTCGCTCTCGCCGAACAAATCGCGGGCCTTGCGGGCAAGTCAGCCATTATCTCCGGAGCGCTCGCAGTATTGCTCGCGGCACCGTCACACCAGACTGGCGCCGAGTGACCTCTGGGGGTAGGATCAGAACGACGTGGTCCCGGGGCGCGTACAGCCGCGATTAGCTTAGCGCGCACGGCCGCTTTGCGCCCCAACTACCGCCGTTCAGGGTTCGGCGGTCGATCCCGAAACCCGCCGTTCCTCCTACGCCGAGAAACAATCCACCCACCCGTCAGTTGAGTATTCATGAATGATCAGCCGAGTTGGTGGATACACAGGCGCGGACCAGGGCCAGTTGTAGCGACCGCTATTCATGACGGGCACTCAGTTAGCCAACTCGCGCTGTCCGAGATGGCGTTGGACCCCGCCGGGCGGCTACGCGAAGAAGACCCATTTACGGGCGACGCGCTCACAGGACTACCAACATATACGATCGCCTGCCGTTCGCGCTTCGAGGTCGATCTCAACCGCCCGCGCGACGCTGCGTTATATCGCACGCCCGAGCAGAGTTGGGGCTTGCGCGTCTGGCACACTGAACCATCTGAAATGGTGTCCAGTGAAGCCTTGGCCTATCATGATGCCTACTACGCCCATATCGCCGGCGTGCTCGACGACGTCGCTTCGCGACACGACAGATTTGTGCTGCTCGACGTGCACAGCTACAACCATAGGCGTAACGGCGCCGATGCGGCGCCGACACCCCCGTTCGAAGCACCGGACGTCAACATTGGCACGTTCTCGATGCCGCGCGACCAATGGGCCTTTTTGCTCGACCCGTTGATCGAAGAGATGCGCGGCTTCGATTTCGCCGGACGCAAACTCGATGTGCGCGAGAACGTCGCGTTTCAGGGCAAGGGTGAGCAGACCCGGTTCGTCCACGCGCGATATCCTGGCAAAGCCTGTGCGATCGCTTTCGAATTCAAGAAATTCTATATGGATGAATGGTCCGGCTCGCCTGATCTGCAAGAGCTAGAAGCGATGCGCGCGCTGTTGTTGCAGGTTGCCGAAACCGCCACCGCGCTGCTGGAACGAGAATGACCATTTCCAGCGCTCGCGAGACCGTTCCCGCGCACAACAGTCACGAGGCGCTGATTGCCGCATGCAACAGTGCCGATCAAGAGCTGCATTCGATCGCGGGAGCATTTGACTTCCTGCTCGCGATCTCGCCCGTTAACACCAATGAGGCGATGGTGGCGTTCATGAAGGATCACGCCGAAAAACCCCCCGAATTCGCCTATCGCCCGCTCGGCTTCGACCCAGAGCAGTGCCGCCACAGGCTGCAGAAGATCGACTTCGGCCGGCTGCACGAGCCGCTGATCGAGGGCCTTCTGCTAGAGAAGCGCCGCGAACTCGATACTCAACTGCACATGCTCGAATGTCGCGGCGAAAAGGGATTCAAGGACCATTCGGAAGGGCTCTACGGCTCGGTCTCTGACGAACTGCTAGGTGCAGCAAAGCAAATCCTCGCGGTTGCCCGGCCTCACCGGGGCAAGCAGCAGTCGGTAGGCGCGGTGCAGATCAAGCAGCGCGCCAAAGTGCTGATCGATCACTACCGCGCACAGGATTCGGGGTTTGACCCGGTGATCGAAATCCGCGGCGATGTCGCGGGGATGCTCGTTTCGTATCCCACGCTGATGATCGACGATTCAGCCAAGATCAGCGAACGGCGGGTTGATCCGCTGCTGAGCCACGAAGTAAGCGTACACCTGCTTACCGGCTTCAACGGCGCGCAACAGGGGTTGTCGATCTTCTCGACGGGGCTCGCCGGATACGAGGAAATCCAGGAAGGGCTCGGTGTGTTTGCCGAATGGGCGGTGGGCGGGCTCACCGTGCCGCGGACGCGCCTTCTTGCCGGCCGGGTGGTGGCGGTCCACGCGATGCTGGCGGGCGCCGATTTCTTGGAATGCTACCGGCTCCTCCATCACGATTGCGGCATCCGCCCGCGCCGCGCTTTCGGCATCACCGCGCGCGTGTACCGGTCGGGCGGTCTTGCTAAGGACGCGATCTATTTGCGCGGGTTCTTCCGGGTGATGGAGTGGCTCGCCGACGGCGGCGACATGGAGCCGTTCTGGCGCGCCAAGATCGCGATGGTCCATGTCCCTGTAATGGAGCAACTGTTCAAGCGCGGCCTGCTCAACGAAGCGAAGCTCACTCCCGAATTCATGCAACGCGAAAGCACGGCAAAGCGCATCGCGCGCTACCGGCAATCGCCATCCATCGCCCAACTTTTCGACACGGAGTAAACCTTCGATGCGCATAGCTTTTTTCGTCAACGATATGGCGACCGAGTTCCCGAACTACGCCACCACCATGCTTGCCTGGCAGGCGCGCCAGCGCGGGCATGAGGTGTTCTACGTTACACCCGACGACTGGGTTCTAGAGGCCGACGAGAGCCTACAGGCACACATCCGCGCGGTGCCGAATGGCAAGTCCAAGGATCATCGCGAATTCTTCAAAGTCCTGCGCTCGGACAAGACCGCCCAGGTAAAGATGGACATGTCGCAGATCGACGTACTCCTGCTACGCAACGACCCAGCCAACGATGCGCAGGAACGTCCGTGGGCGGCCGAGAGTGGCATCTTGTTCGGGCGCGAGGCGGTCAAGCGCGGGGTAATCGTCCTCAACGATCCCGACAGCCTTGGGCGCGCGACCAACAAGCTCTACTTCCAGAGTTTCCCCGACGAGGTCCGCGCCGAAACGATCATTACCCGCAACGGCGACGACATCAAAGCGTTCGCCAAGAAGCACAAGGACCAGATAATCCTGAAGCCGCTCCAGGGTTCAGGCGGCTCTGGCGTGTTCAAAGTGGATGCTGGCAACAAGTCGAACCTCAATCAAATGATCGAGGCGATCGGGCGCGATGGCTACATTATCGCACAGGAATACGTGGATGCCGCCAAGAAGGGCGACATCCGCCTGTTCATGCTAAACGGCCATCCGCTGGCGATCGAAGACAAGTACTGCGCGCTGCGACGCGAGCAGGCGAAAGATGACATTCGCTCCAACATCCATGCTGGCGGAAAGGCCAAGGCGGTAGAGATCACCGACCGCGAGCTAAAGGTTGCAGAACTCATCCGCCCCAAGCTGATGGCCGACGGGATGTTTCTCGTCGGGATCGACATCGTCGGGGACAAGATCCTTGAGGTGAACGTGTTCTCGCCGGGCAATCTGGTCAGCTGCTCTGACATGGCCGGGGTTGATTTCTCGGAACCCATTATCGCTGCGGTCGAGCGCAAAGTGAAAGCTAAGGCAGATTATCCCCACGATTTCAGCAACCGCCATCTGGCGATCATCTGATAATTTCAGATCAGCCGCTAGTAGGCAAAGGATAATTTGAGCCCGCATTCAGCTAATGCCGCAAGTGTTCGTCTCGCTGCCACATGGCGGGCCCCGAATGGCTGATCCCCGGTCCCATGCGGCCTGCTCAAATACGTTTACGCCCCCTGGGAATGCTCAGACCTGCCAGTCCGTTAGCGGCCGAAGAGCTGCGTTACGTTGTGCGCTCTTTTTCTCGGCCAATCTTGGCCAAGGAGAAGAACGATGGGATAGCCTCGATTTGACCCCGCAATGCAGGCCCGGGCAGCGTGGAATGCCGGCAAGAACGTCGGGATGAAGCGCCCACTAACGCAGAAGCAGATTTGGGCCATCCGCTTTCATCTCGATTGCGAAGGACGATTGCGCGACAAAGCCCTTTTCGACCTCGCTATCGACAGCAAGCTGCGGGGCTGCGATCTGGTGAAGATCAAGACTGGCGATGTCGTGGCCGGAGCAGACGTTCGCAACCGAGCGATTGTCATTCAGCAGAACACCAATCGTCCCGTGCAATTCGAACTAACCGCCGATGTCCGCGCGACTCTGCTGTCCTAGTAGGAGCGACGGGGTGGTTCGATCGCCGATTATCTCTTCCCGAGCCGAGTGGACCACTCGGGCCACAAGCAACATTCGTGCAATCCAGATATTGCGGGGTCACACCAAGATCGAGAATATGGTTCGCTATCTCGGGGTCGATGTCGAAGACGCCCTGCGATCCGGCCTGAAAAGATCTCAGATCGGGGCCATTCAACTGGAATGCAATACGGATTCAACGGCAACTCGGTTGCACGGCCGTAGGGAGTACGAGCCGTACAACCAAGAGTTCGACCGCCTTAGTCAATCAACGGCAGCAGGATTTGCGAGCGGTGCTGCGGATCCTCCAGCAACTGTGCTGCGGGGATGTTGCCTGCCGCGCTGGGCGGCTGCTGGTAGAGGGATCCGTTCGCGGTGCTTAAGGCGACCCGGATCTTGTGTCCCGCTGGGAAAATGTAGGACGTCGGGAAGAAATCGAACACCAGCTCGGCCGCATTCCCCCGTTCCAACGGCTTGAGGTCCACCGCGAAGCCGCGATGCCAGTTCTGGGCAAGCCCGCCCCACGGCATGGGCGTCACCGCCCGCCAAGAGGCCCGCAGGCGCCCGTCGGTTACGTAAGTCGACTTCCCGTCGGGCGCGACATCCTCAATGGCTGCGTAGAGGTTTAGATCAGGGGAATCTGATGTGATCCAAAGCTTCGCGGTCGGAGTGCCGGTCATCTCGGTGTCCACGGGCAGGGCCTCGGAGGTGTGAACCAGGCTGCCGACGTTCGATGCTGCCATGTCCCCCACCCACCGTCGGCCCAGCGGAGCATAAATGCCGTCAAACCAGCGCACTCCATCGCCCGAGATCGCGCCGGGAGCCGACCGGGCCGCAGGCGGTTGTTTTGAAAGACTGCCCGGCGCGAGGTAGAACGTCGTCATCCTGGCGTTGTCGGGCCAGCTTGGCACCGTGCGCCATTCCTCGCCAGTTACCGCGTTGAGCACGTAATACTGAACTCCCGTGCGCGGTTCTCCGTTATCTACGCCTTTCAGGTAATGATCGAACCAGCTGAGCATCTCCGCGTTGAGATCCACTTGTCCCGCGGGGAGACTGCCTTCCGGTGGCGCGCGATTGCCGTGCACCCATGGGCCCATGATGAGCCGCCCGCCCCACAGATGCTGACCTTGGAGCTGCCCCGCTGGGGCAGCATCGAACCACCCTCCGAGCTGGAGTATGGCAACTCCTGAATTCTTGATCTCTTGCCAGTGCGTGATTGGCGTTTCGTCGAGCGCCGGTCGATAGAGGCCGTAAGCGTTCCACCCGTCGCGCGGCATGTTGAGCCAATATTGCCCAAGCATCGGTGAGGTGCATCCCCGCGTCGCCAGCGCCTGGCGCAACAGAGCGCCGTCGCGATCCGCGTCGACCGGTTTCGGAGCCCCGAGCTGTTGAGCAGTCCGTCCGACGGGCTCGCCGGGGGCGCAGGTGGCGTCGTAGAGACTATCCTTGAACTCGAACATCGGCACGCCGTTCTTGACCGCCGCGTCGTCGAAGAATTCGGGGCTGGCACACGCTGGCGCGATAGCCTTCAGCCCCTTGGGATGCAGGGCCGTTACGCCATATTGCCATACGCCCTGGTTCGAACAGCCCATCGCACCGACCGCGCCGGTGCTGAAATCCTGGCCCGCGGCCCACTCTATCACTGCCTTGGCGTCGCCCAGGTCTTCGCGCGTGATGAAACCCACCTGGGTGCCGAACGACGCGCCCGTCCCGCGACGATCCTGAGCCACCACCACGTATCCGTGGTCGACAAAGTAGTTCCGCGTCGCATTGCGGTTGCCCACCTCGCTGCGATCCTGGGTGACAATCACCGGGAAGCGGCCGGGCGTTGGCTGCCCCGCGCGTGCGGGGCGGAAAACCGTCACCGCCAGCTTGGTGCCGTCGAAGCTCTCGATGTACTGCGATTGCTCGAAGGGGGCGGAGGGCGAATCTGCCTGGGCCAGAACAGCGTCGCCCGGAAGCCCCGCCAGGCTGGCCAATATCAGTGCCCCGGGAAGCTTCAGCCCCCATCTTCCCATGGCGGTCACTTTCCAGCCGAGGACGGCAGTAAGTTCTGCTCCCGCATCCAGTCGAACAAGCGGTCTCCCCACAGCGAGACGCACATCGAGAAATTTTTCACTTCGTACGCGTGCAGCTCCGCCGGCTTGCCATTGTCCTTCCACATTTCGAACAAGGCTACGAGCCCATCGGTAACCGGGCCGTGGTTTGACTCTGTGACCAGGAACAATGGTGGAGCGCGCACTGGTACGGCGACATCCTGGAGCGAGGGCCCGAAGATCGACACAACGAAATCGGGCGTCGCCCCTTCCGCCCCGGCCATCATCGCCCCAAACGCCACTCCTCCCCCCGCGGAAGTGCCGATCATACCGACTCTTTGAGGATCGATGTGCCAGTCGCTTGCATGCGCACGTGCAAGTTTTAGCGCCGCCTGTCCGTCGGCCGTCGCTAATCGAAGGACTTCGTCGAGTGCCTTGTCGCCTGGCGACGGGTTGGCGTTGGCATTTTGGATTATCAGCTTCGGCATCGCCCGGGGCGGAGCCCCGGTGGCGCGCGGCGCGGCCGGACGGTCGATTTCTTCCACCGGGATCTGCAGCGTCCGGTATTCAAGTAGGATAACCGCCACGCCTTCGGCATTGAACCGGCGAATCGTCTCACTGGTGTCGCCACCCATTCCCAGCACCCGCAATGCGCCGCCGGGCAGCATGATCACGGCCGTACCGCTGGCGTTCTGAGCTTCGGGCAGGAAAACTTCGACGCGCGGTTCGCTGGTGTTGTAGCGGGATATGCCGCCGTCGCGGTCGCGTGTGACGACTGGCAGATTCCAGTTCTCCGAACCGGGCGCGGGACCAGAATAGAGCGGCGCCTCATATTGCTGGGCTTGCGACGGTATAGCGCAGAGTGAGGTTGTGCCGGCCAAGGCGGCAAGTGCAATACGGATCATTGCAGGGTGCCAACGTCAGGCAGCGGGGCGCGGGCCAAAGCCGCGCTCAGCAGTGGGTCGGCAACGCAGGCGTAGGAAGCTGCGTCAGCAGCAGGGCCCTGACCGTCATAACGCGCCGATTGGGGGAACGGACACAGCGCGCGGGTCAGGACGGGTCCTTGCGCAACTAGCTTGGTTGCGACGATGCGATCAGGCGCTCGATCATCCTCGACCCAGCGGATCAACGCCCACAACATGTCGCGTTCAGGATTTCCGGGCGCATTTTCCTGGCCCGATCCGCCGAAGCTGTCGGCGCCCGGGCCGCCGCTGCAGTGATACATTCCGGGAATCATGAACAGCCGAACCGACTTCGCAACCGCGTCCTGGCCGCCGTTGGCCGCTACCACCGCCGCGTAATAATCAACTGTTGGATCGGCGTTGACCGACGGATCGGCCCAGCCCTGGTAGATTATCGCCTTGCCGCCCGCCGACATGAACTGGTCGATGTTCGTACGATCGGTACGCAATTCCGGCATCATCCGGTTGGCAGCCCGCAAGTCCCGCGTCCGCTCGAAGGAATTGGAATCCCATGTTGGGTCGTTGTAGGTTCCATCCGCCCACATCGTGCGCAGCAGCGGAGACGGTGGTCCCGGCCGGGTGCGCACGGCGGGCTGGAGTCCGCGATCCATGGCATGCCCTTCCTCGTCGGGCATCGGCGCGAGGATCGAGTCGAGCATTGTCAGCTTGGCAGTCGTTAGGCATTCGGCAGTTTGCCCCGGCCTGCATTTGAGAGCGGCCGTGTCGAACCGGCAGCGAAGCGGGTTTTCAATGATCCCATCCGCAACTCCATCAAGCTTATCGCAAGCAGCGGTCACACGGCTCTCGTAAAGACCCCAATCGGCATCGCTGAGCGCGCCAGCAGGATTGCGCTGTTGAAGTAGCCCCGACCACATCATCCGCACTGACTGGAGCGGCATGTAGGGTCCTGGCGCACCAGCAACCACGCCGTCGTAATCGAGCGGGTAGAGCTGCATCTCCTTGAGCGCCTGCCGCCCGCCGCCGGAGCAGCCGAGGAAGTAGCTGTTGCGCACCTCCGTGCCGTAGAACTGCGCGGCAAGTGCTTTGGCCGCCTGCGCCGTCAGATGGACCGCGCGGTGCTCGTAATCCTGGCGCGCCTTGGGATCGGCCATCCACCGGGCTTCGCTTCGCTTGTGGCCGCTGTCGGTAGTAATCGCGGCGAAGCCTTCATTCACCCGCCGGCTGAGGTCGGCGGTGTTGAACACGCCTGCATCGCCGCCGACGCCGGCGCCGAGCAACCGGCCGTTCCAATCTGCGGGAAGCCACAGTTCGAAGCCGATGTTACCCTCAATCGTTCCCTCGACCCGGCACATGGGCACGGTCACGGGTATCGACCGTGCCGAGCCCTCGCCGGATGCTCTCCAGCCCGGCGCGACGGGCGCTGCCGCCGTCACCTGGACCTGTCCGGTATGCGCCCCGGCCAACAAGGCACAGGCGGCCAAAGTGGCCACGGGCATCAGTATTTGACCCGCGCATTTAGCATGAACAGGCGCGGGATTGGATTGGCCGACTGCGGATCATAGCCAGTCGCCGCATCGACGAATGGCGGATCCTGATTGAACAGGTTGCGCACCTGGAACGAGATGTTGGAATGTTCGGTAACGTCGAGCCCGATCGACAAGTCGACCGTATCGTACGCTTCCACCGCTTGTACGGGGGTGACGGTGTTGTTCCGGTAGGGAGACAGATGACTGTAAGTCACGCGGCCGCGGAAATTGCCGTAGGCGGCCCCAGCATCGGCCTGCATGTGGAACTTCTGCGGGAAGCCGATCGTATTGCGCACGTCGGTGAAGCCCGAGCCCGGCACAGCTTGGAAGTCGTAACTCAGGTAATAGCTTCCATTGGCCCCGACATCGAGCCGCCAATCGCCCCACTCCCAATCGTAGTTGACGATGACATCGAGGCCGGAAACCTTGGATTCGCCCAAGTTCTGGCGTCGCCCGTCGGCAATGAACTGGACGTTTCCAGTGAGCACGTTGGGGTTGTTGATCGGAAGGCCCGAAGTGCGCAGCGCTGCGATCTCGGCCGCCGTCGGACTGAGGTTGCGGAACGTGGTGTAGAGCGGGCTAGTGAGCAGCCCGGGAGTCCCGCGCAAGGCCTGGATCTGGTTCATGTAATCGATGTCGAAATAGGTGAGCTCGGCGGTCAGGCCGGACAATGCAACCGGACGGAACTGCACGCCCGCGGACCAAGTTCTGGCGGTTTCGGGCAGCAGGTTTGGATTGCCCCCGGCGATGCCTATGCCGGTCAGGTTTCCGCTCGGACCGGGCAAGGTATCGAAATACAGCCCCGCGCCGCCCGCGATGGTTGAAACTTCGGTGAACGTCGGCGCCCGGAACGAGGTGCCGTAGGTCGCCCGGAACTTGACGCCGCGAACCGGCTGGTAGGTGACCCCGATCTTGGGGTTCGATGTCTCGCCGAAGTCGCTGTACTTTTCCCACCTTCCGGCGAGCGAGACCGACAGCTCTTCCAGTCCGGGTCGCGAGTTGCCCGGGCCGAACAACGGTACGTACAACTCACCGAAGACGGCCTTCACATTGCGCGAACCCGCGTCGGCGACGTGCGCTTGTGCGGCGCTGGTGCCCGTAGTCAGGTCCGTGAAAGTATACTCCTTGCGGTACTCACCGCCCACGGCGAAACGCAAGTTGCCTCCGGGAAGATCGGCAAGCGAGCCGTCGAACTGCAGGTTCGCAACGTCGAGGCGGGTCGCACCGGTGATCACGAACAAGTTGTCTGACAACCGGGCCAGCGTGGCGCGATTGTTGGGCCCCCCGAAGACATTGAGCGCGGTCGCCGGGTTGGTGTCGGCCAGCGCGGCCGTCAGCGCCCCGGCGTTGATCCCGTTGTTACGCCGGTCGGCAACGTCCTTGGATTCGCCGTGGGCGTAGTAAAACGTGGCCTTGATGTCCCCGAAAAGCCGCGCATCGATCCCTGCGGACGTGTTCCATGAATATGTGCGATAGGGGTTCACGAGGGGTCCGTACTGGAGCACGGGCGTCCAAGTGACGCTGACGGTGGTGGCGCCGGGCACCGGCGTGACGAAGAATGGATTGGTCCGGGGTACGATAGCGGTAGCCGTAGCAATTGAGGGTATCACCCCGTCGCGGTTGCCGTAGAACCCGTCGGCGAAGATCCGGATTCGTGAGCCCAGTTCGTGCGAGAACGAGCCGACGACACTCCGGCGCTCCGATTCAGGGATTACCGCATCGGTGTTGCCGGTTCCGTTGTTGAAGCACCGGTTGACGGTTCCCCGCACCAAGGTGCCGACGTTGGCCGAGGTCACTCCGCCGACCGGAATGGCGTAAGTACCGCCGCCGACAGTTATCGTGCCCGGGTCGCAGAAGTTTCCGCGCAAGTCCCGCCCGCCGCGCGCGAGGTTGTTTGCTTGGTACCAGGGCAGGTCCGACCCATACAGCGCGGAATTCCGCGAGTATTCCGCTGTCAGCATGCCCCAACCGCCGTTCCACTTCTTGCCGACAATGCCGGAAATCTGCTGTTCGTTGTAGTCGCCGCCCTCACTTAGGGCGGAACGCGCGCTGAACTCGACTCCGTCGAAGTTCTTGCGCAGGATGAAGTTGACCACCCCGGCGATGGCGTCCGAACCGTAAATGGCAGACGCGCCGTCAGCGACTACTTCAACGCGGGCGAGCGCGATAGCGGGGATGACCGACGGGTCGGTCAGCTGGCCTTGGGTTCCTTGGGGCGGCAAACGCTTGCCATCATACAGCAGCAGGGTCGCGCCGATTCCGATGCCGCGCAAGTTAATGCCCGAGCTGCGCGTCGCGTTGGCCGCACCGTTCTGTGCCGAACCGCCGTTAGGGTTGGCACCGAGCGTGACGATCTGGGGCACGCGGCGCAACAGCTCCGCAGTCGATTGCACCGGGGTTTCGGCGATCTTCGCCTGGTCGATCGCGATGACGTTCGATCCTACTGCTTCGACGCCGCGGATGCGCGAGCCCGTCACCACGATCTCTTCGGCCGGTTGATCGCTCGTCGCAGAAGCCGGCTCGGCGGCTTGCGCACTCTGTGCTTCGTCCGCCGGCACAGCGACTTGCGCCTCGGCGGGCGCTGCCAGGCCAAGCGACAGCGCTCCGAGTGCGGTGTAGGCCATCAGGTCCGCACGCAGATTCAGGATATTGGTGGTCATTGTCTCCCTTCCTTTCCGGCAGGCTTGACCTGCTCGAAGTTATCCAAGTTGGTATTCAGGTGGTTTCCGCTCGCGCGGGTGTGAGGCGTCGGCTAAGACGAGGTGCAACGGACAGCAGGATGATCGATCCGACCAAAATGGCGGCACCGACCAGTTCCGCGTCGCGCGGCATCCTGAGGCCCCAGAACCATGCCAGCAGGATCGAACCGGCGATGCCAGCGACGAGGCTCGCGGCGCGTTCCAGCGGCACGCAATAGGCGTTCTCTCGCGCGTCCAGCAGGATCACGATGGACAGGATCGAAATGACTGTCAGCGTCGCGCCGATGCCGAACAGCGGCAGCAGGACCGGATCGCTCCATACGTCGATGAAGCCCCATGAAAGCTCGCCCGCCTGCGAGCCAATCCCACTCCACGAAAGCAGTGCGAGCGCGGCGACCGAGGCTGGCAGGGCGATCATCTTCTCTTCGACGAAGTACTTGCGTATCGAAGCCGGATCGCCGGTTTTGGAGACTTTGGTCATCACCGCGAGGCGGATGAAGTAGCCAAGCGTATAAAGGATGACCGTGGCCAGCGCGAGCGGCGGGATATTCAACCCGCCGCGATCGCTCAAGGTGATTACCAGCGCCACCAGGACCATGAGCAGGGCGAGCCAGCTCCACCAGCGGACCTTGCGGCCGAACGCGAGGTCGACCAGCGGCGCGATAAGTAGAATGTCGCCGCGCATCAGCAGCTGGATGAACGGGATCGAGACATTCTTGAAAGTGAACGACAACGGCACCGTGAACAGGATGAACGCCGTGCCGAGCCCGGAGATCAGCGTGTATCGCGTAGGAACCGGAATGCGCTTTCCGGCCAACTGCACAGCATTCGCCTGCCGGTGCCAGCCCGACAGCCAGATGAACAGGTAAGTCAAAACTAGGTTGATGATAAGGGACGCCGGAAGGGTCTCGAGGCCGGTCGGCGCACGCCCTAGCCCCGCATTCGGAAACGACGTGACCAGCTTCGTCATGATCACGTTGGGCAAGTACATGATGAAGTACAAAGCGACGAAGCCCTCGAGCGGGAAACGATCCCAGCGGATCATGCCCAGTCTCCCACTTCGACCAGATCCTCTGCCACGCGGAACCGCGCGTTGAGCCCCGCTTCGGCGGTGACCGCCTGCATGTAGTCGACCACCTCGGCGTGATCGGAACTGCCGTGCTCAGCAAAGCGGGGGACGGCGTCGCGTCCGATATGAATGGGCAGGAAGCCGGCGCGCGTCACCTTCCCCCCGGCGATCTCGAGGCGCACCGCGATTGCGAGGCGCGAGGCCTTGGGAAAGTTGTACAGGCTGTCGAAGTCGGGCTCCCACTCTTCCGCCAAGGCGCGGATTTCGTTGAAGCTCTTGGACGCGGCATGAGCCGGATCCATCTTCAGGTCGGTGGCGAAGTTGCACAGCGAGTAGAACACCGGCTTGCCATCGATCAGTTCGACGCCCTTGAGGATGTGCGCATGTCCGCCGATGATCGCGTCTGCGCCTGCGGCAATAGCCGCGCGCGCGACGTCACGCTGGTAATCCGCTATCTCCGCGCGGACGAAGTGGATGCCCCAGTGCTGGGATACGATGACCACGTCCGCGGCGGCCTTTGCAGCGCGGATATCGGCCTCCATCGCATCAAGGTCGCCCCGGTGGGGATAGGTATGAATACGCGCGGGCGTGCCCGGCTGGTCGTGCTCGACCTGCTCGTAAACGGTAAAGGCGCGCATCGGTACGCAACCGGGACGGCGCTCGTCAGCCCAATAGGCGTGTGGCAGGATGCTCGAGTAAGCGAGCATCGCCACCCGGGTACCGTCGGCGAGTGTAAATAGGGCCGGCTGGCGAGCGTCGGCGATGTCCCTGCCAGCGCCGACGACTTTCACACCGGCGGCGGCCAGGTTCTCGCAAGTCTCGAAGAAGGCGTCATGGCCCCAGTCGAGTACGTGGTTGCCGGCCATCGACACCACATCAAAGCCAGCGCCTCCGAGCGCGGCGGCCCCCTCTGGCCGGGCGAGCACCGCGTGACGGGCCTGGGGCAGGCGCACGCCTTTCGATGCAAAGCTGGTCTCGACTTGTCCAAAGGCGATGTCGGCCCTCGACAGCACATCGCGCGTGGCGGCAAAGCTCTCGTTGTAGTCGTCGCGGTCCATTGCCAGGTCGCCGACCGCCAGGAATACCTGGGTCATAACAGCGGGCCGAAGCGGATGGGAACCGACAGCGCGCCAATCTCCGGAAAACGCGTCTGCACCGGCTCTCCGGCAAGCGTGAATTCGGGTGCGGCGGCGAGGATTTCCTCGAGGGCCACCTTGAGCTCGAGCCTGGCCAGCGCAGCGCCCACGCACGCGTGCGGCCCGCGGCCGAATGCGAGCGAGTCCTTGATGTTATCCCTCTCGAGGCGAAACGTATCTGGGTCCTCGAACACATCGGCATCCCGATTGGCAGACGCGTAGACGATGGCGATCGGTTCACCTTCGGGAATGGTTCTCCCGCGGAATTCGACCGGGCAAACCGCCGTCCGGGCAAATCCACGATAGGGGCTATAGAGGCGTAGCAATTCCTCGACCGCTGCCGGGATCAGGCGCGGATCGCCCCGCAGCCGGGACTGGAGCTGCCGGTCTCGGGCAAGGTGAACGACAAACGATCCGATGGTCACGCTCGGCGCGATGATTCCCACAACGAGCACCTGACGGATGGTGCCGACGATCATTTCTTCAGGAAGCGGCTCGCCGCCGACCCGCGCCGCCAAGAGTGCGCTGGTGGCGTCTTCGTCGGTTGAGAGCGGGCTGCTCATGCGATCGCTGACCAGCGTTCGCGCCATGTCGTAGAGCAGGAGGCTCGAGCGCTTGGTTTCGTCCATGTCGTTCGACTGAACCGCGATATTGTAGTCCCGGCCGACTTGCGTGAGTTCAGCCACTGCCGCAGGCTCGAGGTTCATCCAGTTAGCGAATGTGGCGATCGGCATAGGCGCTGAAAAGTCGGCGACGATGTCGCCTCCCCCGCGACTAACCATGTCATGCAGCAGCTCGCGCGAGATGGCCCGGATAAC
This sequence comes from Croceibacterium sp., assembly GCA_039920345.1. Classification (GTDB taxonomy): domain Bacteria; phylum Pseudomonadota; class Alphaproteobacteria; order Sphingomonadales; family Sphingomonadaceae; genus Croceibacterium_A. The sequence goes on from JBDSDZ010000150.1 coordinate 30,747, forward strand.
AGGCTCGAGACGCGCCACGCGCTTTTCGCTGAGGAGCGGCGACAGCGCGCGCCGATAATGCGTGTGCTCCGGCGGATCGAGATGCAGCGGGGGGCGGCGGCCGGTAAAGGCGACTTTCGGGATTACGTTTTGTTTTGAGGTGATGAACGTGCGGAAGTCCGCCGAAGCGGCCGCGACGTCTTCATATTTCATCAGCGCCCAAAAGCCGCCCCACGTCTCGCTGTGTGCCACAGGGCAAGTCTCGCGCAGCCGACGATACTCCTCGTGTGGGCTGTCGAAAGTTTCAGGGATCATAGGATCGAAGTCGTTGGACATAAAAAACCCAATACCGCGCTATGCAAGCGCTTGCAAGGCTCTATCGGAGGGTTTTACATCGGCCCATAGGTGGATCATGGAAACGACGCGCTCACCCCGGCTGGAGGAAGTTGCCCTCGAGGCAGGGGTATCTACCGCTACAGTATCCCGATATCTTAACAGTCCCGAGCGGGTCGCTCTGGCAACCCGTGAGCGCATCCGCGTGGCAGTGGAAGCAATCGGTTACCTACCCAATCTTAACGCGGGAGCGCTTGCAGGAAACCGTTCCCGTCTCATTGCCGTGCTTGTGCCCGACATCGCTCAATCGATCTTCAACGACACCGTCGAAGCGATGATCGACGAGTTGGCGCGAGACGGGAACAGCGTGGTGCTGGCCCTAACCGGCTCAGACAACCGGCGCTTGACCGCCGAGATCGACATGGCGCTCGCTCGCCGGGTCGACGCGATAATTCTGACTGGCATCGTCACCGAAGAGGCCGTGCGCAAACGCCTTGAGGCCGCCTCGATGACCGTCATCGAGACCTGGGGTTTGCCTGAGAACCCGATCGACGTCGCTGTGGGCTTCTCGCACCGGGCCGCGGGCGAGGAGCTTGCGCGTTTCCTGCGCTCGCGCGGCTATCGCAAGCCGCACTTGGTCGTGCCGCGCTCGGCGCGCTCGCAACGCCGCGCTTCGGGCTTCATCACGCGCTGGGTTGCCGAGGGCGGCGAGGAGCCAACGCGGCTCGAGGTCAATGTGCCCAGCCACTTCGGCCAGGGACGCCTCAGCTTTCGCGGCTTGTCTGAACTATCTGAGCGGCCGGATGTCGTCGTCTGCGGTTCGGACTGGATCGCCCAGGGTCTGATCGTCGAGGCTCATGCAGCCGGCATCCGCGTGCCCGACCAACTGGCCGTCACGGGTTTCGGCAACTTGCGTCTGGCCGGCGACATGCGGCCCACGATTACTTCCGTCGACATCGACGGCGCGCATATTGCCCGCGAAGTCATGCGCGTCCTGCGAGCCCGAGCGAACAACCTCGAAATTGAGGCGCGGATCGACGTCGGCTTCCGCATCATCGCCCGCGAAAGCGCCTGATTATGCCGGAACGTTTCCATCGACGGAGTGCCGCGCGGACTTTGCAAGCGATTGCACCATGACTTCCGATACCCTGTCCCAGGTTGTTGCGCGTCATTTGACCAGCGTGGCGTTCGCCGCCCTCCCGCCAGAGGCGCTCGAGGCGGCTCGGCGTGCCTTGCTCGATGCGCTGGGGGTCATGCTCGCAGCAACGGGTCTGTCGCCGGAAGTGGCGCCTTATCGCAAGGTCGCGTCGATTGGCGGCCCCGGCCCGTGCCGCGTGCTTGGCTCGGCCGCGGGTGCCGCACCGATCGCGGCCGCCTTCGCCAATGCCTCTCTCGCCCACGCGCTGGATTTCGGCGACACCTTCGACGCGGGCCCAGCGCACCCGCACGCCGCCCTGGTGCCGGCACTCATGGCTATCGCCGACTTTCGCCCCGAACTGAGCTTCGGAGAATTCCTCGCCGCGCTGGCCACGGGCAGCGACTTGGCCTGCCGGCTTTCGCTGGCTCCTTCTCGAGCGTACGAGGAAGGGGGCTGGTATCCACCCCCGCTCGTCAACCTGATCTCCGCGGCGGCGGCCTGCGCAAAGGCACTTGCACTTACTCCTGCGGGGGTCTGCGATGCCATGGGATTCGCCCTCCTCGGTGCGACATTTCCCGCGATCCTCAAGAACGACAGGCAGTCGCCTCTCCGGGGGCTCCGCGAAGCGTTCGCCGCTCGCGGGGCGGTTGAGGCAGCTCTCCTCGCGGCGGCAGGGGCGCAGGCCTTTACAGACCCGCTCGGAGCTGAAGGGGGCTTCTTCGATGTCTACGGCGGCGGCAACCACAACGCCGCGCTTCTGTCCGGGCTGGGAGAGCAATTCGTTGGAGCGAAAGTCAGCTTTAAACCCTGGCCTGCCTGCCGTGGTACCCATGCCTACATCGAAGCCGCCCTTCACTTGCGGCCAAACGTGAACGTCGGCGACATAGCGAGCATCGAGGTGGACGTCGGCCCTATCCAGCAAATGCTGGTACGGCCGCTCGGCGAAAGTCCCCCGGCAACCCAAGCCAAGTTCAGCATTCCTTTCACCGTGGCGGTGGCCCTTCTCGAGGGCGAAGTGGACCTAGATTCTTTCGACGAACATCACCGGCGCGATCCCCGCATCGCGCGCCTTGCCCGCGTCGTCCAGGCGTGCTCGGTGCCAGCTTGGGGACGCGAGCACGCCGCCAGCGGAAGGTTGCGCCTGATCCTGCACGACGGGCAGGTTCTTGAGCGAGAAGTGTTGACCGCGCTCGGTTCGCCTGAGCGTCCTCTGTCTAACGAGATGCTGGTCTCCAAATTCA
>JBDSDZ010000151.1:0-19392 GCA_039920345.1 Croceibacterium sp.
AGCCCCGCCAGCATAGCCGCCTGGGCAACCGTCAGCCGTTCCGGGCGGCGGTAGAAATAGTGCATCGAAGCGGCGCGCAGGCCATAGCGGTTGTCGCCGAAATAGGCGTTGGAGAGATAGCGTTCGAGGATCTCGTCCTTGGTCAGCCACGCTTCCAGCCAGAACGCGATCATCGCCTCGCGCGCCTTGCGGCCAAGGTTCTGTTCGGGGGTGAGGAAAGTGAACTTGGCCAACTGCTGGGTGATCGTGCTGCCGCCCTGCGTGCGCCCGGTGGTCAGGTTGGACCACGCAGCACGGGCAATGCCGCGCGGGTCGACGCCCCAGTGATCGTAGAACCGCCGGTCCTCGATCGCCATGAACGCTTCGGGCACATAGGCGGGCAATTCGGCGATCTTGACCGGCGCCTCGACCTCCGCCCCGTTGCGGGCGATCGGCGTTCCGTCAGCAGCCAGCAGCGTCAGCTGCGGCGGCGCAATTGGTCGCAATGACTTGGATAACGGCGCGGTGATCGCCAGCCACAGCACCAACAACAGGAACAACCCCAACGCGGCGATCAGGCCGCGCTTGATCCACCACCAGCGCGTGCGAACTTTTGGCTTGGCCGAAGGTGGATCGCCGCCATGCCAGCGGCCGACATCAAGGTCGTCGGGCTGCCGCGCGGGTTCCGGGTCATAGTCCGGCCCGTAGGAAATGTAGTCGCTCGACGACAAGGCACCCGGCTGGCGCGACCACGGCAACCGCGCGGAAAGGTCGTCATCGTCTTGGCCGAATGGGTTGGGCATCGCTGCTGTGTTACCTCGGCAATACAGCAAAGACGAGCATTTTATCGTTCATTCGCTGGCGATACCGAATGCGGACCGCCGCAGGCAAGGGGTGCATTTCGCGGGGTTACCTTTCGCGCCGCCAAACGCCGCTGGCCGATACCAGACTAGCCCTCAGGCCTTGCCGACAACGCTTTCGGGCAAGTCTACGCCGAACACGCGCTGATAGTATTCGGCCACCAGCATCCGCTCCGCCTCGTCGCACTTGTTGAGGAAGGTCAGGCGGAAGGCGAAGCCGGGATCGTTGAAAATCTCGGTATTCTGCGCCCAGGTGATCACCGTGCGCGGGCTCATCACGGTGGAAATGTCGCCGCCGATGAAACCTTGCCGCGTCAGGTCGGCCACGCGGACCATGTCGGCGATCAACTTGGGATCGAGCTTCGACTTGGCGGACACCACTTTTCGTTCGGTTTCCGCCGGCAGGTAATTGAGCGCAACGACAATGTTCCAGCGGTCCATCTGGCCCTGGTTGATCGCCTGGGTGCCGTGATAAAGCCCGCTGGTATCCCCCAGGCCAACCGTGTTGGCGGTCGAAAACAGGCGAAAATGCGGGTTCGGCCGGATCACCCGGTTCTGGTCGAGCAGGGTCAGCTTGCCTTCGGCTTCGAGCACGCGCTGGATCACGAACATCACGTCCGGGCGCCCTGCGTCGTATTCGTCGAACACCAGCGCCACCGGATGTTGAAGCGCCCACGGCAGGAGGCCCTCGCGAAATTCGGTCACCTGCAAGCCATCGCGCAGCACGATCGCATCGCGCCCGATCAGGTCGATCCGGCTGATGTGCGCATCGAGGTTGATGCGGATGCACGGCCAGTTGAGTCGCGCGGCCACCTGTTCAATGTGGGTCGACTTGCCCGTGCCGTGATAGCCCTGAACCATGACCCGGCGGTTGAACGCAAAGCCCGCCGCGATCGCCAGCGTGGTGTCGGGATCGAACACGTAGCTTTCGTCAATATCGGGCACGCGCTCGTCAGCCTTGGAAAAGGCCGGGATCATCATGTCGGAGTCGATCCCGAATGCCTCGCGCACACTGACCTCGTGGTCGGGCACGGCCAAGGCGGTTCCGGAATCGGCGGATTTGGAGCTCATTTCATTCATCGCGAAGGGTGCCTAGACGGGCTGACTTTGCCCTGCAACAAGCAATCCCCAAGGGCGCACATGGGAGAGCTTGAGCATGAAGATTTACGGATTCCCGCTGTCGCCGTTCGTGCGCAAGGTGCTGGTCGCGGTGCACGAGAAGGGAATCGAGGCGCAGCTCGTCCCCAGCAACCCCTCGCAGCCGGACGAAGAATTCATCGCCTGCAGCCCGTTCAAGAAAATCCCGGCGATGGATGATGGCGGCTACAAGCTGGCGGATTCGACCGCGATCATCGCCTATATCGATGCCCAGTATCCCGGTACCGCGCTGATTCCGGCAGACCCGAAGGCGCGCGGGATGGCGATCTGGTTCGAAGAAGTGGTCGATACCGTGCTGGTCCCGGCGGGCGCCCCGATCGTGGTCAACCGCTTCCTGCGCCCGCGCATCTTCGGCACCGAAGGCGATGAAGATGCGGCGGTGGCAGCGGAAGAGACGATCAAGGCGCCGCTCGGCTACTTCGAAGGCGTGCTTGGAGACGGATGGCTGGATGGCGCGTTCTCGATCGGCGATATTTCGCTGGCGTCGGTCTTTCGTACGCTGGGGTATGCCGGATGGTCGCTCGACGCGGCGACCTATCCTCGCCTTGCCGCCTGGTATGGGCGCGTCACCGCACGTGACGCGTGGCAAGCGGCCAGCAAGGTCGAGGACGCGATTTTCGCTGGAGCCGGACTCTAGCCCGCTTTCGGCGGCAGTTCGAACAAGTCGAGGAAGCGCTGGGCGAGCGCGTGGTCACCTTCGATCGCGCGCCCCTCGCCCTCAAGCCACAGGTCCATCGGCATCTTGCCGTGCAGCAACGCGGCCAAGTCCATCGGAGTAGGCGCGCGAAACAGCACGTCGACGCCGGCTGGGTCTTCGCGGGTGATCGGCAGTTCTCCCCCGCCCAGCCGACCGACGAATTGCTCACCCGCGGTATCGAACCCGAAGGTGGCGGAAAACTGGCTCGCTCCCTGCTTGTCGAGCATGGTGCGCATCGAGAGCATGAAGCCGACCGGTGACAGGGGCAGCGTCGGGTCGTGTTCGGGCGAGCGCGCGGCCCAGCGGCCCAGTTCCTGGATCGCGACTTCGGCAAAATAGCCCCACTCGGTCAATTCATAGACCTGAGTCGCGGCCGGGGGCGGCAGCTTGCGCTTGATCAGCACGCCCGCGCGTTCGAGCCCGGCCAGCCGCTCCGTCAGCACTTTAGCGCTTATTCCGGTCAGGCTGGCGCGCAAGTCAGAAAACCGTCTTCCGCCCAGCATAAGCTCGCGCACGATGAGCAGCGACCAGCGTTCGCCCACCAGTTCCATCGCGAACGCCGTGCCGCAGGCATCGCCATACCATTTGCCGTGCTTGTCCAACGAGATAGTTTCTTTTTGTAACTTCATGGTTGCTTTTAGTAACTCTTTAGGTCAGGAATTGCAAGTGCCGAGTCGCGGCTGGGAAGAGGAGAGCCACAATGGCCAAGATGATTTTCGTGAACCTGCCGGTCACTGACCTCGGCAAGTCGATGGCGTTTTACGAGGCCCTCGGGTTCGTCAACAACCCGCAGTTCACCAATGATGCGGCCGCCGCGATGGCGTGGTCAGACGAGATCGTGGTGATGCTGCTGACGCACGATTTCTGGAAGACCTTCACCACCAAAGCGATCCCGGATGCGCACGTTTCGGCGCAAGTGGCGCTGTGCGTAAATCTAGATAGCCGGGACGAGGTCGATGCGATCGTCGATGCGGCAAAAGCGGCAGGCGGCAAAGGCGATTCCAACCCGGCCCAAGACCACGGCTTTATGTACCAGCGCAGTTTCGAAGATCCCGACGGCCACGCGTGGGAACCGATGTGGATGGATCCCAAGTTCGCCGCCGGCGAGATGCCGGTCGAGCATATCTCGGATTGAACGCGCGCGAACAACAGGAGACGAACAATGACCGAGACAATTTCACGCCCCAGTGTCACCGCATTTGGCTGGGTACCTGAATTCGCCCGCGGCCTGGTGCGCGACTTGCGCGTGCGCTGGGCGCTGGAGGAAATGGGCCGCGCCTACGATACCGAACTGTTCAGCGCCCGCTCGCCGCGCCCGGCCGATTACGTGGCGCGCCAGCCGTTCGAGCAGGTGCCGGCGTTTGCCGATGGCGGCCTGCAGCTGTTCGAAACCGGTGCGATCCTGCTCTACCTCGGTGAGCAAGACGAACGCCTGTTGCCGGCCCAGGGGCAAGCCCGGTGGACCGCGATCGGATGGCTGTTCTCCGCGCTCAACAGCGTCGAGCCGGTGGTTGGCCGCATCGCCAGCTATGATCTGTTCCACAAGGACAAGGCATGGATGCCCGACGCGCGCGAGGCCTCGCTCGGCCTGTGCAAGCAAAAGCTGTCGCGGGTGAACGATGCGCTGGAGGGCAAAGACTGGCTCGCCGGATCGTTCTCGATCGCCGACATCGCCATGATCACGGTGCTCGAAAACCTGCGCCACACGGATCTCGTCGCTGAATTCCCAGCCCTCGCCGCATACAAGAAGCGAGGCCAGGAACGAGCCGCCTATCGGCGCGCTCTCGATGCACAACTGGCGGATTTCACCGACGAACCCGCCACCGCAGCCTGAGGAGCCTGAGCCATGTATATCCAGGGGTTTCTCATTCCGGTGCCGGACGACAAAAAGGAAGCCTACCGCGCAGTGGCCCAGAAATTCGCCGACATCATGAAAGAGCACGGCATGATCGAGGTGGTCGAGGCGTGGGAAGCGGACGTGCCCGACGGCGTGCACACCGATTTCCGCAAGGCGGTGAAGTTGGAAGACGGCGAGAAGGTAGTTTTCTCGTGGGTCGTATGGCCCGACAAGGAAACCTGCGAAGCCGCGCATGCCAACATGATGTCTGAGGAGTTCGCCAAGGAAGTCGGCAACCAAATGCCCTTCGATGGCAAACGCATGATCTACGGCGGGTTTGAACCGCTGGTTGTTTACGGGAGAGCAAGTGATGTCTGATCGAGGTGCTTTCATCTGGTACGAACTAATGACGAATGACCCGGCTGGGGCGAAAGCGTTCTATGACGCGGTCGTCGGCTGGAATGTGCAGGCCGAAGGCAACATGATGCCCAACGGCAGCGAATACCGCATGATCGGCCGTTCCGACGGCGGCCATGCGGGCGGCGTGCTGACCATCAGCCAGGACATGGCCGACCACGGCAGCAAGCCCGGCTGGTTTGGCTATATCCACACCCCCGACGTCGATGGCGCGGTGCAGGCGATGGTCGATGCTGGCGGCACGGTGCACCTGCCGGCAACCGACATGGGCGTGGGCCGGATCGCGATGGTGTCCGATCCGGGCGGCGCGGCGATCTACCTGATGGACCCCGTCCCACCCCCCGGCCAGCCCGACGCCAAGAGCGACGTGTTCGATTACGTGAAGGCCGAGCACGTGCGCTGGAACGAGCTGTGGACGCCTGATCCTGACGGCGCGATCGCGCTCTACACCAGGCTGTTCGGCTGGACCCAGGAAGGCGACGTGGACATGGGCCCGATGGGCAAATACCGCTTCATCCAGCACGAGGGAGCGGGCATCGGCGCGGTTGGCAAGACCACGCCAGACGGCAGCGGCCCGCGCTGGGATTTCTACATCGGGGTGGACGACATCGACCGGGCAGCTTCGGCCGTCGAGGCCGGCGGCGGCAAGCTACAGGGCCAGATCCAGCAAATCCCCGGGGGCGAATTTTCCGTCCATGCGCAGGACCCGCAAGGCGCGGCGTTTGGCATTGTCGGACCCAGAAAAGGAGCGTGATCATGGCTAACAAAGCGGCAAATTGCCTGTGGTACGATAATGACGCCGAAGGTGCGGCTAACTTCTACGCCGCGACCTTTCCCGACAGCTCGGTCGGTATGGTCCACCGCGCGCCGGGCGATTTTCCCGATGGCAAGCAGGGCCAGGTGCTGACGGTCGATTTCACCGTCTGCGGAATTCCCTGCATCGGCCTTAACGGAGGCCCCGCGTTCAAGCACAGCGAAGCGTTTTCGATCATGGTCTTTACTGACGACCAGGCCGAGACCGACCGGTTGTGGAACGCGATCGTCGGCAACGGCGGGCAGGAATCCCAGTGCGGCTGGTGCAAGGACAAGTGGGGCGTCAACTGGCAGATCACCCCGCGCGCGCTGATGGCGGCGATGGCCGGTCCCGATCGTGCCGCCGCCAAGCGCGTGTTCGACGCGATGATGACGATGAAGAAGATCGACATCGCCCAGATCGAAGCGGCGCGGCAAGGCTGACGCGATGCTTGCCCTCTACGGCCACCCGTTCTCGTCCTACACCTGGAAGGCGCTGATCCCGCTCTACGCCAATGACACCCCGTTCGAATTCCGGATGGTCGATCCCGGCCATACCGAAAACGCGACGTTCGTCGGCGAAGCGCATCCCGCGGGTAAATTCCCGGTGCTGGCCGACGGCGACGCGGTCATCGTCGAGGCAACCGCGATTATCGAATACCTCGCGGTCCGGCATCCGGGGCCGGCTCCGCTGATCCCGGCTGAGCCCGCCGCAGCCGCTACCGCCCGCATGCTCGACCGGGTGTTCGACAATTACGTGATGGCCAGCATGAACCGGGTCGTCGCCGCGCACTTCAACGACCGGGACAACGGCGGTAGCGGAATGCGCGAAGCCCCGGACGAGGCCGAGGTCAAGGCTGGCAAGGCTGGGCTGACGCGGGCCTATGCCTGGCTCGAGAGGTGGCTCAGCCAGAACCGACTGCCGCCGCACGTTTCGCTGGTCAGCTGCGCGGCGGCGCCCTCGCTGTTCTACGCCGACTGGGTCGAGCGGATTCCGAATGACTGCCCGCGCCTGGCCGCGTTGCGTGCCGAGTTGCTGGCACTCCCCTCGGTGAGCCGCGCCGTCGACGAAGCCCGCCCCTACCGCGCCTATTTCCCGCCCGGCGCGCCCGATCGCGACTGAGGCAAGCATGGAGCACACGATGACAGATACGCACGATCTCACGATCACTCGCCATATCGCTGCCCCGCCCGAAACCGTGTGGCACACGATGACCCGGCGGCAGGAGGAATGGTGGTGCCCCAAACCGTGGCGCGCCGAATTCGACGTGAACGAAACGCAGCCGGGCGGCCGTTGCAATGTGACGATGTATGGTCCCGATGGCGAGGTTCATCCGCACAACGGCATCTATCTCGCTTATGACGAAGGACGGCGGTTCGTCAGCACCGATGCGGTGACCCGCGGCGATGACGGGGCATTTCAGCCCGCAGGCCCGTTCATGATCGGCGTCTGGGAAGTGGCGCCCGAAGGTGATGGCACACGCTACACCGCGACGGCCCGCCACTGGACCGAAGCGGATCGCCAGCGCCACGAAGAAATGGGCTTTGCCGAAGGCTGGGGCGTGTGCGCCGACCAGCTCCAGGCGCTGTGCGAAGAGGCTTGACTTTCGGCATTTTGTTCTCTATCTGTTCCAACCATTGTTTGACCCGGCGGAGACGCGCATGGCTGAGTACACCTTCTACTTCAATCCGATGAGCCGGGCGCAGATTGCCCGCTGGGCGCTGCACGAAGCGGGCGCGGATTACGAACCGGTGTTGGTGACGTGGGAGCATAAGCCGCAGGCGCTGCTCGATGCCAATGCAATGGCCAAGCTGCCGACGATCATCCACCACCACGGCGGGCACGACCACGTTGTCAGCGAAGCGGCCGCGGTATGCCATTACCTGGCCGAAATGAGCGCCCCGGCGCTCCTGCCGCAGGCGCACGAAAAAGCCGATTACTTCCGCTGGTTGTTCTTTGCCGCCGGCCCGGTCGAGGCGGCGATTACCGCGCATTCGCTTGGCTGGACGGCGCCCGACCGTGAAGCCATGGTAGGCTTCGGCAGCTATGCCCGGACGATGGATGCCCTCGATGGCTGGCTGTCGGGCCATGCCTATGTTTGCGGCGAACGCTTTACCATGGCCGACGTCTATGTCGGCAGCGCGGTCAACTGGGGGCTGCAGTTCGGCTCCATGCCGGCGCGCGACAGCTTCAAGGCTTATTGGGAGCGCCTTTCGGCGCGGCCCGCTTACCTCGAAGCGTCCGGCATCGACAACGCAATGATCGCCGAAATGCAGGCCGCCAAAGACGGCTGAGTCAGGCGAAGTGCGCCGCACCGCGCAGCAGCTGGTAGGCTTCGACTACGGCCTGAAGGCGCGCTTCGTGGCTGCGGTCACCGCCGTTGCGATCGGGGTGGTAGCGCCGCACCAGTTCTGAATAGCGTTTGCGCAGCGCGGTCCGGTCGGTCTGCGGCGAAAGGCCCATCACCTCCAGTGCTTCGCGTTCGCGCGGCGTGAACTTCGCCATCTCCTGCCGCCCCGCTGCGCGCCGCCTGATATCGGACGCGCGCGCGCCGATCGCGTCGAGCGGATCGTCGAAGTCGGCCCAGCGCGGCACGCCGCCTGCGCCGCCGTCGGCCCTGAAGGCGCGCGATTCGGACTGCCAGCCGAATACTGGCGACTGCGCGGCAACGATCTCGTCGGCGCTCATCCCCTCGAACCAGTTGTAGCCGGAATTGAATTCGCGCACGTGGTCGAGGCAGAACCAGCGCCAGTCGCCCGGCCCGTCAAAACTCGGGCCCAGGCTGCCGGGCGCGCGATATTCGCCCGCCTCGCAACAGCCCGGCGCGGCGCATTCGCGCGCCGCATTTTCGTACCGGCCATGGAATTTCGCTGTGCGCATTCGCTCTAGGATGGTGATAGTGCGGCCCGATGAAAACCCCCGGAATGCAACTATGACTACTCCCATCGCCCGCGAAATGGAAAGCCTGCTGAGCCATGCTTTCCTCCCCACCCGGCTCGATATCATCAACGACAGCGCCCGCCATCATGGCCATTCGGGCGATGATGGCAGCGGCGAATCGCACTTCACCGTGGTGATCGAAAGCGTCGCTTTTACCGGCAAGAACCGGCTCGAACGGCAGCGCATGGTCAACCGCGCGCTGGGCGACATTCCCGGCCAGCGAGTCCATGCCCTCGCCATCCGCGCTTTCGCGCCCGGAGAGGGCGCCGGAGACGCTGGATGAGCGTGCAGCTGTGGTACTGGCCGGAGATACCCGGCCGCGGCGAATTCATCCGCCTCGCGCTCGAAGCCGCCGAAGTCGAATACGAAGACATGGCGCGCGAGCAAGGCGCCGAAGCGCTGGTGGCGGATCTGGCTGCGCGCAGCGGGATCAAGCCGCTCGCCCCGCCCTATGTGGTCGACGAGGACCTGTGCGTGGGGCAGACCGGGCACATCCTGGCAGTGCTGGCCGATCGGCATGACTTTGGCGCGGGAGATCTCGAACAGGACCTGCAGCTGATCCAGCTCCAGCTCGATGTGATGGACCTGCTGGGCGAAGTTCACGCCGTGCATCACCCGGTTTCGGGCAACCTGTTCTACAATGACCAGATGGACCCGGCATTCGAGGCGGCGCAGCACTTCCGCGATACGCGCCTGCCCAAATACCTTGCTCATTTTGAAGCAGCGCTGGAGGAAAACGGCGGCCCGTTCATGCTCGGCGAGCAGTGGACTTACGTCGATACCTCGCTGTTCCAGGTGCTGGAGGGGCTCGATTACATGTTTCCCAGCCTGATGCGCACGCTCGATTACCCGCGGCTGGAAATGGTCCGCGGCGGGGTGATGGAAATCGGCGGGATCGCCGCTTATCTCGCCTCTGACCGCAGGCTGGAATTCAACGAAAACGGCTTGTTCCGCTACTATCCGGAGCTCGACAGCGAATGAGCATTTTGCAGACCGTCGTCCCCGTCACTCACGACCTTGGCGGGTTCCAGGTGCGCCGGGCAGTGCCGAGCCCGAAACTGGCGATGGTCGGCCCGTTCGTGTTCGTCGACCAGTTCGGCCCGGCGCGGCTGGCGGCGGGCGAAGGGATGGACGTACGCCCGCACCCGCACATCAACCTCGCCACGGTTACCTGGCTGTTCGAAGGCGCGATCGACCACCGCGATAGCATCGGCAGCCTGTGCACAATCCGGCCCGGCCAGGTTAACCTGATGACCGCGGGTAGCGGTATCGTCCATTCGGAACGCAGCCCGCAGAGCGAGCGCGACGGCGGCGCATCGATGTACGGCATGCAGACCTGGCTCGCCCTGCCCGACGGACGCGAGGAAATCGCCCCCGCGTTCGAATCGGTCAGCGACTTGCCGGAGGTAACGGACACCGGGTTCAAAGCGCGCGTGATCATGGGCTCGCTATGGGGCGAGCGCGCGCCCACCACGACTTATGCCGACACCATCTATGCCGAAATCGATGTTCTGCCGGGCGGCCGCATCCCGATCGAGGCCGGGGCCGACGAGCGCGCGGTGATGCTGGTCGGCGGCGAGGCGGCGCTCGATGGCACGGCGCTCGAGCTATACGCGCTGGTGGTACTCAAGCCGGGCGAGGCGATGGTGCTCTCGTCACGCAGTGGCGGCAAGGCGATGCTGCTGGGCGGCGAGGCCTTCACCACGCACCGATACGTGTGGTGGAACTTCGTCAGCTCTGACCGCGAACGGATCAACCAGGCCAAGGACGACTGGCGCGCGGGCCGCTTCCCGCTGGTCCCGGGCGACGGCGAGGAATTCATTCCGCTGCCCGACAAGCCCAAGACCGTCAGCTACCCCTGACCTGACGCAAAAAACCGGCCAGGCACGGAGCCCGACCGGTCATTGTGTGCAGGTTAGTCGAGTTTAGCTGGCGAGCAGGGTGCCGGCTTCAACCTTGATGCCCTTGGTGGCGAGCTGTTCGATGCCATTGGCGACGACCGCGTCCTTGCAGCCTTTTAAGGCAAGGTTGGCGCTGATGTCGCGCACGTCGGGGCGGCCGCACAGCGCGGTGGCGCTGGCTTCGAGGCGCGCGCCGAGCAGTTGCATGCCGGCCGGCGACGCCGTGTCGAGATCGCCGTAGCGGACCGAGACTTGCGCTTCCTGCGCGAAAGCCGGGGTAACGGAAATGGTGGAGATGGCGGCCGCGGCAGCGGCGAGAAGGGCAAATTTGTTCATGAGCGGATCCTTTGAGTTTCGACGCCGTGGGGGCGATGAAGCCAACTAGGGCCCGTTCGTCGCAGCGATGTGCCGTGCGCGGAGCAAATTGTCCGAAAGTGTATGTCGGCCGTTACGCGGGTGAATGCCAGATAATCCACGCCCCGTGCGGGTGCGCTTCGGACAAGGTGACCCATTCCTCGCCGCCGGGCCAGTAGCGGACCGACAATTCGTGGCGGAAGGTAGCGCGGTTGGTCTCCAGCTTGACCCATGCCAGCGGTTTTTCGGGCACGGCGGCAGCTCCGGCCGCTTCCATCGCCGCGGTAATCTCCCGGCGCGTGGCTTTGGGCAGGTATTGCCACATGACCGAGTGATAGAGCATGCGAGTGACGCCGTTTGCTTGCGGCGCGGCCAGCCGCTCGGCCACGAATTCGCCCGCGTCTTGGCGCTCAAGCCGCGGCGGTTTTTTGGCCGCGAGCGCGCTGGCCGCCTCGATCCGCCCCATCCGCTCCTGCGCGTCGGTCCAGACATACCCTTTGAGACGCTGCGCCTGCACTGGGTCGGACAAGTCCACCGGCGCCACGTCACACCCGCGAATGGACACAATCTCGACCTCGCCCGCCGGTGGCGGCGGGCCGCGCCACTCGGGCTTAAGCTGCATCGGCGATCCCTCCGGGCCGACCATGACCCCGCCCAGGTCGTAACGATAGCGCTCCATCATCGTGTTGACGCCCGCGCTGGCGCCAATCTCGTTCAGTTCGAAACGCGAACCGAGCCGCTGCGACAGCCACAGCAGCCCAGCCATGATGCTGGAGGACCGGCCCGCCTCGTTGGTCTGCGGCGGATGATCGAGCCAGGGGAGCAGCTTGGCATCCCAGTGAATCGCCACTTGCGCCACGATTGCGTCGATCGTGTCCTGTTCGCTCACCTCGCCCGAATAGATCGCCGCCAGTTTCGGCTCCGCGCCCGACAGGTGCAGCCAGTGCAGCCCGCCCGCGACCCTGAGCGGCATCGCGTCCTCGAGGCTCAACCCGGGCCAGTTCGACATCCGCCGGGCCAGCTCGCTCGGGGTGTCGAGAATCGCCAGTTCGGCGCGCACAACGCGGGCGGTGATCGGCGCATCGGCCTGCTCGGCATGGTTAGCCTGCCACGCAATTGCCTGGCGAACATCGCTGGTGTCCATGACTGGCCCCGTTGCCATCGCCGTTGCCCTTTCGAGTGCCGTTCCCTAAATGCCCGCGCCATGGCCTCCGCCCTCACTCCGCCGCTGACGTTTGCCGTGCCCAAGGGCCGCATCCTCGACGAAGCGCTGCCAGTGATGGCGCGCGCCGGCCTCGTGCCGCAAAGCGACTTCCACGACAAGGCCAGCCGGGCGCTCAGTTTCGCGTGCGAAGATGGTGTGACGCAGATCATCCGCGTGCGCGCCTTCGACGTCGCGACATTCGTGGCTTTCGGCGCGGCTCAGGCGGGTATCGTCGGTTCGGATGTGATCGAGGAATTCGACTATTCTGAGCTCTACGCCCCGGTCGATCTGGGCATCGGGCACTGCCGGTTGTCAGTCGCCGAGCCAAAGGATGCGGGCATCTACAACCCAGGCAACGCCAGCCACTTGAGGATCGCCACCAAGTATCCCAACCTGACCAGCCGCTGGTTCGAACGGCAGGGCATCCAGGCCGAATGCGTCAAGCTGAACGGCGCGATGGAGCTTGCTCCGTCACTCGGGCTGTCAATGCGGATCGTCGACCTTGTGTCGACGGGACGCACGCTGGCTGACAACGGGTTGGTCGAGACCGACCAGATCATGCCCGTCTCAGCCCGCCTGATCGTCAACCGCGCCGCACTCAAGACCGATCCGCGCGTCGCCGCGCTGGTCGAACGGTTCCGTTTGCTGGCCGACAAGGGCGCCGCCTGATGCTGCGCCTCAACACCAGCGACGCCGGTTTCGAGGCGAAGTTTGCCCGGCTGGTCGACGACCGGCGCGAAAGCGGCGGCGATGTCGCGCGGGCGGTGACGGAAATCCTCACCGCAGTACGCCAGCGCGGCGATGTCGCGGTGTCCGAATTCACCCAGCGGTTCGACAAGCACCAGCTGACCGGTGCCGCGGACTGGCGGATTTCCGCCGAAGCGTGCCATGCCGCGTTCACCGCGCTCAATCCGGCGTTGCGCGAGGCGCTCGAACTCGCTGCGACGCGGATCCGGGCCTATCACGTGGACCAGTTGCCCAAGGACCGCGACTTCACCGATGACGCCGGTGTTCGACTTGGTGCCACCTGGCGTCCAGTCGATGCCGCAGGGCTCTATGTGCCCGGCGGGCGCGCGGCCTACCCCTCGTCGCTGCTGATGAACGCCATTCCCGCGAAAGTGGCCGGGGTTGGGCGGCTGGTCGTGGTCACGCCTACCCCGCGCGGCGAAACCAATCCGCTCGTGCTGGCGGCGGCGCACCTCGCCGGGGTGGACGAGGTGTGGCGCATCGGCGGCGCGCAGGCGGTTGCTGCGCTGGCGTATGGCACTGACATGCTCGCGCCGGTCGATGTGATCACCGGCCCTGGCAACGCCTATGTCGCCGAAGCCAAGCGACAGTTGTTTGGCGTGGTCGGGATCGACATGGTGGCCGGGCCGAGCGAAATCCTGGTCATTGCCGACGGCAAGAACGATCCTGACTGGATCGCCGCCGACTTGCTCAGTCAGGCCGAGCACGACCCAGATTCGCAATCGATTTTGATCACCGATGACGACAAGTTCGCCGAACAGGTGGCAGACCGGATCGACGTGCAGTGCGCGATGCTCAAGACCGAAAAGGTCGCCCGGCAATGCTGGGACGAACACGGCGTGGTCATCGTGGTGTCCGACCTTGCCGAAGCGCCCGCGCTGGCCAACCGGCTTGCCGCGGAGCATGTCGAACTCGCCGTGGACGAGCCGGAAGCGTTGTTCGCGCAGATCCGCCACGCCGGCAGCGTATTCCTCGGCCGTTACACGCCCGAGGCCGTGGGCGATTACGTGGCCGGGCCCAACCACGTGCTGCCGACCGGCCGCCGCGCCCGTTTCGCCAGCGGGCTGTCGGTGCTCGACTTCATGAAACGAACCAGCTTTATTGCGATGGATGCCGCTGCCCTCGCCCGGATCGGGCCGGCCGCGATTACCCTCGCCCATGCCGAAGGCTTGCCGGCCCATGCAAGATCGGTGGAGTTGCGCCTCAAATGAACACCCCCGCCCGATCCAAATCCCGCGCCGCCGCGCGCCTCGCCGCCGTCCAGGCGCTGTATCAGTGGCAGATGGAAGCCACCCCTCAGGCGCGCCTGCTTGATGAATTCCACCAGCACCGGCTCGGTCACGAGATCGAGGAAGACCAGTACATTGCAGCCGAAGTCGACTTCTTCGACGACTTGGTGAGCGGTGTGATTGCCCGGGTCGAGGAAATCGACCAATTGCTGACCGAACGTCTGGCCGCAGGCTGGAACCTTGTCCGGCTCGACAAGACGCTGCTGCAGGTCCTGCGCGCCGGGACCTATGAACTTCTCGCCCGCGCCGATGTGCCGACCGGCACCGCGATCAGCGAATATGTCGATGTCGCCAAGGCGTTCTTCGATGACCGCGAGGCCAAGTTCGCCAATGGCATCCTCGACGCGGTGGCGAAAGCGGTGCGTTGAGCGCCGAATCCACTTTCATCGAGACCCTGCGGGCGTTCGCCCACCACCCCGCCGCGCGCGGGCTGACTGACGATGCGGCCGTGCTCGAACTGGGCGGCGAAGCGCTCGTCCTGACCCACGACATGCTGGTCGAGGGCGTGCATTTCCTCCCCGACGCCGATCCGGCCGATGTGGCGTGGAAGCTGGTCGCGAGCAACCTGTCCGACCTCGCGGCCAAAGGGGCGGAGCCGCTCGGCGTGCTGCTCGGCTACATGCTGGGCGAGCGAGACGAGCGCTTTGCCGAGGGCCTGTTCGAAGCGCTCGGCCACTATGACGTGCCGCTGTTGGGCGGCGACACGGTCTCAGGCGGTCCGCCGCGCGCCTATGGCCTAACTGCGCTGGGCCGCGCGACGCACCGCCCCGTACCCTCGCGCAGCGGGGCGCAGAACGGCGACGGACTTTGGCTTATTGGCGCGCTGGGCGCAGCGATGATGGGCTTCGAGGCGCTGCGTGACGGAACTGCCGCGGACAGCGAGGCCTATCGGCGGCCCCGAGCCTTACTCGGCGAAGGCAAGACTCTCGCGCCGCAGGTCACAGCGATGATGGACGTGTCGGACGGGCTGCTGCTCGACGCCTGGCGGCTGGCCGAGGCGAGCGGCGTCACTCTGGCGATCGATAGCGCTGCCGTCCCACTGGCCGCCCCTGAAGATCGACGGCTGGATGCCATGCGTTGGGGGGATGATTATGCCCTCCTGTTTGCGCTTCCCGGTACTGCGCAGCCCGCATCGCCGGCCACCCGCATCGGGTCAGTTCACGCTCGGGCTTTTGTGCCGCTGTTCGTGGACGAAACGCCCATTGCCAACAGCGACGGACTAGGCTGGCAGCACGGCTGAACACGCGATCAGATCCAGCGGCCACGCAACACCGCGTAAAGGCCCCACGGGGCACCGATCAGCAGGCCAAAGCCAATCCGGCTCATCCCCCACGGGCCGACAATATCCCAATACGCCATCGACTGCGCGATCAACGGGGCGATGAAGCCAATGCCGAACAGTAGCGGCATCACGTAAAACAGCTTCTTGAGCGCGAGTTCCATCGCCGGCCCCTATAACGCCGAAACGTCCACCCCGCGCTGCGCCAGGATTGGCTTGAGCGCGAAGTAGGCCGCTCTGGTGCGGTGATTGGGAATGTTCGGATACAGGTGGTGGATCATGTGCGTTTCCATGCCCATCGACATGACATGGCCGAGCCGGCTCTTGAACACCGTGGTGTTGTCGTACCGGTCAGTGCGCCCTTCGCGGGGGTGATGCGGCGCCCAGCTGAGATAGAAGCGCACGTAACTTAGGCCGATGTGCCGCGGCAGCCACCACAGCAGCGCCGCCTCGATCGCAAACCCGCTCCACGCCATGGTGAACAGGACCGCCATGAAGACCAGTTGCATGACCATCGTGTCCTTGAGCGCGCGGGCCGCATCGGGCGTGCCCATTTCGGCCAGCACCCGCTTGTAGGCGTGGATCGATCCGTCCACCCCCGGCTGGCGATTGTACCACGTCTTGTACCACGCCATCAGCGCATTGGGCGCCTCGTCGGTATAGTCCGGATCCTTCACCGGATCGTTGCAATGATAGTGATGTTCGAGGTGCATCAAGCGCGCCATCGAGAACGGGAACACGATCGGAACGGTCGAAACTTTGCCGACCCATTCGTTGATCCAGTAACTCTTGCTGCCCGGCGCGGCGATGTTGGAATGCATGGCCTCGTGGCTGGTGACATAGCCGCCAGTAGCAAACACCGAGCTAAGCACGAAGGCCAGCGGCAGGTTGAGCCAGCCCATGATCGCCAGCGGGAAGAAGCTCAACCACAGGGTAAAGCAGATCGCGGTTGCCGCGACATAAGGCCACATCCGGCCGCCCATGAATTGCCGCGCGACGACCAGTTCCTGCCGCCGCAAGTCACGCCGGACGTGCTGATCAAGATCGTCACGGCCGCGCAGCGTAATCGCTGGGCCATCGACATGCTCCACCACTGCGCTGTCGCGCGTGAGCAGCCGGCCATCGTCGTGCGGTCGATCCATGACGCCCAAAGTCCCCGAAATCCGCGACTTGCGGACGCTACCTAGAGCGGCGTTAACTTCGCATAAACCATCGAACCCCGCAAGAATCGGCGATTCCGCCGTCGCATTTCCGGACACGGTGCGTCATTTGTGCCGCCCGGCGGGCCACGCAGACCATCCGGGACAGGCGAGGTTTAAGGGGTTGCCTCGCCTCGCGCCGCGCTCTAGCCAACGGCATCGGCGCGGACCCGGAAGAACGGGCCGCGTTTTGTTCATCGAGAGGGGGAACGGTTCGACATGAACCTGATTGTTATTGCCATCGTGCTTGGCTTCGTGGCCGTGCTTTACGGCTTCATCACCAGCCGCCAGGTGCTCGGCGCCAGCGCCGGCAGCGACAAGATGCAGGAAATCGCCGCCGCCATCCAGGAAGGCGCCCAAGCCTATCTGAAACGGCAGTACACCACGATTGCGATCGTGGGCGTCGGTATGGCGGTGATCGTGGCCTATTTCCTCGGCCCGATCAGTGCCACGGGATTTGTCATTGGCGCGGTGCTTTCCGGGCTCGCCGGGTTCATCGGGATGAACGTCTCGGTGCGCGCGAACGTCCGCACCGCTGCCGCCGCGCAAACCGGCTTGCAGGAAGGCCTGACATTGGCGTTCCGCGCGGGCGCGATCACCGGCATGCTTGTCGCCGGCCTCGCCCTGATCGGGATGGCCGGGTTCTTCTATTATCTCACCAACGTCGCCGGCTATACCGTCGGGGGCACGGACCGCACCGTGGTGCAGGCGCTCACCGCGCTCGCCTTTGGCGCTTCGCTTATCTCGATCTTCGCTCGTCTTGGCGGCGGTATCTTCACCAAGGCGGCCGACGTCGGCGCCGATCTCGTCGGCAAGGTCGAAGCCGGAATCCCGGAAGACGACCCCCGCAACCCGGCCGTAATTGCCGACAACGTAGGCGACAATGTCGGCGATTGCGCCGGTATGGCAGCCGACTTGTTCGAAACCTATGTCGTCACCATTGGCGCCACCATGGTGCTCACCGCGCTGCTGGTGAAGGGCCTCGGTGACGGGCTGCTGGCGCTGATGACGCTGCCGTTGCTGATTGGCGGCGTGTGCATCGTCACCTCGATCATCGGGACCTATTTCGTCCGCCTCGGCGGCGGCAAGAACATCATGGGCGCGATGTACAAGGGGTTCCTGGTCACCTCCGTGCTGTCGATCCCGGCGATCTGGTTCTGCATCAACCTGATCATGAACGGCGACATGAATTCCGCTATCGGCAACCAGGCCTATTCGGGCATGGACTTGTTCTGGTGCGCGCTGCTCGGCCTGGTCATCACCGGACTGATCATCTGGATCACCGAGTACTATACCGGCACCAATTACCGCCCGGTCCGCTCGATCGCCAAGGCTTCGGAAACGGGCCACGGCACCAACGTGATCCAGGGCCTGGCCATCAGCATGGAAGCCACCGCGCTGCCGACGCTGGTGATCGTTGCCGGCATCATCATCGCCTTCAAGCTCGCTGGCCTGATGGGCATTGCCTATGCGGCCACCGCGATGCTGGCGCTGGCCGGCATGGTCGTGGCACTCGATGCCTATGGCCCGGTGACCGACAACGCCGGCGGCATCGCCGAAATGGCGGGACTCGACGATTCGGTGCGAGAAAAGACCGACGCGCTGGATGCGGTGGGCAACACCACCAAGGCCGTGACCAAAGGTTATGCGATCGGTTCGGCCGGCCTTGCCGCGCTGGTGCTGTTCGCCGCCTACACCACCGACTTGCGCGAGTTCTTCCCCGCGCTACACGTCGATTTCAGCCTCGAGAATCCGTACGTCATCGTTGGCCTGCTGCTTGGCGCACTGCTGCCCTACCTGTTCGGTTCGATGGGCATGACCGCCGTTGGCCGCGCGGCGGGCGACGTGGTCAAGGACGTGCGCGAGCAGTTCAAGAACAACCCCGGCATCATGACCTATGAAACCAAGCCGGACTATGCCCGCACGGTGGACCTCGTCACCAAGGCGGCGATCAAGGAAATGATCATCCCGTCGCTGCTACCGGTGCTGGCGCCGATCGTGGTCTATTTCGTGATCACCGCGGTCGCGGGCCAGGAGAACGGCTTTGCCGCCCTCGGCGCGTTGCTGCTGGGCGTGATCGTGGGCGGACTGTTCGTGGCTATCTCGATGACCGCCGGTGGCGGCGCATGGGACAACGCCAAGAAATACATCGAAGACGGCCACCACGGCGGCAAGGGGTCCGAGGCGCACAAGGCCGCGGTAACCGGCGACACCGTGGGCGATCCCTACAAGGACACCGCCGGTCCGGCGGTCAACCCGATGATCAAGATCACCAACATCGTGGCCTTGCTCTTGCTGGCAGCACTTGCCGCTGGCTGATCACGCCAGAGCTAACTCGAAATGACCCCGTCCGGGTGTGCCGGGCGGGGATATTCGTGGCGCTGATGAGGTGGCCGGGGCGCAACAGCCCTGCAGCAATCGCGCAACACAGACCCATCACCGACACTGCCGTGCGTTGACTGGCGGCATGACGGCGCGCAAGGCGCGGCCATGTCGAAACCGCCCGCACTCGCGGACAATCCCGAACAGCTCGTGGCCGAACTCGCGCTCCTGCTCGATCTCGAAGCCAAGGGCGGCGACCGTTTTATCGGCCGCCGGCAGATGGAAGGCACCGGGCGCGTGTTCGGCGGTCAGGCCATCGCACAAGCGCTGGTGGCCGCGCGGCGCACGGTCCCCGATGACCGTCACACCCACTCGCTCCACGCCTATTTCCTGCGCAGCGGCAGCGATGCGATGCC
>JBDSDZ010000152.1:0-9380 GCA_039920345.1 Croceibacterium sp.
GCCGCGTCGACCGCGCCCGCGATGGTCGCCAGTTCTTCCGGCCCCTCGGCCTTGAGCAATACCGCCAGCCAGTCGCGCAGGAAGGCGCGGTTGACCGGGCTGTCGGGCATCGCGAGCGGGTTGAATCCGGTCGGCTCGCCTGCGCGGATCCGGTCATAACGCCCGCCGATGCCGCGAATGAACAGTTCCGCGCCGCGGTCCTTGTCGAACAGGATCGTGCGGGGATTGAACTTCTGCGCCTGCGCGGCGAGGAAGTTCATCACCACCGTCTTGCCCGAGCCCGACGGGCCGATGACCGAGAAATTGCCCAGGTCGCCGTGGTGGAAGTTAAAGAAGAACGGCGTCGCGCTGGTCGTTTCCAACAGGCACACCGCATCGCCCCAGTGATTGCCCTCGGCCTGGCCCAGCGCCATGCCATGCAGGCTGCCGAAGCTGGCCATGTTGGCGGTTGAAATCATCGCCCGGCGCACCAGGAAGCCTTCGTTGCCCGGGAACTGGCCCCAGAACGCCGGTTCAAGATTGGTGTCTTCGCGCACCACGATGGCGCCGGCGTCGCCCAGCGCGGCGGATACCGAGGCCGTCGCATCGTCAAGCCTGGCAAGATCGCGCTCACGTACCAGCACGGTCAGGTGGTGATCGCCAAATGCCACCGAGCCGGTGCCGAGCCCGTCACGCGCCGAGAGCATTTCGGCCCGTTCGGCCTGCGCGTCTTCGTCAGCCGAACGCAAACGGCGCAGCGCGAGGTCGATCTTCTCTCGGGCGGACTGGCGTTCCTGCGGGGCAAAGCTTTCGGTCACTACCATTTCGAACGGCAGCCGCAGCATCATGTCGAGCAGACCGGGCGACGTCGCGTCCGGATAGTCCTTGAGGCTGACGATGGCCGCGAAATCCGACCCGGCAGAGCCGCGCAATTCCATCGCGTCGAGCCCGAAGCTGGCCCGGCGATACGGCATCATGCGGCCGATGTCGGTCTCTTCCTCGGGGCGCCGGACCGGTCGCATCTCGCCGTTGTAGAGCGCGCTCAGCAGTTCGAGCAGTTCGTTGTTGGTGTTGCCGCTGGGGCCGACATAATCGCCCAGCGGCTGCGCGCCATAATCGCCAAGCGAGGCGGCCAGGGCCTGGATCGCGGCCCGCAGCGAACGTTGCTCGCGCGGATCGGCTTCGACCACTTCGCGGCCGCGGCGGCGCAGCATCTTGCCCGCCTTTTCGGCCAAACCCGCCTTGCCGCGAGCCGGGCGGCGCACGAGGGTGACGAACTGGTCGTTGACGAACAGAGGATCGCGCGACAGCTTTTCGCGCCAGCGGGTATCGATATGCGCAGCCAGCGGGTCTTCGAAGCTGGCGGTCAGCTCCACCATCACCCGGCGGCGAACGACGTGGTGATACATCACGAAGCGCGCATCGAGGTTGGAGCGGAGCATGACTTCGCGCGTCGCCGCATGGGCGTTGAGCGCATCGGTGTCTTCGGTTTCGAACAGCAGGCCAGGCACCTGCAGCGAGGCCATCAGCGAGCCGTCACGCAGCAGCAGCGTGTTCTCGTCCACCAGCCGCGCATAGGGCAGGCGGTCGCCGGCGTGCGCTTCCTTGGCGCTCCAAGCGGCGGCTCCGAGCCATTTGGTCTTCATGTACTCGCTCCCTCCCGCCCACCGGGGGCGGAGTGTCTCAGGCGGTGTAGCTGTTGCAGCCCCAGCGCCGATAATTCTTCACCCGCGGGCACTTGGAGACCTTGGTGATCCACAAGTCGAACGTGCGCGGTTCGCGCAGGCAGGCAAAATAGCCAATCCCATGCATGATGAAGGGAATGGGGATGATCCACAAAGTCTTGAAAATCAAAAACAGCTCGGTCGAAAAGAACAGCCAGTTGATGATGAAAAAGTTCATCGTCACGCCCGCGAACATCTGCGGGCGGGTGAGGGCGCGATGGACAGGATGGCGGACGAGATCCACGGCTCAGTTAGCCGCGCCCTGGATGCCGGCCACGATCGTGCCCGCACCGAACAGGATGAACACCCCGATGATGACCGTAGCGCCAAAGCGCCAGTTCAACCGGCCCGTCAGCATCATGAAGCCCACCGCAGCCACCGCCATGACCGCGACCGCGGTGGCGACATTGCCCAGCAGCGTGCCCTGCAGCCAGCTGAGCGCGGCGACAATCGGGCCTGAACCGGCAGGATCAGCCCCTTGCGCCTGCGCGGCGGCGGGCAGGAACAGCGTGGCAAGTGCGGCAAAACGGTAAAACGAACGCATTTATTGAGAACTCCGGGAATGATCGGATAACCGCCCCATGATGGACGATACGTAGTTCTGGGTCTCGCGGATGCGAGGGACGCCGTTTGCGCTGGCCACGCGGCCGGGGCCGGCGTTGTAGGCCGCCAGCGCCTTTTCAATATCGCCATCGAACCGGTCAAGCTGCGCGCGCAAGTAGCGCGCGCCGCCTTCGAGGTTGGCATAGGGATCGTCAGGGTTCACGCCCATGTCGCGCGCGGTGCCGGGCATCAGCTGCGCCAGCCCGCGTGCGCCAACGGGCGACACCGCGTTTACCCGCCAGCGGCTTTCCTGCCACACGACCGCTTCGATCAGCGCTGGGCTAAGGTCGTAGCGCGCAGCAATCGCCGCCACGGCGGCAGCATACGTCTGCGGCACTGACTGCGCCTGCAGGTCCGTCCGGGCGAGCGCCGTCTCGGGCACGAAATCCACGCTCGCGGTTACATCTTCTTCAAGTTCGGTGCCGGTTGTCGCTGCCGCATCGGCAGCTGGACCGGCGATCCAGTGAGCGTCGCCCGCCACGCCAATCTCGAGCACGTCGGCATGGGCCGGCGTCACGGCGAGCGTGGCCAGCACCATTGCGGCTGCTGATCCGGCGAAGCGTAGAATCATCCGACCCTCCAAAACTAGCCCCTGCTTACCGCAAATGACACTGGCGTGACAGACACCTGTTCAGCCGGCGGCTCGGGACCCCTAAGCGAAGAGACTGGGACCTGTTACGCAATGGACCCGGCGGCGGTTGCAAGAAAGGCCCAGGCGGACCAGCCGCCCGGGCCTTTCCCGGAATGCGCCTAAGTTCGACTTGGCGGCCGGGCGGCTCTCAGTTGTCGAGCGAAGCCAGCGGATAGCCCTGCCCAAGCGTCGCCAGCGCGCGCCGGGCAGCGGCGCGTGAATCGACCCACGAGCCGTCGGCCAGTTCGAGCTGGTAGCGCGTATCGCTGGTCATGGCGGCGCGAAAGGCGCGGGCCGCGCGGGCGGTGTCGCCGCGCTGCGCATAGGCTGTTCCGAGATTGATAAGCATGGCCGGATCCCGAGGCTCCTTGAGCAGGCTGGCTTCGAGCGCCGTAATGGCCGCATCCGAATGACCCGTCGAAACCGCTTCGAACGCGACATCGCGCTGTTCGATCGTCGTGGATTCGGCTGGCGCAGCAGCTGCTGCGAGCGCGGAAAGGATCAGGGCAGTGATCATGGCAAGCTCCCCATTTTGTCTATTCGTGCAGCATTGATGCGCCGCGCCACGACCAACTGCAATAAAAATGAAACATTGTCATAAAACGGTAATAACGTCGGACGGGCATGTCACAATTGTCACCTCACGAACATAGTTCGGTGACTGTCTCAAAAGCCCAATCTTGCAAAGAAACTGTCACTTCACGGTCCTAGCTCGCGAGTCGCGATGCGTGACGTCGCACTCTGATTCTTGGCTTTTTTGAGGGGGCCGTTCGCCGTGACACATCTTTCTCGTTCGCTCATTCTTGGTTGCAGTGTCTTGGCGCTGTCCGCTTGCGGTCCTGACGATATCGCTTCGCCCGGCAGCGGCGGAAACGTCACCGTTACCATCACTACCCCGCCGCCTGCGCCAACGCCCACGCCGACTGCACCCACGCTGGTTACGGCAGCGGGTGCCTGCCCGACGATCACCGATCCGCAGGGCCTGACCGACAAGGGTACGATTTCGGGCCCGACCGGCACCTATCGAATTTGCCAGCTGCCGGCGCTGATCAAGGTCTCGTCGACGCTGCCGAAGATCACCGGCTTGCTGTATTCGATGAGCGGGCGCGTCAATGTCGGCTGCGATGGCGGCTTCACGGCCCCCACCGCCGGTTCGCCGGTCGCCTCGACCACCGTTGGATGCGGCACGCTCACCGCCGATACCAATGTGACCCTGACGATCAACCCGGGTGTCATCCTGTATGGCGCCACCGGCCAATCTTGGCTGGCGGTCAACCGCGGCAACAAGCTCAACGCCGTTGGCACGGCAACGTCGCCAATCATCTTCACCAGCGCCGACAACGTTGCCGGGTTCAATACCGACCAGTCGATCGGCCAGTGGGGCGGCGTCGTGCTGCTCGGCCGCGGCAAAATCACCGATTGTAATGTCGGTTCGGTCGCGTCGAGCACGTGCGAGCGCGATACCGAAGGATCGGTCGACCTGGCCCGCTTTGGTGGCAACGACGACACCTACAACGCCGGCACGCTAAGCTACCTGCAGATCCGCTATTCGGGCTTCGTGCTCAGCGCTGACAAGGAACTGCAGGCGCTGACCACCGAAGGCATCGGCAGCGGTACGGTGATCGACCATTTCCAGTCGCACAACAGTTCCGACGACGGCGCGGAATTTTTCGGCGGCGTGGTCAACATGAAGTACTACATCGCCACCGGCGCCGACGATGACAGCCTCGATGTCGATACCGGCGCCCGCATGAGCGTCCAATATGCCCTGCTGCTGCAACGTCCGGGCCAGGGCGATTCGATGATGGAAATCGACAGCAACGGGTTCGAAGCCGATACGCCCAGAACCAATCTCAAGGTGTCCAACTTCGTGGCCGTGCAGCCGCAAGTCAGCGCCAACAACGAAGGCGCCGACCAGGCAACAACGATGTTCCGCGGCAACTCGGACACGACGCTGGTCAATGGCCTGATCGTGGCGCCGAACAACGAATGTATCCGCATGAACGGTTCGGGCGGCGCCAATGCGGCCACCCTGACCGCGCGTTCGGTTGCGCTCACCTGTAACGCGACCAAGTATATCGGTTCGGGCAGCTACACGGCTGCGCAAGTTGCGACGTCGTTTGGTTCGGGCACCAACAACAATAACGATGCGCTGACCTCGACCCTGACCGGCGGCTTCATCAACGGCGCCAATGAAGATGCGATCGTGCCGTTCGATGCAAGCACCCTTTCGACGTTCTTCGTGACGCCGAGCCCGAACCACGCCGGTGCGGTGTGGAGCGGCAACAACACCTGGTTCATGGGTTGGACCTGCAACAGCTCGACCGCCAATCTCGGCGGCGGGTCGGCTTGCACCTCACTGCCGACCACCTGACCAGCTGCCTGACGTTTGCGGGGGCAGCCGGGAAACGGGCTGCCCCTGTCAATGCATCTGATATTGAGGGAAATCCGATGGCCACCCTATCGCGTCTTGTTGGCGCCTTGCTGTTCACATCCGCACTCACCGTACCGGGAGTGGCGATGGCGCAGGATGCCGGCATTTCACCTATTGCCAGCACGCCTTCCACCACGCCGCTTGACAAGCAGGCCGCCGCACAGGACCAGAGCGCGGAACAAGCCGGTGAAGTCGAGATATCGGTTCCTGGTGGCGGCGAAATTATCGTCACCGGCCGGGTCAGCCGCAATGTCGAACAGACGTCCAACCAGGTGCTTTCGGTCCTGTCGTCCGAGCAGATCGCCCGCACCGGCGAAGGCGACATTGCCGGCGCCCTGACGCGTGTCACCGGCCTCAGCGTGGTCGGTAACGGGTTTGTCTATGTCCGCGGCCTGGGTGACCGTTACTCGCTCGCGCTGCTCAACGGATCGCCCCTGCCGAGCCCGGAACCGCTCAAGCGCGTTGTCCCGCTTGACCTGTTTCCGACCGGGGTGATCGCCTCAACGCTGGTGCAGAAGAGCTATTCGGTCAACTACCCGGGTGAATTTGGCGGCGGCGTGATCAACCTGACCACCAAGGCGACGCCGAATGAGCCCTTTTTCACGATCGGCGTTGGTGTTTCCGGCGATACCTACACCACCTTCAACCAGGGACTGACCTATTACGGCAGCAGCACCGACTGGAGCGGCTACGACAACGGCAACCGCGATTATGCGCCCGCCCTGCAGGCGTTCTTCAACAGTGGCGATCGGCTAAGCTCGGGCACTGTCGACACCAGCGCCATCGCTGCACAGCTGGTAACCGGCCGCAACGCGGTGGTGCAACGCTACAATCACGTGCCCGTTAATTTCAGCGCCAACTTCTCGGGCGGCAAGACGTTCGATCTGGGCAGCGGCGAACTCGGCGTGATCCTGGGCGGCGGTTACAGCAACAAGTACAGCACCCGCCAGACCCTTCAGCAATCATCGCTGAGCGCCGATCTCGAACAACTCGAGACGGATTTCACCTCGACCATCACGGACCAGCATCTTGTGGTCAACGGGCTGTTCGGCCTGGGCTACGAATTCGGCGAAAACCGCATCCGCTGGACCAACCTGTACATCCACGACACCGACAAACAGGCGCGGATCGGGATCGGCCAGCGGCACCAGACCAACGCCGATTTCCTGCAGCAGCGGACCGGCTTTTACGAACGCCAGCTGATCGACACGCAGCTGGTCGGCGAATTCAAGTTCACACCCGAGCTCACAGTGGAAGCGCGCGGTGCCTATGCCAATTCCAAGCGCAACGCGCCGGAAGAACTGTTCTTCGAATACGTCCGCACCAACGCGTCGGCAGATCCGTTCGGCCAGTACTTCGTCAACCGCCTCAATAACGGTAACGGTGGTGATGGTGGGGTCACTTACTCCAAGCTCAAGGAAGACTTGTGGTCGGGCGGACTGGATGTCGGTTACAAGTTTCTCGACCGCTACCGGATTACCGTTGGCGGCACTTATGCCAACACCCATCGCACCAGTTCGCGGCGCGATTTCCTGTTCCTGGCGCCCAACGCGTTCATGGGCGATTCGAATGTGATCAGCGCCATCGGCCTGCTCCGCCCCGACCTCCTGCTGGGACCCAAGGTGGTCAAGGCGTTCGGGATCAAACTGATTGAGACCGATGAAGGCAACCCTTCGTTCGCCGCCGATCTCGAGAACTGGGCCGCCTATGCCAAGCTCGAAGGCCAGCTGACCGACGCGTTCAGCTTTGACGCCGGTGTTCGCTATGAAGACGCAGACCAGTCGGTCGCGCCGATCCAGGTGTTCAGCACGCCGGGCGCGAGCACCACGGTCACCAGCCTGCATAACACCTATTGGCTGCCGGCGGTGACGCTGACTTACGAAATTGAACCCGGCATGCAATTGCGCGCCAGTGCCTCGAAGACGATCGCCCGTCCGCAGTTCCGCGAACTGATCAATCAGCCGTACTACGATCCCGACACCAGCCGCCCCTATCGCGGCAACCCGCTGCTGCAGGACAGCCAGTTGTACAACGCCGAAGCGCGCTTCGAATATTACTTCGGGCGCGAGCAGCGGGTGACGGTCTCGGGTTTCTACAAGCGGATCGACAATCCGATCGAAGCCTTCATCACCGGCATCGACCTGACCACGTCCTACGCCAATGCCCCCAAGGCTCAGCTCTACGGGGCCGAGTTCGAAGTACAGAAGAACTTCGACGTGGGCGACTGGGGCGATGGCGATCGCCGGCTGGTTATGATTGGCAACTACACCTTCACTAAGTCCAAGCTGGAAGTCGGTTCGGCGGACACGGTCCAGGTCTATGGCGCCGCCTCGACGATCGCGACCGATTACTTCCAGGATGGCGTTCCGCTCACTGGCCAGTCCGATCACCTCGTCAACCTGCAGATTGGGCTCGAAAACCAGGACCACCTGTCACAGCAGACTTTCCTGGTGACGTATGCCAGCGACCGTGTCGTCAGCCGCGGCCTCAACGGGACCCCACCGCAGCCTGACATCATCGAAAGCCCGGGCTTCAAACTCGACTTCGTGGCGCGCCAGGGCATCCAGCTGTTCGACCAGTCGATCGAAGCCAAGTTCGAAGTGCGCAACATCTTCGGCCGCAAGCACGAAGAATTCCAGCAGTCGGGCGCCAACCGGGTCGACATCAACACCTATGATGTCGGGACCACCATCGCCGGTTCGCTGTCGGTCACTTTCTGACCGGCAGCGGACTGCCGCCGCCTAAACCTTTTGCGAATTCAGCCCCTCAGGGCAGGTCGAGCACGTAACCCTTGCCGTGCACGGTGCGCAGCAGGCTCTGCGCGCCCGCGGTCCTGAGGCCGAAGCGCAGGCGCTTGATCCACACGTCAACCGTGCGCAGGTATTCGGGGTTGCCGGCCTTGCCCAGTGCTTCGACCAGTTCCTGTCGGCTGAGCACGCGGTTGGGGTTTTCGACCATGAAGCGCAGCACGCGGAACTCGTTGGGCCGGAGCGGCACCAGCTTGCCGTGCCATAGCGCCTGTTCGCCCGCGACATTGATTTGCAGCGGTCCGAATTCGATCACCTGGCTCGGGCCGCGGCGACGCTCGGCTGAATGGAGCGCCAGGACCCGGTCGAGCATCGCCTGGCGGCCCAGCGAACCGACTGCATAGTCGTCGGCCCCCGCCTGCAGCGCGCGGCGGCGATCATCGCTGGCGTCGCGATCAAGCAGGATGGTGATGTGCGCATCGCGTAGCCGCGGATCGGCCCGAAGGCGGCGGCACAATTCGAGGCCCGAGAGATCTTCCATCACCCATTCGACAAATACCCAGGTCGGTCCCTCGACCAGGCGGCGCGGCCCGTCGGGCCCAAGCAGGTCGAACGCAAACTGCGTGTCACCATGCGAGAACGCATCGAAACGGGCGGCTTCCGCATTTGTCGTCAATATGCTGACCCGGTTCATCGCCGAGAATCCCTGCCCTGTTCAGGCAGTTCCTGCCGCCGGGATGTGACTCAGATATGACGGAATGGTGCCTGTCGGCCGATTACCGATCGACCATCGCATTTATCAGATTTATTCAGGCCTGCTCGAGACAGTCCAGCTCAAACGGGCACCTGTGTTAATGGGGATTGGACAGTCGGCATGTGCGGCCATCGAAAAAAGCTCGCCATGCTTACCCTTTTGCCAAGGTCCCGATTGCGCGGGAAGTGGCGGAGACGGAGGGATTCGAACCCTCGATACCAGTAATCCCGGTATGGCGGTTTAGCAAACCGCTGGTTTCAGCCACTCACCCACGTCTCCGGCTCAAGGCGGCTAAGCGGGCGGGCTATAACGACGGCCCTGCGTGGCGGCAAGGGGCCTGCGCGCGGGAATCTTCCTGCTCGTTTCAACGCAAAACGGACTCGCCCTGCCGCGCATTCATTGCCGCTTCAGCCGCAGAGGCCTCTTCTGGGGTCGGACTGGTCCATTTCGGGATAGGGGGGACCGCGTAATGCTCATTGAAATCGCCGCGTATTGCCGCCGCCGCTCG
>JBDSDZ010000153.1:0-21751 GCA_039920345.1 Croceibacterium sp.
TCGGCCATTTCGGCCAGGTTGGCGCCCTTGCCGCCGGTGACGGTCTTGTCCTTGGCGCGAGGGTCGCCCGACACCGCACTGCCGCCGAAGGGGTAGACTGACTGCATGTTTGCCCTCGCTTGCGCAGGGTGACACTGTGTCACCCTGGCGAATTCCGTTAAACTGCTGACCGGAAAGCTATTTCCGAGAAAATACCGGGTGACACCTGCCCGACGATGCGGCGCAAATCAGCCCTCGATACGCGAAAAGTCGGCCACATTGTGCACTGCAGCACGAAAGCGCGCAAGCAGGTCGAGCCGGGCAGCGCGCTTGATACTCTCATTATCGTTGACCGTGACCTCGTCGAAAAACCGATCGATCGGCGCGCGCAAGCTTGCAAGAGCGGCCATCGCGCCTTCGAAGTCTTCCGCTTCGATGGCGGCGGAGGCGGTCGGCTCGGCCGCAGCCAGCGCGTCGATCAGCGCCTTTTCCGCAGGTTCGGGCGTGTAGGAAAGTTGTTTCTGGTGCTTCTCGGCCATTTTGGCGGCGATCACCGGGGCAAGCGCCGGATCGTCCACCCCCGCCAGCGGGTCTTCCTCGCCAGTGCGGGCGATTTCGCCCTCGAGGCCGTGCCAGTCCTCCCGCTTGAGAATATTGGCCGCTCGCTTGTAGCCGGCGAGCAAGTTGGCGCCGTCGGGCGTGGCGATGAACGCCTGGAGTGCTATGAGGACCGCTTGCAATCGGACGAAATCAGTTGGCGCGAAAGGATCGCCCCGGTGAAGGTCCCAACCCACCGCAGCTCGGACCAGGCCGACCGGGAAGTCTATAAGTCCTTCGAATCGTTCGAGCATAAACGAGTCATGCACATCGAATAGATTGCGCACCTTGCGGCCACCGCGTTTGCTGATGGCGTCATAGTCGAGGTCGTCGATATCGATTTCCCCGGCCTGTACCCGTGGGTAAAGCGCAAATGAAATCGGCCCAAGCGCTTGTTCAAAACTTAGTCGCAAAGACAGACGCAGCCTGTTCGCAATCACTAACCTCAAAATCGCGATGGCAGCACGGCGAAGCGCAAACGGGTCCCGAGACCCGCTTGGCAACTCATGGATCAGGAAAAACCCCGCCAGCGTATCCAGCTTGTCCGCCAAGCTCACCGCCACCGTCACCGGCGCGGTCGGCACATCGTCACCCTGCCCGACCGGCTTATAGTGATCGCGGATGGCGTTGGCGACGGCATCGGGCAGGCCCTCGGCGCGGGCGTAGTAGCCGCCCATCAGGCCTTGCAGTTCGGGAAATTCGCCGACCATTTCGGTAACGAGGTCGGCCTTGCACAGCCGCGCGGCCTGTTCGGCCTGGTCGGCTAGTTCTGCTCGATCCTCCTCGAGCTTGCTCGGGGAGGTGGCAGCCGCGTCAGCGGCTGACGGAGGGGCCCCTCCACCACCCTTCGGGCGGTCCCCCTCCCCGAGCAAGCTCGGGGAGGATTTAACGACACCTTCTTCCACCAGCCATCGTGCCAGCTTGGCGACGCGTTCGACCTTGTCGGCCACGGTGCCGAGTTTCTCGTGGAAGGTAATCCGTTCGAGCTTCTTGGCCTGCTGCGCCAGCGGGGTCTTGCGGTCCTGCTCCCAGAAGAAGCGGGCGTCCGAAAGCCGCGCGGCGAGGACCTTGCGGTTGCCATCGACAATCGCTGCGCCGCCATCGCTGGCCTCGATATTGGCGGTGCAGACGAATGCGTTGGCGAGCTTTCCATTTTGCTCACAGACGAAATATTTCTGGTTCGTGCGGGCGGTTAGCTGGATAACTTCAGGCGGGACATCAAGATACGCGGCGTCGAACCGGCCGAGCAGCGGCACCGGATACTCTGTGAGTCCGGCATTCTCAATCACCAGGCCTTCATCTTCGACCAGCGACAAGCCTGCATCGGTGGCGGCCTTTGCGGCCTCCAAACGGATCAGCGCCTCGCGCTTGGTGTGCTTTACGACCACCCGCGCCATCAGGAGCTTGGACTCGTAGTCGTGCGCGCTTCCGATCGTGATCGGTCCGGGGTGATGGAAGCGATGACCGAGGGTGGCGTAGCCGCTGGTGATCCCGCCGACCTCACATTCGACCAGCTCATCGCCGAAAATCGCGACGATCCCCGACAGGGGTCGGACCCAGCGGGGGCTTTCAGTACTAATCGATTCAGCACCCCAGCGCATCGACTTGGGCCAGGTGAAAGCCCGGACGATGTCAGGGATCGCGTCGGCCAGCACCGCTTTGACGGCTCTGCCTGGGATCTCAACCACCGCATAGTACATGCCGTCGCGCTCGGTGAGCTCGCCTTCCGTTAACCCGGTCTTGCGCAGGAACCCTTCGAGCGCCTGGGGCGGAGCGGAGGTGCGCGGGCCCTTGGTTTCCTCGCTTACGGTCTCAGTCGAAAGCGGCAGACCGTAAGACACCAGCGCAAGGCGGCGCGGGGTCGACCACACGGTGACGTTGTCGACCGAAACGCCCGCCTCGGCCATTTCCTTGCGGAACAGCTTTTCGAGGTCTGCCCGCGCCCCGGCCTGCATCCGGGCCGGGATTTCCTCGCAGCGGAGTTCGAGCAGGAAGTCGGTCACGCCGTCCACTCCGGGTAGCGCTCGGCCCAGACAGGCATTTGCTTGGCCATGTAGGCTTCGCATGAACCGCGGGCGAGATCGCGCACTCGGCCCATGTAGCTGGCGCGTTCCTGCACGCTGATCACGCCGCGCGCTTGGAGCAGGTTGAACACGTGGCTGGCCTCGATCGCCTGCTCATAAGCGGCAATCGGCACGTCGGCAGCGAGCGCATTGCGGCATTCAGCTTCGGCCTTGGCGAACAGGTCGAACAGCGCGGCGGTGTCGGCCACCTCGAAATTCCACTTCGACATCTGCTTCTCGTTCTCGAGAAACACATCGCCATACGAAACGCCGCGACCGTTGAACGATAGATCGTACACGCTGTCGACGCCCTGGAGGTACATCGCCAGCCGTTCTAGTCCGTAAGTCAGTTCGCCCGCGACCGGTTTGCAGTCGAACCCGCCCATCTGCTGGAAGTAGGTGAACTGGGTCACTTCCATCCCGTCGCACCACACTTCCCAGCCCAGCCCCCAGGCGCCCAGCGTGGGGCTTTCCCAGTCGTCCTCGACAAAGCGGATGTCGTGCTTGAGCGGATCGATGCCGATCACTTCGAGGCTTTTGAGGTAGAGTTCCTGCAGGTCCGGCGGGCTGGGTTTGAGGATCACCTGGTACTGGTAATAGTGCTGCAGCCGGTTGGGGTTTTCGCCATAACGGCCATCGGTCGGGCGGCGGCACGGCTGCACAAACGCGGCGTTCCACGGCTCCGGCCCGAGCGCGCGCAAGGTGGTGGCGGTGTGGAACGTGCCCGCGCCCATGCGCATGTCATACGGTTGCAGGATCAGGCAGCCCTGCGCGCTCCAGAAATCGTGGAGCGCGAGGATCATGTCCTGGAAGGAGTTGGCCGGGTCGCGGGTCATCGCGCGGGGCCATGCAGGATGCCCCCGATAGCGTCAATAATGCACGGCGGTTGGAGCCGGTGGCGCGACCGATCGTTAGGCACTACATGAGCGCGGAATCGGAGAGTTTACCCCGCATGTTTTTCAAGCGCCTGATAGCTTCCGTCACGTCGCTCACGCTTGCGCTGAGTGGCTGCGCGATGGGCCCGCGGGTCGAAACGCCGCCGCCGGGCGCGGTGCCGGGCCCGGCGCTGTGGCAGGTGTCGGATGCCGATACCACGATCTACCTGTTCGGGACGGTCCACGCCCTGCCCAAGGACAAGGAGTGGTTCGACGGCCGGATCGAACGCGCCTTCAACGCCAGCAATGAACTGGTGACCGAAGTCGACATCTCCGACGTCACCGGATCGGGCACCGAACTGCAGGCCGCGGGAATGCTGCCCGATGGCCAGTCGCTGCGCGCGATGATGACGTCGGCCAACCGCGAGGAATACGAAGCCGCGCTGGTTTCGCTCGGGGTGCCGGTGGAAACGCTCGACAAGATGGAACCGTGGCTGGCGGCGATGACGCTGTCGCTGCTTCCACTGCTGCGCTCGGGCTATGACACCCAGAGCGGGGTCGAGATTTCGCTCGGCGGCAAGGCTGGTGACACCAAGCAGCGCGCCGCGCTGGAAACGATCGACCAGCAGATCGCGCTGTTCGACACCATGCCGACCGACGCCCAGCTGTCGTTCCTCGACCAGACGGTGGACCAGGTGACGCACGCTACCAACGATCTCGATGCGATGGTGGCCGAATGGATCAAGGGCGATGCGGCCGGCCTGGCCCGGCTGATGAATGCCGAACTGACCGACCCGGTGCTCAAGGATCGCCTGCTGCTGCAGCGCAATGCCAACTGGGCCGGGTGGATCCAGAACCGGCTGGCGCAGCCCGGCACGGTGTTCATAGCCGTGGGCGCCGGGCACCTCGCCGGTGACGGCAGCGTGCAGGACCAGCTGCGCAAGCGGCACCTCAAGGTCAGGCGCATCTGGCAATAATGCGCCTCTTGCTGGCGCTGGCCGCCGCCCTGTCGCTGACCGCGTGCGGCGAGCCTGCGCATGTCTGGCCGCCAGCTTCGCCGCCGCTGTGGGAAGTGACCGGACGCAATGGCGAACAGGCGTGGTTGCTGGGCACTATCCACGCCCTGCCCGATGGCGTCGAATGGCACACCGACGCCATCGATCGCGCCTTTGCCAGTTCCGACATGCTGATGGTGGAAATCGGCAACCTCGGCGATACCGAAGAAGCCAGGCAGGACTTCACCAAGCTATCCGTGAGCACGCCGCAACCGCCGCTCACGCTGCGGGTATCGAAGGACGATCGCCCCGCCCTTGAAGCCCTGATGAAACGGGCCAGCCTGACGAACGAGGATTTCTGGAACGTCGAGACCTGGGCTGCGGCGCTCATGCTTAGCAATGCCGCGCGTGCTACCGAGCCTGCCAATGGTGTCGATCGGGCCCTGCTCAAGCTCGGCAAGCCGGTCAGGGCGCTTGAGAGTTACACGGCGCAATTCGCCCGTTTCGATTCGTTGCCGGAGTCCGACCAGCGGGCCCTGCTCGCCGGGGTCGTGCGTGAGGCCGGAACGGACCGCGACAGGGACAACGTCACCGCCTGGCTGACAGGTGACCTCGATGCGCTTGAGCGACAGATGAATCGCGAGTTCCTCGGCACGCCGGGTCTGAGCGGACCGCTGCTGATTGACCGCAATCACTACTTCGCCGGGGCCATCAACGTTGCCCTGGTGCAGCGCCATAAGCCGTTCGTGGCCGTTGGGGCCGGACACATGCTGGGGCCCGACGGGCTGCCGGCGCTGCTTGCCGCGCGCGGCTATACCGTCCGGCGCCTGCCTTAGCGCTGGCCCCACAACGCTTGCATCGCGCGAGCATTGCCCTTATGGGCGCGCCCTTCTCGTCATGGTCATCCCTGGAGGCGTGGCGGAGAAGCATACCAACGCATTCGAAAGGCACTTACGATGAGCGATGCTCTGACCCTGCCGGCCGAGCTGCGCGAACGGGCTGGCAAGGGAGCCTCCCGTGAACTGCGCCGCGAAGGTCGGGTCCCCGCCGTAATCTACGGCGGCAAGGAAGACCCAGTTTCCATTCACCTCGAAGCCAAGGAGCTGGTTCGCCAGCTGGGCACCGGCCACTTCATGAACTCGATCGTCATGGTCGAAGTCGGTGGCAAAAAGGTCCGCACCTTGCCCAAGGACGTGTCCCTGCACCCTGTTTCCGACCGCCCGCTCCACGTCGATTTCCTGCGATTGTCCAAGGACGCCAAGATCCAAGTCGCCGTGCCGGTGGTGTTCGTGAACGAGGAAGACAGCCCCGGCCTGAAGAAGGGCGGCGTGCTCAACGTGGTTCGCCACGAGCTCGAGCTGGTCTGCGAATCCGACAAGATCCCCGACGACATCACGATTGATGTCACCGGCCGCGAGATTGGCGATTCGATCCACATCAGCGACGTCAAGCTTCCGGAAGGCTCGGAAAGCGCGATCAGCGATCGCGACTACACCATTGCCACGCTGGTGGCCCCGTCGGCGCTCAAGCGCTCCGAGGCTGAAGAAGACGAAGAGATGGAAGCTGGCGAAACCGCCGCGACCGAGCAGGGTCCTGATGCGGACGCTGCGCAGGAGCAGGAAGACAAGAGCGAATAAGCTCGCGTTTCCAGTTCAGCCAGACAAGACGCCGGCGCTTCACCCGAAGCGCCGGCGTTTTGCATTTCACGTGAAGCCCGAATAGGACGCCGCGATGCAGCTTTGGGCAGGTCTCGGCAATCCCGGTTCGCAATACGCGATGCACCGGCACAACGTCGGCTTCATCGCGCTCGACGTGCTGGCGGACATGCATGACTTCGGCCCGGTGCAGAAGAAGTTCCAGGGCTGGCTGCAGGAAGGCCGGCTGGGGGGCGAGAAGATCCTCCTGCTCAAGCCCGCGACTTTCATGAACGAAAGCGGCCGCTCGGTGGCCGAGGCGCTGCGCTTCTACAAGCTGGGGGTGGAGGCGCTGACGGTGTTCCATGACGAGCTCGACCTCGCCCCGTTCAAGGTCAAAGTCCGCACCGGCGGCGGGCTGGCGGGCCACAACGGGCTGCGCTCAATCGACCAGCATTTGGGCCCAGACTTCCGCCGCGTGCGCCTCGGCATCGGCCACCCCGGCCACAAGGACCGCGTGACCGGCTATGTGCTGGGCAACTACGCCAAGGACGAGATCGACGACCTGACCGACATGCTCGCCGCCGTTTCGAGCGAGGCGGACTGGCTGGCAAAAGGCGACGATCCCCGCTTCATGAGCGAAGTGGCGCTGCGATTGCAGGAGAGTGAATGACATGAAACACTTCGCCCTCACCTGCGCCGCGTTCGCGTTGTTTGGCGGATCGGCGGCGCTGGCTGACGACGCCGTGCCCACGGCCGCAGACTACCGCGCCGACGCGCTGGCCTTCGCGCCGCTGGTCAATGACCGCTACGCCTATCTCGAGCGTCTTGGCGGCCATTTCGACCTGACACCCACGCTCGCCCGCGAAGCCGAGGCGGTGCATGACCGCGATTCGCTGCTCGCCTTCCTCGAACGCGGCGTGGCCTTGCTGGCCGATCATCACGCGATCACCGGCAGTTCGTTCAAGGACAGCTGGGCGCTGGTGCCAAGCTTTTCGGACATGTGGGTGGAAAAAGCCGATGGCGGCTACACCGTCACCTCGATCCGCTCGGCGTCTCCGGCTCAAGGCATGGTCATGCCCGGTGACGAGGTGTTCGATGTTGGCGGTGTGCCCATTGCGGAAGCTGTTTCAGCCTTCTGGCAGGACCTCGGCCTCGAGGCGCCCGATGACGCCCACCGCGCCTACGCCGCGCGGGTCCTGCTGGCGGGGCGGCGCGACCGGCCGCGCAGCTTCAGCTTGCGCCGGGGGGGCACGCTGGTCCCGCTGACGCTCCCGAGCCTCTATGCCGTCCGCGAACATGACCGGCCGCCGCTGGCCGTGTCGCAGGCCGGAAATACCTGGCGCATCCACTTCAACGACAGCCTTGGCGAGGACGCGACGATTGCCGCATTCGATCAGGCCATGGCTGCCATCCCCGACGATGCGCCGGTAGTGATTGACCTGACCGACACCGCCAGCGGCGGCAATTCATCGATCGCGCGCGCGGTGATCGGCTGGTTCATCGACAGCGCGCGGCCCTACCAGGTCCATTCGAGCCCCGAGGAAGAACGCGCGACCGGCATTCCACGCCTGTGGATCGAGTATGTCTTCCCGCGCCCCGGCAAGCACCACTCCGGCCCTGCCACGGTCCTTGCCGACCGCTGGACCGGTAGCATGGGCGAAGGTCTTACCGTGGGGCTCGATGCGATGGGCGTGCCAGTGTGCGGGACGCCGATGGCCGGGCTGGTCGGCGCGGTGGATGACAATCGGCTCGACCATTCAGGTCTGGTGGTGAAGTTGCCGACCGAGCGATTGACGACCGTATCGGGCGTGCCGCGCGAACAATTCGTCCCGCACCCGCTCAGCGACCCGGCCTGCGCCGCGCTCACGCGTTAAAGCATCAAGGTCGCCAGGCTGAGAAAAATGCCCATGCTGGTGACGTCGCTGGCGGTGGTCAGGAAGATGCTCGAGGCGGTAGCCGGATCGGCGCCGAGTTTCTTCAGGGTGAGCGGGATGAGCGCGCCGGCGATGCCGCTGGCGGTGCAGGCGATGATCATCGAGACCAGCACTACGAAGCCGAACCAGACCGGGCTCGGCAAGCCCTGCATGTGGGCGTAGAACCACATGCCCGCGCCGGCGGTAATTCCGACCAATGCGCCGTTGAAGAAGCCGAGGAAGCCTTCCTTGCGCACCAGGCTGGCTTCCGCGCCATCGGCGACGTCGCCCAGCGTCATCCCGCGCAGCGTCACCGCCAGTGCCTGGCACCCGGTGTTGCCGGTCTGCCCGGCCATGACCGGCAGGAATACCGCGAGGATTACCAGGCGGCTGAGCGTGCCTTCGAACAGGCCGACGACTGCCGCAGCCACAAACGCGGTCAGCAAGTTCACCTGCAGCCACGGATGGCGCAGCATCAGGCTGCGGAATAGCGGTGTGCCGAGCCGTTCTTCCTTTTCGACACCGACCATCGCGCCGGCCTGGCCGCTGATTTCCACCGCGCGGTTGGCGAACAGATCGGCCCCGCGCACCAGCCCGACCAGCACGCCTTCGGGATCGATGATTGGATAGACCGGAAAATGCTTGTTCAGCGCCGCCTTCAGCGCATCGCCCAGCGGCATGTCGTTTTGCAGCGCAAACGGATCGGCGATCATGATCGCGCCAAGCTTTGTTTCCGGCGTTGCCAGCAGCATGTCGCGCATCACCACCAGGCCCAGCAGGCGGCCGCCGCCGTCGGTGACGTAGAGGTAGGTGACGATGGCCGTCTTGACCTGCTCGCGCAGCTGTTCGATCGCCTGCGCCACTGTCGTGTCGGGCCCGAAAACGCCAATCGGCTGGCCCATCAGGTCGGCTACCGTGGGGTTTTTCTTGTTTGCCACAGGCTCGGTTGCGGCGGGCCCCGGTTCAGCGACGGCGAGTGCGGTTTCGCTCAAGATCATGTCCCCCCGAGTCGGCCCGGCGATTGAAAGACTTAGCGCGGTCGCTGCGCTGCGCAATCGCGAACTCAAACTGGCGGGGCTGGTTGCGCACAGCGGACCCGGCTAAGCGGCGCGGATGAAGCGCGAACGCCAATTTGCCCCGGGCTGGACGCTCGCGGCTTCGATCCTCGCATCGAGCCTGGCTTTCGTCGACGGTTCGGTGACCAATGTTGCTCTTCCCGCAATCCGCGCTGACCTGTCGGCCAGCGCCGGGCAGTTGCAATGGATCGTCAACGCCTACCTGTTGCCGCTGAGCGCGCTGCTGCTGCTTGGCGGCGCGGCGGGCGACCGGTTCGGACGGCGGCGGATGTTCCTGGGCGGGGTGATCGGCTTTGCCGCTGCGTCACTCGCCTGCGCGCTGGCACCCTCGCTCACCGTCCTGCTCATTGCGCGGTTCGTGCAAGGCGCGGCGGCAGCGATGCTGATGCCCAACAGCCTCGCCCTGCTCGGCTCCGCCTATTCGGGCGACGCGCGCGGCAAGGCGATCGGCACCTGGGCCGCGGCTGGCGCAATCACCGCCGCCATCGGCCCGCTGGTCGGCGGCTGGTTGATCGAAACGGTTGGTTGGCGGGCGATCTTCTACGTCAACCTGCCGCTCGCTGCCGGGGCACTGGCGCTGGGGTGGCTCTGGGTCAACGAAGCGGGC
Organism: Croceibacterium sp.; assembly: GCA_039920345.1. Lineage (GTDB taxonomy): Bacteria > Pseudomonadota > Alphaproteobacteria > Sphingomonadales > Sphingomonadaceae > Croceibacterium_A. Next base: position 9,743 of record JBDSDZ010000153.1, read on the forward strand.
GAAGGCAAGCAGCGGCTCGACTGGGTCGGCGTTGCCGTCGCCACGCTGGCGCTCGGTGCACTGACCTGGGGGCTGACCGTGCTGAGCGGGGCTGAACCCTCGCTCCATACCGGAGGGCTGGCGACACTGGCGGGCCTGATCGGCCTGGCGCTGTTCGTGTGGATCGAGGCGCGCCAGGGGGACAAGGCGAGCATGCCGCTGGCGCTGTTCGGCACGCTCAGCTTTGGCGGCCTGACGGTGCTGACGTTCCTGCTCTACGGCGCGCTCGGCACGACCTTCGTGCTGATCCCCTATGTCCTGATCGAGAACCACGGCTACTCGCCGCTCCACGCCGGGGCCGCGCTGCTGCCAATCCCGATTATCCTGGGCGCTGGGTCGCGCTACATGGGCGCGCTGGCCTCGCGCATCGGGCCGCGCTGGCCGCTCACCATCGGACCGATCCTGGCCGGACTGGGCTTTGCCCTGACCGCGCGAACGATCACCGGCGCGTCCTACTGGACCACGTTGTTCCCCGCTCTTTTGGTGATCGCGCTGGGCATGGCAGGCGCCGTCGCCCCGCTCACGACCGCCGTGATGGCTTCGGTCGATGCCAAGCACGTCGGCACGGCCAACGGGTTCAACAGCGCGATTGCGCGCACCGGGGGACTGATTGCCACCGCCCTGCTCGGCTCGGTGCTGGCGGCGAGCGGCGCCGCGCTTGAGGCCGCATTTAAGCACGCGGTGCTGGCAGCGGCCGCAGCGGCCATCCTTGCCGGACTGGCCGCGCTGGTCATGCTGCGCCCGCACGAGATCGATACCAGCGCGCAGCGGTAGCCAAGCGCGCGCCTGCACGCTACGGGCGCGCAACAGTTCAAACGAGGTACGATACATGGGTTTTCGCTGCGGGATCGTCGGCTTGCCGAACGTCGGCAAATCGACGCTGTTCAACGCCCTGACCGAAACGCAGGCCGCGCAGGCCGCGAACTATCCGTTCTGCACCATCGAGCCCAACGTCGGCCAGGTATCGGTGCCCGACGAACGGCTCGACAAACTGGCCAAGATTGGCGGCAGCGCCAAGATCATCCCGACCCAGCTTGGTTTTGTCGACATCGCCGGCCTCGTCAAAGGCGCCAGCAAGGGCGAAGGCCTGGGCAATCAGTTCCTCGGCAACATCCGCGAGGTGGACGCGATCGTCCACGTGCTGCGCTGCTTCGAAGATGACGACATCCAGCACGTGGCCAACAAGGTCGATCCGATTGCCGACGCCGAAGTGGTCGAGACCGAACTGATGCTGGCCGACCTCGAAAGCCTGGAGAAGCGCGTCCCCGCCGCGGCCAAGAAAGCTGCCAGCGGCGACAAGGAAGCGAAGATCATGGCCAGCGTGCTGGGCCAGGCGCTTGCGTTGCTGCGCGAAGGCAAGCCCGCCCGGCTGACCGAGCCCAAGGACGAAGAGGAAGCGCGCGTGTTCGAACAGGCGCAGCTCCTGACCGCCAAGCCGGTGCTCTATGTCTGCAATGTCGACGAGGGGGATGCCGCGAACGGCAATGCAATGTCGGCGATGGTGTTCGACAAAGCCAGGGCCGAAGGCGCGCAAGCGGTGGTAGTGTCAGCCGCGATCGAGAGCGAGCTGGTGGCGATGGAAGCCAGCGAACGCGCCGAATACCTGGCCGAGCTGGGCCTGACCGAAAGCGGCCTCGCCCGCGTGATCCGCGCTGGCTACCAGCTGCTTGACCTCAACACCTTCTTCACCGTCGGCCCCAAGGAAGCGCGCGCGTGGACGTTCCACAAAGGCGCCAAGGCCCCGCAGGCGGCGGGCGAGATTCATTCCGATTTCGAACGCGGCTTCATTCGCGCCGAAACGATTGCCTATGACGACTACGTCACGCTGGGCGGCGAAAGCCGCGCGCGCGAGGCCGGCAAGCTGCGCCAGGAGGGCAAGGAATACCTCGTCCAGGATGGCGACGTGCTGTTGTTCAAGTTCAACGTCTGAAACGCAAACGGCGCGGGTTGGCCGAAGTCGCCCCGCGCCGCTGGAATTGCCTGCCTGGTCAGCTCAGGTGCGGGTTCCGGCGTAAGCCGCCCACAACTGCGCAACCGGTGCGCGCGCGCCGGTCACCTGGCCGAAGGTGGCCTTGGCTGCGGCCGATTTGCCCTGCTGGATCTGCGCGATGCCGAGGCGGGTGAGCACGGTGTCACGATCGATCCCGCCCTTGGTCAGCGCCAGTTGCAGCATCTCTTCGGCCTTCGGATAGTTCTGCAGCGCGAGGTAGATCTCGCCCGCGTTCTGCGCCGGGCGGCCCGTTGCAGCGGACGCCGCGGTGCGGGCGTAGTCTGCCGCATCGCTCGCTTCGGCGCCTGAGCGCTGGTCTGCAATGACCTTGTTCTCGGTGTAGAACGCGTCGCCATCGGTAAAGATGCCGGCGGTCTTGCCAGCGGCGAGCACGCGGCTGACTTCGTTGGCCATGATCCGCGGATCGGCCGCCTGGACATAGTTTTCGTAGCTGCGGCGGTCGGTCAATGAATTGGTCAGCGAGGCGAGACGCAGCAAGTCGAGCCTGACTGCCTGATCGCTGGCGCTGAGCGCTTCCACCACTTGCACGGCGGTGAGCCAGTTTTCAGGGATCGGGTTGTTCGACACCAGCATCGAGGCCCACTTGCTCGAAAGCGTGGCATCCTGCGCGTCATAGCCGACTTTGAGGCCGCGGCGAATCCACACGTCGGGCACGGCCTGTCCGGCAGCGCGCATTTGCGCGATCAGGCCTTCGAGGTAGGCGAGCCCCTGCGCGGACTGGTTTTCCTTGAAATAGGATTCGGCGGTCAGCCCTTCCGCGTTGCCCTGCGTGTAGCCGGCATCGCGGGCTGCCTTCAGGTAAGTGCGTGACTGGGCGTAGTTGGCCGCATCGTAAGCCCACTCGCCGAGGAAATAGTTCATTTCGCCGGCTGCGTCAGGCGCGGCCTTGCCGCTCTGCAGCATCAGTTCCATGCCCTGTTGCTGCAACGGGCGTTCCTGCAGCTTAAGGCCGAGGACATAGCTGAGGGTGCCCGCCAGATAGCGATCATCGGGGCTCTCTACGGCCGCTATAACGCCGGGAAGTTGAGCCTTGGCGGACGCGTAGTCTCCGGCGGCTGCGTTAGCCACTTCGGCTACTGGCTGGTAAACCTTGGCAAAATTGCGCGAAGGCTTGAGCTGCGGCTGGGCCGGAGCGGCTGGACCTGCGGGCGCCGCTGACTGCGGCTGCGCAGCGGCCGGAACGGCAAAGGCAGCAACACCGGGCACCGCAATAGCCAGCGCCATCAGCGACGCCAGTTTGCGGGAAGACATGCGGCGCGTGTGAGTGGTCATGCGAAGCATTGGATCAAACTCTCCTGAGGGGGTCAAACGTGCCCTTGTTAAGGGCTAAATCCTGTTCGAGCGGGCTAGTGCCCAGAAATGCGAATAATTGCAATTCGGTCCTAGTATTTGCGGGCTGAATGCCGATTTAACCAATGCAGGGGCCGTCGTTCAGACAAACGCGCGTGGAACGGCGGCAAGTGTGGAAAACGGGGCGATACACCCCCCTCCAGGTTCCCATCCGCTGGCTTGCCGCCGGCCTTTGGCCTAGGGCCTTTGCGACAAGACGAAACCACAACAAGACGGGCCAACCGCTGACGTGAACGACACGACCGATACCCTTGAGCCGCCGGCAGCGCCGGCCGAGTTCGAACGCATCGACATCGTCGATGAAATGAAGACCAGCTATCTCGATTACGCGATGAGCGTGATCGTGAGCCGGGCGCTGCCGGACGTGCGCGACGGGCTCAAGCCGGTCCACCGCCGCATCTTGTGGACCTGCCAGGAAGGCGGCTTCGTCGCCGGCCGGCCGTACCGCAAGTCAGCCAAGATCGTCGGCGATGCGATGGGCAATTACCACCCGCACGGCAACCAGGCGATTTACGACGCGCTGGCGCGCATGGCGCAGTGGTGGTCGATGCGCGTGCCGTTGATGGACGGCCAGGGCAACTTCGGCTCGATGGACCCCGATCCGCCCGCCGCCGAACGCTACACCGAAGCGCGGCTGGCCAAGGTGGCGATGTCGCTGCTCGAAGATATCGACAAGGATACCGTCGATTTTGTCGAGAACTATGACGGTTCGCGCCGTGAACCCTCGGTCCTCCCCGCCCGCTTCCCCAACCTGCTGGTCAACGGCGCCGGCGGCATCGCCGTGGGCATGGCGACCAATATCCCGCCGCACAACCTGGGCGAAGTGATCGACGGCTGCTTTGCGATGATCGAAAATCCGGCGATCACGTCGGAAGAACTGTTCGAGATTATTCCCGGGCCCGATTTCCCCACCGCGCCGCTGATCCTCGGCAGCCACGGTGCCCGCTCGGCCTACACCACCGGGCGCGGCTCGATCCTGCAGCGCTGCCGCCACGTAATCGAAGAAGGGCGCGGCGACCGCCAGTCTATCGTCCTCACCAGCATTCCCTACCAGGTCGGCAAGGCAGGCCTGGTCGAGAAGATCGCCGATGCCGCCAAGGACAAGCGCATCGAAGGCGTGTCCGACATCCGCGACGAATCCAACCGCAATGGCGTGCGCGTGGTGATCGAGCTGAAGCGCGATGCGACGGCCGATGTGGTGCTCAACCAGTTGTGGCGGCACACCCCGGCACAGTCGAGCTTCCCGGCCAACATGCTCGCCATTCGCGGCGGGCGGCCCGAAACGCTGGCGCTTCGCGATTTCATCCACGCGTTCATCCAGTTTCGCGAACAGGTTATCACCCGGCGCACCAAGTTCGAACTGAACAAGGCGCGTGACCGGGCGCATATCCTGCTCGGGCTGGTGGTCGCGGTGTCGCACCTCGATGAAGTGGTGGCGATGATCCGCGGCTCGGCCAATCCAGCCGATGCCCGCGCCCGCCTGCTGGCGCGCGAATGGCCGACCGACGATATCGCGCCGTATCTCTCGCTGGTCGAAGCGGTCGAGCCCGACCTGGGCGCCGCTGCAGGCCGCTATCGCCTGTCGGAAACGCAGGTGAAGGCGATCCTCGACCTGCGGCTGCATCGCCTGACCGCGCTCGGGCGTGACGAAATTGGCGGCGAGCTCAAGGAATTGTCCGTCTCGATCGCAGAATACCTCGCGATCCTCGGCGACCGCGCGCGGCTATATGAAGTCATGCGCGAAGAGCTGGCCGCCGTGCGCGAGGCTTATGCCACGCCGCGCGTCAGCGAAATCGCGCCTGCATGGGACGGGATCGACGACGAAGACCTGATCGAGCGCGGCGAAATGGTCGTGACCGTTACGCTCGACGGCTACATCAAGCGCACGCCGCTCTCCACCTTCCGGGCCCAGAACCGCGGCGGCAAGGGCCGCGCCGGGATGGCGACGAAGGAAGAAGACGCGGTGTCGGAGATGTTCGTCACCTCCACCCACAACCCCGTGCTGTTTTTCTCCACCGCGGGCAAGGTCTATCGCCTCAAGGTGTGGAAGCTGCCCGAAGGCGGCCCGGCCACGCGCGGGCGGCCCATCGTCAACCTGCTCCCCGCGCTCGATGCCGGGGAAACCATCCGCACCGTCCTGCCGCTGCCCGAAGACGAGGACGCCTGGGGCGCGCTCACCGTGGTGTTCGCCACGGCCAAAGGCAGCGTCCGGCGCAATTCGATGGACGCCTTCACCAACATCCCGACCAACGGCAAGTTCGCCATGCGGTTCGAAGATGAAAGCGCTGATCGGTTGATCGGCGTGGCGCTGCTCGAAGCGGGCGATGACGTGATGCTCGCCACCCGCCAGGGCAAGGCGATCCGCTTCGATGGCGAGGACGTGCGCGAATTCGTCAGCCGGACCAGCACCGGCGTGCGCGGCATGAAGCTCAAGCCGGATGACGAAGTCGTCTCGCTCTCGATCCTCCACCGGGTTGGCGTGGCTGATCAGGAAGAGCGCGACCAGTATTTGCGCTTCGCCCCGTGGAAGGCCGAAAAAGAAGGCGAGCCCGACATGTCGGCTGACCGCTTTGCCGAGCTGGCCGACAAGGAGCAATTCCTGCTCACCGTCTGCGCCAATGGCTACGGCAAGCTGTCCTCGGCTTACGAGTATCGCCGCACCGGTCGCGGCGGCCAGGGCATCACCAACATCGACAATATCGGCCGCAATGGCCCGGTCGTCGCCAGCTTCACCGCGACCAAGGCGGACCAGCTCATGCTGGTGACCGACCAGGCCAAGCTGATCCGTATCGGGCTCGATTCGCTGCGCGTGATCGGCCGCAATAGTGCCGGGGTGCGCCTGTTCGACGTTGCCAAGGACGAACTGGTCGTCAGCGCCGTGCGCATCGACGAGCCGGACGAACCCGAGGACGAACTCGTGGATGACATGACCGACGCCGTCACACCGAGCGAGCCAGCAGCCGAAGGCGATCCGCCCGAAAGCGATGACCCCGGAGAATAAGGTGCTTGACCCTTACGCGGCGTGAGGGACTATCAGCCGTCCTCGCGGAAGGACGACGAGCATGAGCACTTACACCGTCAAGCAGCTTGCCAGGCTCTCCGGAGTCTCGGTACGCGCGCTGCATCATTACGACGAAATCGGCCTGCTCAAACCGGCGTTCATCGGCGAGAACCGCTATCGTTACTACGGGCGCGAGGAATTGCTGCGCCTGCAGGACATCCTGTTCCACCGCGAACTGGGTGTGCCGCTGGCCGGCATCGCGCGATTGCTCGACGCCGAGGGTCGCGACCGTCTCGCGATCCTGGCCGAGCATCGGGCCATGCTTGCCGAGCGGGTCAAGCGTTCTCGCCAACTCCTCCAGACGATCGACCGCACGATCGCGGAGCTAACAGGAGATGGCACGATGGCCGACAAGGAACTCTACAAGGGCTTTTCGCCCGAGAAACAGGCCCAATACGAGGATTGGCTGGTCGAAACCTACGGCGGCGACATGCGCCAGCGGATCGACGACAGCAAGGCGCACCTCAAACAGCTCGGCACAGACAGCGTGCGGGACGTCATGGCCGAAGGCGAGGCGGCGCAAGATGCTCTCGCCAGGCTGTTTGCGGAAGGCGCGCCCGGCGACGGCCCGGACGCAAGCGCCGCGCTCGAACGGCACCGCATCTGGCTGAGTCAAACCTGGGGTCGTGCGTGCCCACCCGAGGCTTATGCCGGGATGGCGGACCTCTATCTGGGTCATCCGGATTTTCGCAAGCACTTCGAGAACCGGGGGGCCGGTTTTACGGACTGGCTCGCCGCAGCCATGAAGGAATACGCAGGCCGCCTCGCGGCCTAGTTGTTGACCACGATGCGCAGCTCGGGGTCGCGTTTGCGCAAGGTCTGCGCGACCCCGGTAGCGATCAGGAACTGGCCGAGGTAATAAATCGGCCAGACCAGCACGCGCGGCACCACGCTGCCTTGCAGCGGCCCCATTTCGGCGAGGTCGAGCAGGTTTGCCAACAGCACCAGTGCGGCGCCCGCACCCACGCGGTAGCGCGGGAACACGCTGGCCCAGGCGCTCGCCGCCATCGCGCCCAGCGCCAACCCATAAAGCGCCAGGTTGAGCGCCTGTGTGCGGTCTGCCGGCATTAGCCAGGCAATCGCCGGGGTCAGCAGCAGCATCGCGACAATGGCGGCCTTCTGCGACGGGGTCAGCGCCGGGCGGCGATTGCGCAGGAACACCCCCATCGCCATCACGAAATATGCGAAGAACAGCAGCCCGCTGATCGTCCGGTCATATTCAATCTCAACCACCATATCGCCCAGCGCGGCAGCGCCGAACGCCCACACCATCAGGCGCGCATCGGGGCTCGAATGGCGCAGCCACAGGTAGCCGGCGAGGAACGCGATCGCCGCGCCCTTGAGCGGGATCAGGTAGAGGCCGGGCCACGGCACCCAGCGCAAGTAATAGAATGCCAATGCGGCCACGACACTGGCGAGGAGGAGCGGGCGTTTCTCGGCCAGGGCGCGTTTGGGCATGCCCTTCCCTTGACGCCATGCGCCCGCCGGAGCAAGCGCCCGCTGCATGGCACACCAGGTTCACATCATCGGCGGCGGCCTCGCGGGCAGCGAAGCGGCCTGGCAGCTGGCCCGGCGCGGCGTGCGCGTGCGGTTGTCGGAAATGCGCGGTGGCGGCGGAATGACGCCCGCCCACCAGACCGATGGGCTGGCCGAACTGGTCTGTTCCAACAGCTTCCGGTCCGACGATGACGAGAAGAACGCCGTCGGCCTGCTGCATCACGAAATGCGGCGGCTGGATTCGCTGGTGATGCGCGCCGGTGAAGTCGCGCGGGTCCCGGCGGGTTCCGCGATGGCGGTCGACCGCGACCTGTTCAGCGCGGCGGTGCAGGCCGAGCTGGAAGCGCATCCCAATATCGAGATCGTGCGCGAGCAGGTCGATGCGCTGCCAGAGAGCGGCCTGACCATCGTGGCGACTGGCCCGCTGACTGCCGCCACGCTGGCGCAAAGCATCGGGCGTGCCACCGGGGCCGAAAGCCTCGCCTTCTTCGATGCCATCGCGCCGATCATCCACCACGACAGTGTCGACATGGACGTGTGCTGGATGGCCGCCCGGTGGGACAAGGGGGGCAAGGATTACATCAACTGCCCGATGGACCGGGAGCAATACCTCGCTTTCCATCAGGGCCTGCTCGATGCCGAAAAAGGCGAATTCAAGCAGTGGGAAGCCGATACGCCGTACTTCGAAGGCTGCATGCCGATCGAGGTGATGGCAGAACGCGGGGTCGATACCTTGCGCTTCGGACCGATGAAGCCGGTCGGGCTCGACAACCCGCACACTGCCACGCCTGAATTCCCCGAAGGCCGCTGGGCTTACGCGGTCGTGCAACTGCGCCAGGACAACAAGCTGGGCACGCTGTGGAACATGGTCGGTTTCCAGACCAAGATGAAACACGGCGCGCAGGTGGAATTGTTCCGCACCATCCCGGGCCTGCAGAATGCCGAATTCGCGCGGCTCGGCGGGATGCACCGCAACACCTTCCTCAATTCGCCGGTGCTGCTCGATCGGCAGTTGCGCCTCAACCGCGCGCCGCACATCCGCTTTGCCGGGCAGATTACCGGCTGCGAGGGCTATGTCGAAAGCTCGGCCGTGGGGCTGCTGGCGGGCATGATGACGGCGGCCGAACTGGCGGGCGACGACTGGACTACGCCGCCGCGCACCAGCGCGATGGGCGCATTGCTGGCGCACATCACCGGCGATGCGGAAGCGGAGACCTACCAGCCGATGAACGTCAATTTCGGGCTTTTCCCGCCCCTGCCCGATGTGAAGAAGAAGCAGCGTAAGGAAGCCTATACCGAGCGCGGCAAGGCCGATTTCGGCACCTGGCTGGCCTCAACCGAAGCGGTCCCGGCCTAGCACCGGCAACTGGGCCGCGCGGCGGGTTTGGGTGCGGTGGTGGCGAATTCACGCGCGCTCAGTTCGCGGTCGCCGTTGGCATCGGCCTGGTCAAAGCGGTCGACTGTCGTCACCGCCCATTCCTCGAACGTCAGCAGATTGTTGCCGTCCTTGTCGAGCTTGCGAAAGGCGTCGGTGCGGCTCGACAGCATCTCGTCGCGGGTGATCCGCTGGTCGCGGTTACGGTCATAGCGGAAGAAGCGCTGCTGCTCGCGCGTCAGTTCGCTCGCCTCGGGCGGAGCGGGGCCCTGCAATCCGGCGACGTTGGCGCTGGGCAGGCCTGTAGGTGCCGCCGCAGCGGCTGGCTCGGGCGGCGGTGCACCGCGTTCGACTGCGGCCCGGCCCTGCAGCCAGAATAGCCCAACACCCACCAGCAGCAGGGCGATCACGCCGCCAAGCAACATCCGGTTCACGCACCATTCTCCGAAAACTTCCGGGTGTTACGCTAGCGCCCGGTGATACCGGTCCGCAAGGCCGCAAACAGGCTGCGCGGCCCACCGAGCAGCGGCGCGCCCCCGTGCGCAAGCGAGATCGAGCCCAGTTTTGCCAGCACCGCCAGCGGTCTCAGCGGTGCCTCAAGCCGCGTTGGCGGCGGGAAGCTGCGCCCGAAGTCGATCACTTGCGCGCGCTCGTCCGCGTTCGAGACATGCGCCGCAAGGTCGGCCAGCGCCCAGGTTCGCGCGGCTGGCTCGGCGCTATCCGCTTGCGCAACACCCAGTTCGCGCGCGAGGGCGACGAACGCCTGCGCGCGCCCGGCGATGAATTCGGTGATGACCGGCGGGGCCAAGTGGTCGGACAGGAGCGCTTCCCATCCGTCGACCAGCGGGCCGAGCGCCGAGGCATCGTGCCAGCTCCGCAGCGCCTCGAGCAGGGGTTCGCCGAGCGGCCATTCGGGTTGCGGCCTGGCCAGCACATCGCGCCACCAGGCCAGCCGCATCTGGCTGGCAATCGGTTCGCGCTGCGCGCGCAGGATCGAAGCCAGCCGGTCGTCCAGCGCCAGCAAGGCCAGCGTCGCCGGCCGCGCCCGCGCAGGGCAATAAGCCAGTGCGAGCCGCTGCGCCGGGGGCAATCCAGAAACGAGGGCGGAAGTCATGTCCCGGCCGCTTCGCGTGGTCCGCCAAACCAAGTCAAGACGTTAAGGTAAACGTTGACACTTCCTTAACCCTGAACCTGCACGAAGCGCTCACCACACATAGCTATTATCGTTGGATAGTTGTCTGCGGACAGGGGTCGGGGACGGTCACATGCGCGAGTTTCTTGCGAAGAAATATTCCAGTTTGCGGCGTTGCACCAGTGGCAACACCGTCTTGCTGGTCGCCTTGGGCCTGCCCGCCTTGCTGGGTGCAACGGGCTACGGCGTCGACACCGCGCAGATGTACATGTGGCAGCGCGAATTGCAGCACGCGGTCGACCAGGCCGCCGTCGGCGGCGCCTGGGCGAAAGCCTACGATGCCAATGCCAACTATCAAACGCGCGCCAATCAGGAATTCTACGCCAACCAGCAGTTCACCAATGATAGCGGCGCGCCGCAGGTGAGTCTGGCAAACTACGATGGCGGGAATCAAAACAGCGTCCTTGTGCAGGCCAGCGTGACCCGCACACTGCCTTTCTCAGGCTTGCTGATCAACCACGCGACCACAGTGGTCGCCCGCGCCCAGGCGGCGTTTGCGTCGGGCAACAAGTACAACGCCTGCCTGATCACACTCAAGGAAGACGGCACGACTTTCCAGATCGGCGGCAACGCCACCGTCATCGCCAATTGCGGCCTCGGCGCCTTGTCATGCGACGATAACGCGATCACCATCGGCGGCAGCGCGTCAGTTACGACCACCTCGATCGCCACCTGCGGCACGGTCGATGTGCCGGAAGCCAACCGGGCGGCAGTTTCCGAACACGTTAGCGGACTGTCGGATGCCTATTCAGACATCCCGATTCCGGTGCCTGACGCCAGCACGGCGACGCGGACCTACGCCTGCGCCGGCAAGGGCAACAACAAGAGCGCCAATCTGCTACCCGGTAAATACGTCGGCGGGATTGTGGTAAAATGTGCCACCACATTCGCTGCCGGAATTTATTACATCGATGGAGGCACCTTCGACCTTTCCACCAACGACCCGGTGGTGGGAACCAACGTGCTGTTCGTCCTGCGCAAAGGCGCCACGCTCAAACTCGGCGGCCAGGGTGGCAACGGTTCGATCAACTTGACTCCGATGCAGGCGTCAAACTTCCTGGGTACACCCTACCAATCCGACGCAGCGCGGCTCTCGAAGATGCTGTTCATTGAAGACAAGACCGGGGTCAGTTCGCCGGTGAGTCACACGATTAACGGCAACTCGAACCTTATCATCCAGGGCGTGCTTTACTTGCCCAACGGTAACATCAAGATCAACGGCAACTCGGGCACCAGCAGCGCGCTGTGCTTCCAGATTTCCGCCTACACGCTGGACATCAGCGGCAGCGCCTACCTCAAGACACTGTGCGATTACGACGCCAGCACCGAACTCGGCACCACTGCTGGCGGCGTGAGGCTGATCGGATGACATCCCTGCGTTCCATCTTCCGCCTCGGCCGCGACCAACGTGGCACGGCGGCAATCGAAACCGTCCTCGTGGCCCCGTTGCTGGCTTTGATGGCGATTGGCACGTTCGAAGTCGG
>JBDSDZ010000154.1:0-7341 GCA_039920345.1 Croceibacterium sp.
CCCGTGCCCAGCACCTGGCCGTTGGTGGCCTGCGGATTGCTGCCCACATAGACGCCCGTACCGTAAGGCAGGAACACGTCCCACCCGTTGGTGATCGGACCCGGTTCGTTGCGGGTATATGTCGACACCGAGCTGAACAGCGCCTGCCCGAAGATGCCGATCCAGTCGTTGATCTCGTAGTTACCGCGCGCAAACGCGTTGTAACGGGTCAGTGGCAGGATCAGGTACAGGTTGGTGTTGTTGAAGCCGATAGTACCGGCTGCGGTCTTCTTCCACGGATAGCCGTTGAGCGGCGCGGTGTTGAAGCCGACGGTGCCCTTGCGCTGGTTAAAGCCAGTACCGGTCCACGGCGTGCCATCTGGGTTGAAGAACACGTTGTAACCGGCGCCGCCCAGGGCAGGGCCGGTCCCAGCAGCAAACGTGGCGTTGATTGCCGCGATGCCAGCGGGCGTCAGCGGGTTGCCGCCACCGAGAATCACGCCCGGCGCCGAGTTGAAGAACGCGGTACCGCCGGTCTGCGGATCGTTCAGCAGCCTGGCATACCAGTCGCGGTCGCGCTGGTAGTTGGCTTCGCGAGTGTTCATCGACAGCGCGAGGCTGATGTTACCGCGCGCATCGGGGAAGTCGGTGCCGATAATGCCCGAGAACTGGTACTCGAACCCGTCGCCTTCCTGGGTGATGCCCAGGCGGCCGTCGAGTTCAACACCCTGGAAGTTTTTCTTCAGGATGAAGTTGGTGACGCCGGCGACGGCGTCAGCGCCGTACGTTGCCGAGGCACCGCCAGAGATGACTTCGACGCGCTCGATCGCCGCTGCCGGGATCGTGCTGATGTCGGTGACGCCCGAAGCGTTGCTCGGGGTCGAGCGGCGGCCGTCAACCAGCACCAGGGTGCGATTGGCGCCAATACCGCGCAGCGACACGGTCGCGGCACCCGGGGTGTTGGTCGCGGTCGGCTGAATGTCGCCGCCCGCGGTCGGGGTCTGTGCCGGGACGAACTGCGGCAGCTTGTTGAGGTTGGATTCAAGGGCCGACGTCGACGAGTTGTCGAGGAGCGCCTTGTCAACCGAAATGGCCGGGCTGTTCGAGTTGTAGTCCGGACGCGAAATGCGCGATCCAGTCACCACGATCGTGGCATCACCGGCGGTCTGGCAGGCTACGCTGTCAGGATCGGCCTGGCAGTCAGCACTGGTTGTGGCGCTCTGCGCGAGGGCAGGAGCCGCAAACGCAAAAGAGCTGGCGCAAGTGGCCAGCAGTAGAGCCTTGTAAGCCCCCTGAGTGTGAAACTTCCTCACTTTGTGTTCCCTTCACAGAACTTGCGGACGGCATGCCTGCCGGCGCAAAAAATACGATCAAAGTTTCTGGAGAGGGCTGGCATGGCGAGCGGTTCGTTGACCGTTCGCGCATACCCGCGCTGATGTCCTCGAACATCCCTCCCTGCCGGCCAGCCTTGGAATCGGCTGGTCCGTCACGGTCGTTTCATATTGCCACTCGTTGACAGTGTCTAGAGGACGAGCAGCTTCAAACCTGCGGAAAATGTCCGATCGTGGCGCGCAAGTGCAGGATTGTTGCGCGCAGGAGGGTGCAGACCCCCTCTCAAATCGGATGCGGCTAATCATGTAAGTGTGCAAAATCAGGATGTTATGGTCGTGCTGGTGCGAATATCATTGGTTAAGTGTTGCCAAGCTGCATCGGTTGGCAACTCGATGAATTGAAGCGGGGTCGCCGCCGCCTTTGCTGGTCTCGCGGTGGACAAAGTCACGCAGTCCGCACGATTGCGGGCTTTCTGAAGCGAAAGGGGACGGCTGTTCATCGACCAAAAAGCGCACTAACGTATCAGCCACGACAAGCGATCGGCCGGGAGAGACCGCATAAATGGCCAAGACCATGGCGCCGCCTGGCGCGCGCGCGTGAACAATGCGGTGAGCGAACGCTCGGCCGATCATAATGACTGGCGCGCCGCCTTGCGCCGGCACGCCGAACGCGTCTGGACGCGAGCCATGCCAAGCGTGGTCGATCCCCCCGACGCTGAGCTCCTGTCTCAAGCGCTCGGCCCGCTGGCCGACGATGCCCTGCGGATTGTTGAGGCCTATGCGAAAGGTGTGCCGTCGGATGGCGGAGCACCCCCGGCCGAGTTTGGCAGCCGGCTGGAGATTATCTTCAACGGGATCGAGGCGGCGATAGGCGACAGGCCAGCCAGCGACTTGCCAGCGGCGCAGGCACCGCACGTTATCCAGAGCGAGTTGTGGCAGATTCTCCGTAAGGTGCGCGAGAGCGGCGAGCTTTCTTTTTCGCGCGAATATGCACTGATCGAACTCGACCGGCGGATACTGTTCCTGTTGGAGCGCGCCGGCGCGCTGGTGCCGGCGGACATTTCGGGCACCGTCGGGGTCGACAAGGCCCAAGTCAGCCGTTCGGTCAAACGCATGCTTGAAATCGGCTTGGTCGAGCGTGAGCAAATTCGCGCGCCGCTGCGCCTGACCCCTGCTGGCGAGGGGATTGCCAAGCGCATGTCGCGGCTTGCGGAATTGCGCAACCGCGAACTGACGATCGACATTTCCCAAGCCGAACTGGACAATTTCTACAACACCGTCGACCTGCTGCTCGAACGCGCGATGGCGCTTTACGAACAGGAACGGCAGCTCGTTCAGTCGCTTGGCCAGCGCCCGGCTGAGTTTCCGGGCAAGGAGTTCGATCCGCGCGCGGGCGAAAAGGTGCTGTTCGACCGGACGCGGATCGTCTCGCCCCTGTTGACGCTCAGCGCTTATTTCAGCCGCAGCGGGGCGCTGGCGTTCAAGCGCCTGACCGGCCTTTCTACCTTTGAGGCCTTCGTGCTGTCGGAAATCGGCATGGAACCGCCGATAGAATGGTCAAAACTGGTCGCCCGGCTGGCGCGCGATCACAGCCAGGCCGGGCGAACGGTCAGTGGATTGATCGCACGCGGGTTGGTTGAACGGGAAGGCAAGCCGGGCCGTCGGCATGGTCGGTTTTTCCCGAGTCCTGAAGGCGCTCGACTGCACAACGTCATCCACGATGCCGGGCGCAAGCGGAGCGACTTCCTGCTCGCCCCGCTCGCCGCCAGTCAGCGCGCGCGGTTCCTCGGCACGTTCGACAAGATTCGTCGCAACGCGCAGGCACAGCTCGAGCGGGAGCGCGCGTTCGCCGAACTCGGCCGGCGTTAACGCACCCGGCGGACCCGAATCGCCTTTTGATCGTCGAAATACATCAGGAACCCGCCGAGCGCGCCGCGCTCGATCTTGACTGTCGAGCCGCTGCGAGGGAGCCGGTAGGCGGTCTCAACGCTTTCGGCGAACTCCCACTGCGCCCCTCCTTCGAGGGCAAACGCATAAATGCCCTGTCCGCGAGACGCGATCGACGTGACCTGGGTAGAAATCTCGTCGAGCTGCGATCCCTGCGTCCTTGCGGCAGATCCTGGCTGCGGCACACGCACGGATTCATAGCCAAATCCCTGCGGAGAATTCGACGCGATCGGCGCGCCGCGTCCGCCCTGGGGTACCGCCATCTGGCCGGGCAACGCAGCGCGCGCCGGCGCGCCGGCATTGCGGATGTTGTTGTCATAACAGGCCAGCCGCGCGGTCGGATCGTCGATCTTGGCGCATTCGCGCATGATGTTGAGCACGATGGCCTGGTCCACTTGCGCCGACGCCGGGGCACCGGCCAGCAGCAGGGCGCCAGTCCCGGCCGTAAGGATCGTTGCGCCCAGATACTTTGCGCCCAGAAACTTTGCGCGTTGCGCGGTCATGTGATGGAGACTCCCTCTCGTCCGTTGCCGCTTAGTGACGGCAAGGCCGGTATCGCGCAAGGGGATTGCCACGCGCTGAACACGGCTTTGCAGTTCAGGCGTCGGCAGTCGTATCAGGCAGGGCCCCGCGGCGCTTCTGGTCTTCTTCCATCGACCGGAACAGCGCGGTGATATTTCCTTCGCCAAATCCCTCGTCGCCCTTGCGCTGGATGAATTCGAAGAACACCGGGCCGACCATCAGCTGGCTGAAAATCTGCATCAGCAGCCGCGGGTTGCCGCCCTCGGTGGTCCCGTCGACCAGGATGCCGCGCTCCTTCAGCGCGTCGACCGGCTCGCCGTGGCCGGGCAGGCGCTCGGCGAGCTGTTCGTAATAGGTGTCTGGCGGGGGCGGGGCCAGTTGCAGGCCTTTCTGCTTCAGGCTGTCGAGCGAGGCGTAGAGGTCGGAGCTGGCCAGCGCGATATGCTGGATTCCTTCACCATTATAGACCCGCAGGTATTCGGCGATCTGGCCCTTGCCGCCGCCTTCGCCTTCCTGGTTCAGCGGAATGCGGATCTTGCCATCGGGCGCCATCATCACCTTGGTGTTGAGGCCGGAGTATTCGCCGGTCACATCGAACTGGCGAAACTCGCGGAAGCCGAAGATGCGCGAGTAATAATCCTGCCAATGTTCGGTGCGGCCATTGTAGACGTTGTGTGTCAGGTGGTCGATGATCTGGAAGCCGGCGCCCGCCGGGTTACGCCCGGCCCCTTCCTCGAACACGAAATCGATATCGTAGATGGTCAGGCCGTCACCATAGCGATCGACCAGGTAGATCAGCGAGTGGCCGATGCCGCGGATCGCCGGGATGTTGAGCTCCATCGCCCCGGCGCTGATTTCGACCGGCTCCGCGCCGCGTTCCAGCGCCAGCGCATAGGCCTTGGCTGCATCGCGCACCCGGAAGCCCATGCCGCAGGCCGAAGGGCCATGCTCGGCCGCAAAATAGGCGGCAGGACTGCGCGGTTCGTAGTTGGCGATCAGGTTGATCTGGCCCTGGCGCCACAACTGCACGTCCTTGCTGCGATGGCGCGCGACGAGGCTGAAGCCCATGCGTTCGAAACCCGGTTCGAGCACGCCCTTCTCCGGCGCGCAGAATTCAAGGAATTCGAAGCCATCGAGGCCCAGCGGATTATCGAACAGGTCAGACATAGTTTCCAATGTAACCTTTTCCGTGGCGCCGGACAAGCGCGACCAGGCGGCCACACTACACGCGGCGTCTGATAAGCGGCATGAAATGGCTTGAATCGCCACGTTAACTGTGATTCTTACCAGCCACGATGAATGTACCAGCCAGCAAGCGTGACGTGATCCGGGCCAAGCTCAGCCAGTTTGGTGCGCTTGGCGTGCTTTTGCTGCTCGGCGGTCTTGCGCTCGTGGGGCCCTATGGCGTGCTTGCGTGGGGCGAAGGAATCTCCCAGCTCGAACAGCGGCACAAGCAGATCGCCCTGCTGACGGCGGAGCGGGACGAGCTCACGAACCGGGTTGCCTTGCTCGATCCCAACCACGTCGATCCCGATATGGCGAGCGAGCTGGTGCGCAAGGACCTCAACGTCGCCCGGCCGGACGAATACGTCATCCAGCTTGACCAGATGCGCTGAGGCGCGTCTCCCAACTAACCATTTTGGCACATTGGCACGACATTCTGGGCGTTGCCAGCGGCGCGAACATCCGCCTATAGGCAAGGCGAGGAAAGCGCCCCGCCGGAGGGTGATATCAGAGGAAGTCGTCTTGGCCCGAGCCGCTCGTTCCAGTTCTCCCGCGTCCAAGAAGGCGCCGGCTAAGAAACCCGCCGCAAAGGCTGCCACAAGCCCTTCGCAAGACAGCGAGAATTTCGAACTGCGCGGCCTGCAGGACACATTCGAGAAGAGTCGCCGGTTCAAGGCGAGCACCGAACAACTGATGCATTTCTACGAGCAGATGCTGCTCATCCGCCGGTTCGAGGAAAAGGCCGGCCAGCTTTACGGCCTCGGCCTGATCGGCGGCTTCTGCCATCTCTACATTGGCCAGGAAGCGGTCGCGATCGGGCTGCAGAGCGCGCTCGACAATGAAAAAGACAGCGTCATCACCGGCTACCGCGACCATGGCCACATGCTCGCTTACGGGATCGATCCCAAGCTCATCATGGCCGAGCTGACGGGGCGCCAGGCGGGCATCTCGAAGGGCAAGGGCGGGTCGATGCACATGTTCTCGACCGAACATAAGTTTTACGGCGGGCACGGCATCGTTGGCGCGCAAGTCTCGCTCGGCGGCGGCCTCGCGCTGGCCCACCAGTACCGCGGTGATGGCGGGCTGTGCCTCGCGTATTACGGCGACGGTGCGTCCAACCAGGGCCAGGTGTACGAAACCTACAACATGGCCAGCTTGTGGAAGCTGCCGATCGTGTTCGTAATCGAAAACAACCAATACGCGATGGGCACCTCGGTCAAGCGCAGCAGTGCGGAGACCGAATTCTACCGCCGCGGCACCGCGTTCCGTATACCGGGCATGAAGATCAACGGCATGGACGTGCTCGAGGTGCGGCAGGCCGCCGAACTGGCCTTCGCCCATGTGCGCGGCGGCAATGGCCCGGTCCTGATGGAGCTCGAGACCTATCGCTATCGCGGTCACTCGATGTCCGATCCGGCCAAGTATCGCACCCGCGAAGAAGTGCAGGACATGCGCGAACACCATGACCCGATCGAGGGCGCCAAGGCGGAATTGATCAAAGGCGGCATGACCGAGGAAAAGTTGAAGGATATCGACAAGCGCATCCGCGCTACCGTGGCCGAAGCGGCCGACTTTGCCGAAAGCTCGCCTGAGCCGGCGCCGGCCGAACTCTACACCAACGTCCTGGTGGAAAATTACTGATGGCCATCGAACTGAAAATGCCCGCGCTCTCGCCGACCATGGAAGAGGGCACGTTGGCCAAGTGGCTGGTCAAGGAAGGCGATACCGTTGCTGCCGGTGATGTGCTGGCCGAAATCGAGACCGACAAGGCGACGATGGAGTTCGAATCCATCGACGAAGGCACCGTGAGCAAGATTTTCGTCGCTGAGGGTAGCGAAAACGTCAAAGTGGGCACGGTGATCGCCGTGCTCGCGGGCGAGGGCGAAGATGTCGCCGAGGCCGCCGCTGCGCCGGCTCCTGCACCAGCACCCGCCGTCGAACCGGGCGAGGGCAAGGCTGTGGGTCAGGCCCCAGACAAGTCAGAGATTTCCCGTCCGGAATCGAGCCCGCGGCCAGCCGATCCGGATATTCCCGCCGGGACCAACATGATCACGGTGACCCTGCGCGAAGCGCTGCGTGACGCGATGGCCGAGGAAATGCGCCGCGACGACCGGGTGTTCGTGATCGGCGAAGAAGTGGCCGAGTACCAGGGTGCTTACAAAGTCACCCAGGGCCTGCTCGAAGAGTTCGGCCCCAAGCGGGTCATCGACACCCCGATTACCGAATACGGTTTTGCCGGCATCGGCACCGGTGCGGCGATGGGCGGCCTCAGGCCGGTGGTCGAATTCATGACCTTCAACTTCGCGATGCAGGCGATCGACCACATCGTGAACTCGGC
>JBDSDZ010000155.1:0-6321 GCA_039920345.1 Croceibacterium sp.
CCTTGCCCACCGGTACATCGCGCGCGCGCAGGATCGCATAGGCGGTGGTGGTGTGGAAAAAGAAGTTGGGCATCGAAAAGCTCAGCAGAAACTGGTCGGCGGCATAGGGAATGTCGGCCGTGCCGAAGACGAACCGCATCGGCTTGCCAACCAGTTGCTCGAACGCGGCCGGATCGATGGCCTCAAGATACGCGATCGCCTCGCCCAGACGCTCGCGCAGGCCGGCAAAGCTGGTCGGCGGCGGGGTCATGTCGGGCGAGAACTGGCCCTTGAACGCCCCCTCGATGGCGCCCTGGCTGTGCATTGCGGTGGCGCGCACCTGGCGGTTGAACGGGAACATGTCGGGCGCAAGGCGGGCATCGATGAACTCGGCCTCGCTCGCGCCGCTGTCTTTGACAAATGCCTCTGCCTTGCCCAGCCAACCAACGGTCCCGCGCAGGATCTGCAGATAGCTCGGGACGACGGCAGCGTGGAAAGAAAAGGACATCGGAAATTCTCCATTCGTGGCTCGGTTCGCGGCATGGACGGCGCTAGCGCTGTCTGCCAAACCGGAAAAAACAGGCAAGCGAGAGGCCCATGCCCCTAACCAGTTTCGAAGGAAAGATCGCGTTCGTTACAGGCGGCGCCAGCGGCATTGGCCTGGGCATCGCCAAAGTGCTGGTGGAACGCGGTGCGCAAGTGGTGCTGGCCGACTTGAGGCAGGACCATATCGATCACGCGCTGTCCGAATTTGCCGGTGGCGGCCGCTCTAACGCGGTCTCCGCGCTGCAGCTGGATGTCACCAACCGCGAAGCCTACCGCGCGGCGGCAGAGCGCATGCTGGCCGAGTTTGGCGGAATCGATATTCTGGTCAACAATGCCGGGGTCGGGCTGGAAGGGCCGCTGCTGGAAGCGACTTACGCCGATTACGACTTCGGCTTCGGGGTCAACGTCGGCGGGGTCATCAACGGCTTTACCGAGTTCATGCCGCAGATGGTGGCGCATGGGCGCGGCGGGCACATCGTCTCGACCGCCAGCCTCGCGGCCGAAGTGGTCATGCCCACCCAGATGGCCATCTACGCCGCCAGCAAGGCCGCGGTGTGCCACTTCTGCGAGAGCGCGAAGGGCGAACTGGCGCAGCACGGTATTGGCGTCTCGATCCTGCTGCCCGGTCCCGTGAAGTCCAACATCCACGAAACCCAGTCCAACCGCCCGGCGCACTTGCTCGAGGGCAGCGGATTCAAGGCGAGCGAGGCCAAGCTCTCGCGCCGCATCGTGGGCGACAACTGGATGGAGCCCGAAGATGTCGGCAACCTCGTCGCCGACGCGATCCTGGCCAACCAGACGTATGTCGTCACCCACGGCTTCTACAAGGAGGCCATGCGTGCCCGCGCCGAAGCCGTCCTGGCGGCCACCCCCGACACCAAGGAAGCCGCACCCGATTTCGGCCAATTCCGCGAAGAATAGGACCCTGCGATGGAAAACCTGACCGGCAAAGTCGCCTTCATCACTGGCGGGGCCAGCGGCATTGGCCTCGGCATGGCGCGCGCGTTTCTTGAAGAAGGGATGAAGGTCAGCCTGGCCGACTGGAGCGACGACCACATCGCCAAGGCGCGCGAGGCGTTGTCGGGCAGCAACGCGGTCCATTTCGTCAAGGCCAATGTCGCCGAGCGCGACAGTTTGCGCGCCGCGGCGCAGGAGACGCTCGAGGCGTTCGGCAAGATCCACGTGCTGTGCAACAATGCCGGGATCAACGGCGGCGGGACCGCCGCATCGGAGGATTTCGACGAGTGGGACCGGGCGATTGCGGTCAACCTTAGCGGCGTGATCAACGGCACCAAGATCATCGCCCCGATCATCCGCCAGCAGGGCGAGGGCGGCCACGTGGTCAACACCAGCTCTATGGCGGGCGTCGTGCCGCTGCCGGGCCTTGCCGCCTATTCGACCGCCAAATACG
Source organism: Croceibacterium sp. (assembly GCA_039920345.1). Classification (GTDB taxonomy): domain Bacteria; phylum Pseudomonadota; class Alphaproteobacteria; order Sphingomonadales; family Sphingomonadaceae; genus Croceibacterium_A. The sequence continues at coordinate 1,937 of JBDSDZ010000155.1, forward strand.
CTGTGCGCGGGTTTTCGGAGAGTCTGCGGATGCAGCTCGCCAAGGATGGCATTGGCGTGTCGTGCCTGTTTCCCGGCGCCACGCGCACCGCGATGGTGCCGGTGCCGGAAGACGATCCTGAGAACATCAAGGAGGAAGGCGCGCCGCAGTTCCTCAAGGACTTGTGGGACGCAATGCGCGGCGCGATCGACCCGCTCGAAACCGGGCGCGCGGTGGCGGATGCGATCAAGGCCAACCGGTTCTACATTTTCACCAACCGCGAATTCCTCGACGAAGTGAAACAGCGCCACCGTGAAATCGAGGATGCCTTCCCGACCGACGATCCCACGCCGGGCCGGGTCAAGTTTGAGACCATGCGCGCCGAGATGGTGCGCAACCTGATGGCGCCGGGCAACCGGCCGGTGCCGACCACGGCAGACAGCGACTTCGCGCTCGACCTGGGCTCGACCAGCCCGGCAGGCGGGCAATAGGCACAAAAAACCGCGCGGCAGTGTGGCGCCGGATAGGGATCACCACAGTTCGGTCGAATTCGGCAGAACAGTGGCAAAGCCGCCTTGAATATCCGACGCCGGGTGGCGACGAATTGCCGTCGGCGCTTCCTATCCCGGCGCGGGCATGGCATCTCCGGTCCAACAAGAGCGCACCAGGCGCACGGTACGAGCGGGAGACGGAGAAATGGCGACCACGGCGGGTACCCCGTTCAGCGAAGTTCTCTCGCGTTTGCCTTTGCGCAATTTCCAGATCCTGACGTTCGTGATCTGCATGCTGGTGCTGGTGTGCGATGGGATTGACGCCCAGCTGCTCGGGATCGTCGCGCCCAAGGTGATCGCGGATTTTGGTGTCGACCGCGGGACATTCGGGATCGCGATGAGCGCGGCACTGGTGGGATTTGGCCTGGGCTCGTGGGGTGGCGGCTGGCTAGGCGACAAAATAGGGCGGCGCTACTCGCTGGCCATCGCCGCGTTGATCTTTTCGCTCGCGACGATCGCCGCCAGCCAGGCCGACGGCGTGTGGCACATGGCCGCGTGGCGCATCCTTGGCGGGCTCGGCTTCGGTTCGGCCTATGCCAACGCCATAGCGCTGGCGAGCGAGTGGCTGCCCGATCGCTGGCGCTCAGTTGCCGTGACGACGCTCTCGGTCGGGACACCGGCAGGCGGGTTCATCGTTGCCGCGCTGGCACCGTCGCTGGTGCTGAACCACGGCTGGCGTGGCTCATTTGTAGTGTTCGGCGCTGCGACCTTGCTAGTTGTGCTCCTGATCCTCGCCTTGCTGCGCGACAGTCCGTCGTACCTGCTTGCCAAAGGCAGGCCCGAAGCCGCGCAAAAGGCCGCGCAAAAGGTGCTCGACGCGCAGGTCGCGCTGGCGCCCGAGCGGCACGAGACCAACGCCGCCACCGGCGCGGCCGTGGGTGTGCTCGATCGCAGCAACTTGCGGCTCAACATCGGCGTCGGCGTGTCGTTCGCGGCCGCAGCCATGGTTGCCTACAGCATACTCAGCTGGACCACGACCATGCTGACGGCGAAGAATTTCACCTTCGAGCAGGCGTCCTATGCGGTTTCGGTGGGTGGGATTACCTCGGTGCTCGCTTCGATCGCGGCCGGGCTGCTGGTGCGCTGGCTAGGCTCGCGCGCGGTCATGGGCGGCGTCACTGTGTCCCTGCTCGCCACGCTGGTGGTGCTGGCTTACACGATCGAAACGATGCCGGTCATGCCCGATGCCAGCGAGCGCCTGATGGTGGTGGTCCTGATCGGCCTCGCCGCCGCGCTGTTCAGCGCCGCCATAGCCAGTCTCTACGCGATCATGACGTATGCCTACCCGCCCTCGTGCCGGTCAGCGGGGATTGGTTTCGGCATCTTCATGGGACGGGTCGGGGCGGTCTCCGCCACGTTCTTCGGCGGGACCTTGCTCGACATGGGGCGCGGCAGCGTGCTGCCATTCTTTGGCGTACTGATCGTCAGTTCGGTCTTCATCGCCGCCACTTCGGTCGTGATGGATCGCCAGATCCCGCCTGCGCGCAAGGCTGTTTGAGGTTGCGCGCCAACGAAAAACGCCCGCGACCAGGGCCGCGGGCGTCTTTTCGTTCGGCTTGAAGCCTTAGCGGACGCGCGGTCCGCCAAAGGGCAGGGGCGGCGGGGGCCGGCGCGCACCGCGCGGCAGCTGCGCCTGGTAAGCCCGGCCGCAATGTTCGACGCAATAGGGGAACCCCGGGTTCACCTTGACTCCGCAGAAGTGGAAATCGGCCTCGCCCGGGTGACCCATCGGCCAGCGGCAGACGCGGTCGTTGAGTTCGAGCAGGCTGGTCTTCTCAGACATCTCCGAGCTCGGCTTGGCCGGCACCAGGCGGCGCGGCGGGGCCGGCGGGATCGGCGCCTGCTGGTCGCCGGGTCCCTGGCGCAGGAAGCCGCCGGGGCCAACCGAGACGATCTTGGGCGAATTGGCGCTGGGATTGGGGACCGGCTGGCTCGGGATTGGGGTGCGCGCCTCGTCGGTGTCCTGCCGGGCTTCGACTTCGGGCTGGGGCGCGGGCGGCCTCGGCCTGGCGACCTTGGCAACCGGCTTCGACTCAGCCGGCTTGGGCTTGGCTTCCACCTTGGCCTCGTTCGCCTTGACCGGCGACGGGCGTGCCTTGAGGCCAAGACGATGCGCCTTGCCGATTACGGCATTGCGCGAGACACCGCCCAGTTCATCGGCAATCTGGCTCGCGGTAGAGCCGCCTTCCCACATCTTGGTCAGGGTAGAGATACGTTCGTCGGTCCAGCTCATGCGATATCCATCATTCGTCAGGCGGGCGGGCCTGCACAAAGTGTTGCCAGCACCAGCCCGGACCGATAGTCGGCCCGCATGGTCGATCAAGCTCAAGCCGCCGTGCCGGATGCAACCGGCCTAGCGCCCGAAATGGTCAACCCCGTCGCAAATGCCGGGCGCAAATTTCCGCCCAAGGGGCAGCCGCAGATCACGGGTTTCAACCGGATCGGGCTGTGGAGCCTCTATATGAAGGAGGTGCGGCGGTTTCTCAAGGTCCAGACGCAGACGATTTGGGCTCCGGCCGTCACAACCCTGATGTTTCTGGTCATCTTTACCGTCGCGATGGGCCGCGGCAGCCGCGAAGTGCTCGGCGTTCCCTTCGCCACGTTTGTCGCGCCCGGCCTGATCATGATGGGCATGATGAACAATGCCTTCGCCAATTCCAGCTTCTCGCTGCTGGCGGGCAAGATCCAGGGCACGATCATCGACATCCTGATGCCGCCACTGTCCGAAGCCGAATTGATGATCGGCATTGTCGCGGCGGCCATTACCCGGGCGATCCTGGTTGGCGGGGCGCTGGTGCTGGCGATGTCGCTGTGGCCCGGGGTCAGCATGCACATGGCACATCCGTGGGCGGTCGTGTGGTTTGGGCTGATGGGGGCGACGCTGCTGTCGCTGCTCGGCTTCCTGGCCAGCCTGTGGGGCGAGAAGTTCGATCACAACGCGGCGGTGACCAATTTCGTGATCGCGCCGCTGACGCTGCTGTCGGGCACGTTCTACGTGATTCACAACCTGTCGCCGGCCTTCCAGGCGATCAGCCGGGCCAATCCGTTCTTCTACATGATCTCGGGTTTTCGCTTCGGCTTCCTTGGCCAGAGCGACATCGGCAACACCAACCAGGCGGTGATCGGCGCGGCGCTGGGCGTCGGCGTGCTCAACCTGGTGCTGGGATTCCTGACTTACCGCCTGCTCAAAAGCGGCTGGAAGCTGAAAAGCTGACTTAGTGCGTCAGGCTGCGGCGAAGGCGATAGCGGCCTGCGGCAAAGCTGTCGAACAGCTGTTCCACTTGCGGATGGTCGACCGGGCCCTGCGCGCTGTCGCCAGTCAGGTTCTGCTGGCTGACATAGGCGACGTAAGACGAATCCTCGCTTTCGGCGAGCAAGTGGTAGAACGGCTGATCGCGCAAGGGGCGCATGTCCTTGGGGATTGCCTCGTACCATTCTTCGCTGTTGGCAAAGACCGGATCGATGTCGAACACCACGCCGCGAAAGTCGAACAGCTTGTGGCGCACGACATCGCCGATCGCGAAGCGCGCCTGCGCATGCAGCGGCGCGACGATCCGGCGGCCCGCCTGGGGCGAATAGAATTCCGAACGATCCATGGTGTTGAAATAAGATTACAGCCAACTGCCTTCAAGGTTCCCCGACGCGCAATCCCCAGACACGTGATCCGCAGCCTCTTCAGCGGGGCTTGGCAAGGCGGGGAGCTTCGGCTAACCGCCGCGCTCCAGACCGACCAAGCCCTTTCGGGCCGCCTGGGCATCCGCGCGGAGAGGTGGCAGAGTGGTCGAATGCGCCGCACTCGAAATGCGGTTTACGGGAGACCGTAACGTGGGTTCGAATCCCACCCTCTCCGCCAGC
>JBDSDZ010000156.1:0-18017 GCA_039920345.1 Croceibacterium sp.
GCAGCCTGACTGCTTCCGGCGCGATCAACGCGGGCGGTGCGCTGGCGCTGACCGGCGCGACGGGGCTTACTGCCGGTACTGCCATTTCGGGCGGCACCACCCTGCTGCAAAGCACCAACGGCGCGATTTCCGTTTCCGCCCTGACGTCGCCTGGCGCGGTAACGGCGTCGGGCCAAGGTGTGACGATTACATCGCCCGGCGCACTTTCGTTCGCCAATGCGCAGGCGACCGCGGGTAATCTCGCGATCACCACGCAGGGCAACCTGGCACTGGCACAAGGCGGGGCGAGCGGCGCGCTGACACTGTCGAGCGTGAACGGCACAATCACCGGCACCGGACCTCTGTCAGCCGGCGGTAACGTCTCGGTCATCGCCCCGCTTGGGGTCAACCTGGCGAGCCTTTCGTCGGGCGGCACCACGCTCGTTCGCGCCACTAGCGGGGCCGTCTCGGTCGGCCAGCTCATATCGTCGGGCCTGGTCACCGCGCGCGGGCTCTCGGTTACCCTCGCCTCGACCGGCGCACTCTCGTTCGCTGACCTCGATGCCACTGGAGGCGCCCTTTCAGTCACCACGGCGGGCAACCTCGTGGTGGCGACGGTAGACGCGACCGGCGCGGTCACACTTGCCAGCAGCGGCGGCAGCCTGTCCGCAGCCGGGCCGGTCAATTCCGGCGGCGCGCTTGCGCTCGGCGGGGCGTCCGGGCTCTCGGCTGGAACACTCAATTCCGCCGCCGCGACTTCTCTGCAAAGCGCCAATGGCGGGGTCACCGTCGCATCGCTGACTTCGGCCGGCGCGGTCACTGCTCAGGGCCGGTCGGTCTCGATAACCTCGCCCGGCGCGCTGTCGTTCGCCGACCTTGATGCAACGGCGGGCTCGGTCTCCGTCACCACTGCTGGAAACCTTGGCGTCAGCACGGTTGACGCGACCAGCAGCGTCTCGCTCACCAGCACGGGCGGCAACCTGACTGCTTCCGGCGCGATCAATGCGGGCGGTGCGCTGGCGCTGAACGGCGCGACGGGGCTTACTGCCGGTACTGCCATTTCGGGCGGCACCACCCTGCTGCAAAGCACCAACGGCGCGATCGCGGTGTCGGCCCTGACGTCGCCCGGCGCGGTAACCGCGCTCGGCCGGTCGCTCACCATCGCCTCGCCCGGCGCGCTTACCTTCGCGGACATTGACGCGACAGCGGGCACGGCTTCGGTCACCACGGCGGGCAACCTTGCGGTGAACACGGTCGACGCGACTGGCGCGGTTTCGCTGACCAGCACCGGCGGCACGCTGTCGGCCAGCAACACGATCAATTCCGGCGGTGCGCTGGCGCTGAACGGCTCGACGGGGCTTACTGCAGGCACGCTCAATTCGGGCGGCACCACCCTGCTGCAAAGCACCAACGGTGCAATTGCGGTGTCCGCGCTGACGTCGGCCGGCGCGGTCACGGCGCAAGGCCGGTCGGTCTCGATAACGTCGCCTGGCGCGCTGTCTTTCGCCGACCTTGATGCGACGGCTGGCAATGCAACCGTGTCCACCGCCGGCAACCTTGCGGTAAACACAGTCGACGCGACTGGCGCGGTTTCGCTCAGCAGCACGGGCGGCAGCCTGACTGCTTCCGGCGCGATCAATTCCGGCGGTGCGCTGGCGCTGAACGGCTCGACGGGGCTTACTGCAGGCACGCTCAATTCGGGCGGCACCACCTTGCTGCAAAGCACCAACGGCGCGATTGCGGTGTCGGCCTTGACTTCGCCCGGCGCGGTAACCGCGCTCGGCCGGTCGCTCACCATCGCCTCGACCGGCGCGCTTACCTTCGCGGACATTGACGCGACAGCGGGCGCGGCTTCCGTGACCACGGCGGGCAACCTTGCGGTCAACACGGTCGATGGCACCGGGGGCGTCTCTCTCACCAGCACCGGCGGCACGCTCATTGCCAGCAACACGATCAATTCCGGCGGTGCGACTACGCTGAGCGGGGCCAACGGCCTGGTGTTGAGCGCCCTCAATTCCGCCGGCACGACTTCCTTCCAGAGTGCCAATGGCGCGGTCGCGGTTACCGGGCTGTCGTCGAACGGCGCGATCACGGCAAGCGGCACGAGCATCTCGATCGCCGCGACCGGACCGCTGAGCTTCGCCAGCGCCACGGCGGCTGGAGCGCTGGCCTTGACCGCGACCGGGAACCTGACCGCGAGCGGCAATGTCGCGGGCGGCACGGTAACCCTGGGTGCGGGCGGTAATCTGAGCGCGGGGGGCAACGTGGTTTCCGGCGGCGCGCTCACAATCAGCGCGGGCGGCACTTTCGCTCTGTCCGGATCTGCGCGCGGCACCTCGGTGACCGTCACGGCCGCCGACGTTGCGCTTGGCGCCACCGCCCAGTTGGGCCAGCGCGGGCTGACGCAGGACCTGACGGTGTACAATTCGAGCCCGGCGGCCACCACCTTCCTTGGCGGCACGGCGCAGAGCGGCTTCAGCCTCGACCAGGCGGAAATGACCCGCCTGTTTGCCGACAAGTCGATCACCCTGGGCGTGAACGGGTCCAGCCTCCCGGCCGGCAGCGGCAACGTAACCATCGGTAATGTCACGCTGACCTACAGCGGCACCGGCAACATCGGCGCGGGCGGCACGCTCAAGATCAGCAGCCCGGCGACGATCCTGATCCCGGGCAACATCGCACTGACTACCAGTTCGTCGGCTGACAAGTTCGTCATCGATCCGTCGCTGGTCCAGATCAACACCGACACTGGCTCGATCGCCATGCTCGGCAGCGGCGGCACGCCGCAGGGCCAGTTGCAGATCATCGGCAACACCGTGGCCGTGGCGACCGGCAAGGTGCTCGGCCAGATCGGGTCGTCGCCCGACATCAGCGCGGTCAACGCACTGCTCGACGTGCCCGGCGGCACCGCCAACCCGCTCCAGGCGGGCAGCATCAGCTTCGACGTCATCAACGGGCTCTATGTCCAGAATACAGGCGCCTCGACATCGGTCAGCGATCGTCGCGGCATCACCGCAGGGTCGATCGCCATCGCGACCGGATCGAATGCGACGCAGATCGTGATCAATGCCCAACTGCTCGGGGCAAATGGTCCGGTTACCGGGTCCGGTGTACCGCCGCTGGTACTGATCAATGGCGTAGCGCCGGCGACCGGCGGCCCTTTCCACCCGCTCTCGACGATCAACGATTGCGTGCTCGGCAGCCAGTGCAACATAGCTCCGCCGCCGCCTGAATTGATCGTGCCGGCCGCGCCGACAGGCGATGAACTGATAGACGCGGTCACTTCGGGCGAGACGACCGATTCGCCGTTCACCACCGCATTGATCCAACTGGCCAGCACCACGCCGCTGGTTAACCAGCCGTTGGTCGACGAGCCGATTACGGGCGTCGGCAACGACGACTTGTGGGAAGTGTTTTGCGACGATACCACTAAAGACTGTCCGAAGGGGGACGATGACAAGTGATCTGGGGTATCGGACGGGGGGCTGATCGCGGCTGGCGCATCGCGCTTGCGGCCCTGATGTGCCTGCTTCCGAGCCTGCCGATCCCCGCCGCCACCGCGCAGGGCGCGGGCCACTACCTCGGCGTTGCGACTTGCGCTGGCTCGACCTGCCACGGCCGCGCCGAAGGCAATGGCGAAATTGTCAGGCAGGATGAAATCGCCACCTGGCAAGAACCCTCGTCCCCTACCGGCGCGCACAGCCGCGCGCGGGCCGTGCTCGACAGCGTCCGTGGGCGGCAGATCGCGGCCACCTTGGGCATGGGAAATCCCTCGTCCGAACCCGCCTGCCTCGGTTGTCATTCAACGTATGTTCCGAGCGGCGAGCGTGGCGGGCGGTTCCAGGTTTCCGACGGGATCGGCTGCGAATCGTGCCACGGCCCGGCGGGCAACTGGATCGCCAGCCACTACACCACCTCGGGCGAGCACCCGGCCAACGTGCGCGCCGGGATGACGGCGCTGGAAAATCCGCAAACCCGTGCCCGGGTATGCCTCGATTGCCATTACGGCAGCGCCAGCGGTGACCAGTTCGTCAGCCACCGGATGATGGCCGCCGGGCATCCGCGGATCGCCTTCGAGCTCGACTTGTTCAGCACCCTGCAGCAGCACCATGACGAGGACGCCGACTACGCCACTCGCAAGGGCCGCACCGACAGTGTCAGGCTGTGGTCGGTCGGGCAGGCCGAAGCGGTGCGCCGTTCGACCGACCTGTTCGCCCGCCCCGGTTTCGGCACCGAGGGGGTGTTTCCGGAATTCACCTTCTATGACTGCCACAGCTGCCACCGTCAGATCACCGACGGCCCGCAGCGGCGGCTGACGTTCGAAACCAATCCCGGCCGTCCGATCGCGTTTGGCCAGCCGCCGTTCAATGACGAAAACGTCATCATGCTCTCGGCCGTCGCGCGCGTGCTCGCGCCCGGCCAGGCGCAAGGATTCGACGCCGCGAGCCGCGCCTTCCACGAGGCGATGGGCAAGGATCGCGCCGAAGCGGCCCGGGCCGCGCTGCGCCTGCGCGATGCCGCCGGATCGCTGTCCGATGCGCTCGCCGGCAGCAATGGCGATGCCTTTGCGGTGATCGCCGCGATTGCCGATCGGACCACCAATGCCCGCTTCACCGATTATGCCGGATCGGCCCAGGCGGTCATGGCGGTCGACACCCTGCTCAATGCGCTGGTCCGCGAAGGCCGGGTGACGGTGGGCGCCGCGGCCGGCATCCGCGCCAATCTCAACCAGGCTTATGACGCCGTGCGCGCGCCCGACAGTTACAGCCCGGTGCGGTTCCGCGCCGCGCTTGGCCAGGCGGCCGGGGCTATCGGGACACTTCGCTGATGCGGCCCCGGGCCGGGATCGCGTTGCTCGCAAGCTCGGCGCTGGTGCTCGCCAGTTGTGGCGGGGGCGGCACGAGCTCGGGCGGAACCAGTGGCACGTTGACACCGGCGCCCACCGCGACAAGCCCGGTCCCGGTGGTCGTCTATCCGGCCCCGGCGCAGGAGGCGCTGACCGTGGCCGAGGTGCAGCGGATTATCGCCCAGGCTGCGGGCGAAGCCGCCGCGCGCAGCCTGCCCTCGTATATCGCCGTGACTGACCGGGTCGGTAATGTGATCGCGATGTTCCAGATGAACGGGGCACCCAATCGGATGCTGGTCAGCCGGTTGACGGCGACCAACGAGTTGAACAGCCCCGATGTCGACTTGCAGGGACAAGAAGTCGATTCCAAGCTCGGCGCCATTTCCAAGGCGCTGACGGGAACGTACCTGTCGAGCGCTGGCAACGCCTTCTCGAGCCGCACGGCGAGCATGATCGTGCAGCAGAACTTTCCGCCCAGCCCCGCAACCGTCGGCCTGGAGAGCGGGCCGTTGTCGGGCGTGCAGTTCAGCCAGTTGCCTTGTTCGGATCTCAACACCCGGTTCGTGCCCAGTGCCGGGCTGGGCGCGTTCATCGGCCCCAAGCGCGCGCCGCTCGGCCTGTCGGCGGACCCCGGCGGCTTTCCGTTGTACAAGAACGGCGTGGTTGTTGGCGGCATCGGCGTGATGGGCGATGGCGATTACGCGTTCGACAGCAATGTCATCGACATCAACGACGATGCGGAAGAGGCAATCGCCCTGGCCGGCACGCAAGGCTTTGCCGCGCCGGACGCGATTACCGCCGACAAGATTGCGATCGACGGCACTGCGTTGCGCTTCAGCGATGTGCTGGCGGCAAACCTGCACCCGCTGCAGACCGATTTTTCCGCGATCGTGAACCGCATCGGCATCCTCATCGCGGTGCAGGGTTATACCGCCGGGGCGATTATTCCGGGTACGCCCTATGGCACCGAGGCGAGCGGTTACCGCGCGGCAACCCCGGCCGAATTCGCCTTCCCCGGCGCGTTCGTGCTGTCCGATGGGCTCGGCCGCAACCGCTTCCCGATCCGCGGCGGCACCGATGCGGCGGCAGTGGCCCAGCCGCTGACCGAGGCCGAAGTCCGCGCCGTGCTCGAAGAAGCGTACCGGGTCATGAGCCGGGCGCGCGGGCAGATCCGCCGCCCGCTCGACAGCCGCGCGCAAGTAACCGTGAGCATGGTCGATACCTATGGCTCGGTGCTCGGCATCGTCCGCGCGCCGGACGCACCGATCTTCGGCACCGATGTATCGCTGCAAAAAGCGCGCACGGTGATGTTCTTTTCCGGCCCCAATGCGGCCGCCAACATGCTCGCCGATCCCGATGCCGAAGTAGCTGGATACGTGACCCGGGCGCGCGCGTTTTTCGGTGATCCCGCCGTGCTCACCGGCAAGACCGCGTTTGGCGCGCGCTCGGTCGGCAACCTGTCGCGGCCGCATTTTCCCGACGGCGAAGCCTCGCGGCCCGAAGGTCCGTTCGGGCGGCCCATCGCGGATTTCAACCCGTTCGCCACCGGCCTGCAAGTGGCCCTGATCAAGGCGAACATCCTGCAGCATGCGCTGTTCGTGCAAGGCTTTCCGTTCAACGATACCCCGGCCCAGTGCACCCAGCTACCCGTCACGCCGAACGGCAAGTCGCGGCTGGCCAACGGGATGCAGATATTCTCTGGCGCGGTGCCAATCTATCGCGGGAGCGTGCTGGTCGGGGCTGTTGGGGTCTCCGGCGACGGAATCGACCAGGATGACATGATCAGCTTCCTCGGCGCGCACAACGGCGGCGTGCGCACCGGCACGATCGGCAACGCGCCGCTGCCCATCCGCGCCGACAATATCGTGTTCGCCATCGGCGCGGGCGTGCGCTTGCGCTATGTGAATTGCCCGTTCGCGCCGTTCCTCGACACCACCGAACAGAACGTCTGCGAAGGGCTCTAGCTTAGTCCTGCTGGAAACTGACGAAGGCTTGCGCCGCATCGTCGACATGGGGATTGAGCCGGCGCGCGGCGAGCAGCGCCTGGCCGGCCTCGGGAGAATTTCCAAGCGCCCCCTGGGCGACCGCTTCGGCCAGCTTCATGTCCGCGGTCAGGAAGCCTTGCGCTTCGCCCGCCTGCACGACTTCAAGCGACCGGGCAGCATCGCCATTGCGCCAAAGGGCGAAGGCGTAATGGACAATCGCGGACGGGAATGGACGCCGCCGATAATCGGCTTCTGCCAGCGCCAGCGCCGCCTTTGGATCACCATGCAGCAGCAGATGCTCGGCCTGGTGCGAGGCATAGGCACGCGGCAGCAGCGCGCTGCGGGCTTGCCACGCCGCACCGGCCCGTGCCGCCCAATCCGCCGCCTCATCCTTATGCCCTGCCGAATCCGCCAGCATCGCCAGCGCATCCAGCACATCGGCATCGCCCGTTCGCGCGGCGAGCAAGGCGTAGCGTCGCCGCGCCTCGTCACGGTCGCCTTCGAGCGCGTATTGCTGGGCGACATAAGCCTCGCTCAGCCAGTAGCCGGGGAAAATCCGGTCAGCCGCCCGGACCCAGCGTCCCGATCCCGGCCAGTCCCCCGTCGCCTGCGCCAGCGAGGCGCGTTGCAGGGCCAGCATCGCCACCGTCGAAGGCGGCAGCTCTGGTTCGCGCAGCAAGCCTTCGATGATCTGCGCGGCCTGGGCGGTGTCACCGGTCTTGGCCAGCACGTTGGCCCGGCGCATTCGCAGCCCGAAATCGTCGCCGCTGCAAAGTTCGCGTGCCTGCGCCAGTTGACCGCGCTCGAAAGCGACTTCGCAGCGAATCGACTGTGCTTCGGCGATCTCGTCTGCGCCGCCCGGAACGGTTGTAGACTCGAACCGGACCAGGGCGTTCAGCGCACCAGCGAGATCGTGCTTTCCCAGCGAGACGCTGGCACGCAGGAGAGCCGGTCCGGCCGGCCAAGGGGCCAGTTCCATCGTCCGGTCCAGCAAGCGATCGGATTCCGCCAGGTCTTCCGCCCTGGCGGTCAACCGGTATCGGGCGAGCAGCGCGCGCGCGACGCCTTCGGTGTAAAGCCAATCCTGCGGGTCGCGCTGCAAACGGTACCGCGCATTGCTCAGGCCCCGTTCCACCGCGACCATCGCGTCGGCATAAGTGCGCGGGCCGAGGCCCGCCCGCAAGGCGTCAGGATCAAGCGGCGCATGGATTGCCGGCGCGGTCGGCCGGTCCAGTTGCCCAAGCAGGTAATCGCCCGCGATAACCGCCGTCACGACCAGGGCGCCGGCCACAAGCCAATACGCCGGGCGCGTCACGCCCTTCCGGGCGACCGCGCTGGCGCTCACGATCGCGTGGCGCAGATCTTGAGCCCGATCATGGTCAGGTCATCCCCGATTGAATTCATCAGGCTGACCATTTGCGCCGTCTGTTCCGCCCGGTACTGACCGGTCACGTCGACACTCGGGCTTCCATCGTTGTACGGGTTTTTGAGCGGAGCGCCGATCAGCACGGTGGACACGCCCGGCATGGCGAACCGATCAACTTGCACGAACGCCGAATCGGGATCGGTCCGGAAATCGAAACTGGTCCCGGTCGTGGCCGCCAGCGGCGGGGTGCCCTGTGGCGGGGCGAGGAACGGAAACGACGCATTGAACGGCCGGTCATTGCCCGGCGGATTGAGCGGCAAGTTGGCAAACGTCCGCGTGCTTTGCCCGGTGACCGAAAGGTCGAGAAACAGCCACGTAAGGGTGATGTCGATCACCTGATCTTCCAGCTTGCGGCCATTGGGATACAGCGACGGGCGTGACAGATCGAGCTTGAGCGTGTCGGGCACCAGCAGGTTGCGCAGCGTCTGGCCACCGGTGTCGGGAATAACCTGGGTGAAGCACGGCTCCACATTGTAGGCAAATGTGGGCGGCGGGCCAAAAGTCGCCGAAGGTGTCGGCGTCGGAGTCGGAGTTGCAGTTGCGGTCGGACTGCTCCCGCCGCTGCACGCGGCCAGCAGCAACGGCGCAGAAATAACCAGCGAACGCAGCAGCGCGGACATCAGAGTTGCCCTCCGAATCGGGAGGTCGTGGTCCAGAACCCCAGCGGCGTTGTGGCCGAGGCAAAGCGGTCCTTGGGAATTTCGAGCACGATCGCGGTGTCGTTCTGCGCGGCGAAGAAGTCGCGCGTGTTCATGATCCGGATCGTCCCCATCGCGCGGGTTTCGCGCAAGCCGCGCGAATCGAAGAAGAACGGATCGTCGAACAGGCCTGCGCGCGCCTTTACGCCGTCCTTGACCAATGTCGTTTCAACCGGCCCTTCGATGGCCCCGTTTACGCCGGGTATGCCTTCAAAGCGGACGCCCCATTCGTTCGGGTTCTGCCCCCGGCCAAAGCGCGCAGTGATAATAACGTCAGGCCTGTCGGTGGGTGCGGCAGTCGAAATCAGAATCTTGTACAGCACATCGCGGTCGTAGAACGCGGGCAGTGTGGGCGAACTCGGTCCGCCGAACGTAACCACCACGCGCACGGTATCGCCGACCGACCAGGCGAAAATATCCGCAAGGTCGGCTGGCAAGTCAGGCGTTGGATCGACCGCGATGTCCGTCCGCCCGGGCGGATCAAGGTGGTCGGCAGCGCTCATCGGCGCGCCAGGGACGAACACCATGGCAGCCAAAATGGCGGCCGCCGTGCCTGTAATGGGCATGTGACGAATAAGTCTACGCACGGAACCCCCTTCCGAGCTGCCTGCGGCCGCCTCTCGGCGGACGAACAGCACTCTAGCGCAAGCGGAGGAAAGAGGAAGATGGCAATTGCATTCGTCGCACTTCTTGCGCAAGCTTCGCCAACGGAAGGGGGCCTCCGGAACATGACCGTGACGCTGACGTTTCTGCCTGCGTTAGCGCTGGCGCTGCAACCGCAGTCCGGCGAGCCTGCACCCGCGCCCGCAACCGACATGCCCGCCCCGCAGAGCGACGATTCGACCCCGCCTCCGGTTGATAACGAATCGATCGATGGCCGCCGCCGCCCCGGCTATATCGGCCCGCTACCGGACGAAGTGACGCAGACCAACCCCGGCGCCGTGCGCGCCCCGCCGCCCGAAGCCTTCCCGACCGACCAGATCCCGCTGCCCGACCGCTGGCGGCTGATCGAAAGCCTCGGCGTGGTCAGCGAGCATTGGCTCGATCCCTATCACCAGAACACGCTCAAGGGCGACCGGCCGCTTCGGGCCGACCGGATTCCGTTCATCACCGGCAATGACTGGTTCTTTTCCGCCAACCTCGTCAGCGACACCGTGGTCGAGCCGCGCACCTTTCCGATTCCGGTGGGCGTGCAGACGACGACTCGCCCGCAAAGCCTCGACATCTTCGGCAAGGACGCAAGCTATGTCCTGTCGCAGACGTTCATCGTCGGCGCTTCGCTGGTCAAGGGCAGCACCGCATTCAAGCCGCCCGAGATCGAATACCGCGTGGCGATCGCCTTCAACGCCAACTACGCGCACGTCCCCGAACGGCGGATCCTGTTTGTCGAACCATCCAAGCCGACTCACCGTTCGGACCATTTCGTGGGCGTGCAGGAAGCCTTCATCGACTACCACATCCGCAACACCTCGGAGCGGTACGATTTCGATTCCATCCGCGTCGGCATCCAGCCGTTCCAGGCCGATTTCCGCGGCTTCCTGTTCAACGACCAGCAGCTCGGCGTTCGCCTGTTCGGCAACCGCGACAACAACCGTTTCCAGTACAATATCGCGGCCTTCTGGCGGCTCGAGAAGGATACCAACAGCGGGCTTAACTCGGTGGTCCAGCGCCCGCGCGACGATTTCCTATTCGTCGCCAATGTCTATCGCCAGGATTTCCTGATCCCGGCGCTGACCAGCCAGGTGGTGATTGCCTACAACCGCAACCGCGAAGGCAACGAATACAAGGTCGACGACAACGGATTTCCGATTCGCCCGGCCCTGCTGGGCAATGTGCGGCCGCGCAATTACGACGTCGCCTATGTCGGCTACAACGCCGATGGGCATATCGGGCGGCTCAACCTGACGGCGAGCCTTTACGGCGCCTTCGGACAGGATCGCTACAACTTCTTCACCACGCGCACGGCCGTGGTCCGGGCTTATTTCGGCGCGTTCGAAGCGAGCTACGACAAGGACTGGATGCGCTTCCGCCTGTCCGGCGCGTGGGCCAGCGGCGACAGCGATCCCTATGATGATGTCGAAGGCGGCTATGACGCGGTGTTCGAAAACCCGGTCTTTGCCGGGGCCGACACCAGTTACTGGATCCGCCAGTCGATCCCGTTTGCGGGCGGCGGGCGGCAGGTGTTCCTCAATGGCCGCAACGGGATCCTCAATTCGCTGCGCTCGACCAAGGAAGAGGGGCAATCGAACTTCAACAACCCGGGGCTGATGCTGCTGGGCGCAGGGGCTGATTTCGACCTCACGCCCCAGCTCAGGGTATCGGGCAACGCCAACCACCTGTGGTTCGAAAACACCGCGACGCTGCAGGCACTTCGGGTCGAAGGGTCGATCCCGAAAGACATTGGCTGGGATTTATCGACCGCCGCGATCTGGCGGCCCAAGGCCAACCAGAACCTGGTCTTCCGGCTCTCCGCTGCGGCGTTGGTGGCCGGTTCGGGATTTCGTGATCTGTTTACCAACCTCGGACGCGATAAGGCCTATTACTCCGTGCTCGCCAACGCGATACTGAGCTACTGATGCGCAGCGCCTTTCGTCTCGTGGCCATCCTGGCCTTGTTCTGCACCGCGCTGCTGGCGGGCAATGCCTTGCGCGCATCGGAAGGCGAAACCCCGGTCCAGCGCACTTACGTTACCGCGCCGTCCGCCCCGGCCTCGCAGACGGCCGAAGCGATGGGCGCCAAGTCCGACGGTTGCTATTCGTGCCACGTGCGCACCGATGCGCCGACCATGCACGAAACGCCTGCGGTGCGCCTCGGCTGCACCGATTGCCACGGCGGCGATGCCAGCGTGCGCGGCAACAGCGAACTGGCGCACGATGATCCGACCTATGTCGCCGCGCGCGAACGGGCCCACGTGCTGCCAATGTATCCCGACAGCTGGCACTACCCCTCGTCCGCCAATCCCGAACGCAGCTTCTCGTTGCTCAACCGCGAGGCGCCCGAATTCGTCCGCTTCGTCAACCCGAGCGACTACCGCGTGGCGCGCGAGGCCTGCGGGGCCTGCCATGTCGAAACGATCGAAGCGGCGGAACGCTCGCTGATGGCGTCGGGCGCGATGTTCTGGGGCGGCGCTTCGTATAACAACGGCATCCTGCCCTATAAGAATTACCTGCTGGGCGAGGCTTACACCCGTGAGGGTGAGCCGGCCCATGTGCTCAGCGCGGGCAATCCGGCGGGCACCATCACCGATGCGCAGCGGGCGCGCGGCGCGCTGGCCGAGCTCTACCCGATGCCAACCTGGCAGGTTGTCCCTCCGGGCGATGTGTTCCGCGTGTTCGAGCGCGGCGGGCGCACGATCAGTTCGCAATTTGCCGAAATCGGCCTGCCCAATTCGAGCGGCTCGATCCAGCGGCTCGACGAACCCGGGCGGCCCGACCTCAAGCAATCCAACCGCGGCCCGGGCACGGGGTTGCGGGTCGCCATACCGGTGCTCAACATCCACAAGACGCGGCTCAACGATCCCTACACCTGGTTCATGGGCACCAATGACCAGCCGGGCGACTATCGCCACTCGGGCTGTTCGAGCTGCCACGTGGTCTATGCCAATGACCGCGAACCGCGCCACAGCCTGACCTACGCGCAGTTCGGCCGCGACGGGCAGACGGCGACGGTCGATCCGGCGATCTCCGACCTGATGGCGACCGACCGGCATGACGGGCACGGCGCAGTGCGCAATCCAGGCGATCCGGACACCGGGGCGGTCAAGGAAAGCGGCCACCCGCTGCACCACGTGTTCACCCGCTCGATCCCGACCGCGCAATGCATGAACTGCCACATGCACCAGCCGAACGTGTTCCTGAACTCGTTCCTTGGCTACACCATGTGGGATTACGAATCCGATGCGCCGTCGATGTGGCCGGCGCAGCAGCGCTATCCGACCGCCGCCGAAGTGCGCGAGGTGCTCGACCGCAACCCCGAAGGTGCGGCCCCGCGCGGCAACTGGGGCGACATCGACTTCCTGCGCAACGTCTACGATCTCAACCCGGCGCTGCGCGACACCCAGTTTGCCGATTATCATGGCCACGGCTGGAACTTCCGCGGGGTGTTCAAGCGCGACCGCGAAGGCAACCTGCTCGATGCGCAAGGCAACCGGGTCGATAATGACGATCCCGAGAAATGGCGCCGCGCGGACGAGCCGGAATTTGTCCCCCCCGGCACCAATCCCGGCAAGGCGGTCCACCTGATGGACATCCACGCCGAGAAGGGCATGCAATGCGCCGATTGCCACTTCGCGCAGGACAACCATGGCAACGGGCTGATCTACGGCGAAGTAGCCAACGCGATCGAGATCAGCTGCAAGGATTGCCACGGCACCGCCGATGCCTATCCCACGCTGCTGACCTCTGGCCCGGCCGCGCCGCCCCACGGCAACAACCTGTCGCTGCTGCGCAACCCCGACGGCCAGCGGCGCTTTGAATGGACTTACGATTCGATGGGCCGGCGGGCGCTGGTGCAGCGTTCGATCGTCGATCCGTCGCTCCAATGGCAAGTCAGCCTGGTCAAGGACAGCGTCGATCCGGGCAACCCGCACTTCAACGCCAAGGCCGCCCGCGCCAAACTGATGAGCCGTGGCGGCGCCGAAACCGGCAAGTTCGAATTCGGCCCCGGCATCGCGCTCGACAACCGCGCGCACCCGGACAGCGAGATGGCCTGCTTCACCTGCCACCTGTCATGGACCACCAGCTGCGGCGGGTGCCACTTGCCGATCGAGGCCAACTGGCAAAGCGAGGACCATCACTACGAAGGCGAAACCACCCGCAATTTCGCCACCTACAACCCGCAAGTCGCGCGCGAGGACATGTTCCAGCTCGGCCGGCACATGACCACCAAGGGCAACGAGATCACCCCGGTGCGCTCGACCAGCGCGCTGGTGCTGAGTTCGACCAACATCAACCGCGAGCGGATCTACACCCAGCAGCCGCCGATCAGCGCGATCGGGTTCTCCAGCCAGGCCTTCGCGCCGCATTTCCCGCACACCGTGCGCACGACCGAGACCAAAACCTGTTCGGACTGCCACCTGTCGGACAAGGAAGACAATAACGCGATCATGGCGCAGCTGCTGCTGATGGGCACCAACTACGTCAACTTCGTCGGCCTCAATGCCTGGACCGGGCTCGAAGGCGGGTTTGAAGCGGTGCGGGTGACCGAATGGGACGAACCGCAGGCCGTGCTCGGCTCATATCTCCAGCGCTACGCCTATCCCGATTACTACCGCCAGTTCGTCGAGGATAACGGACGCGAGCTGAAGGACTGGACGCGCGGCAAGACGTTCGACGGCGATATCTCGGGCGAAACCCACGCCATCGAACAGTTCACCAACAACACCCAGGGCACCAGCGACCGGGTCGGCTGCCTGCAACTGCGCGGCGAATACATGTACGTGGCCGAGGGCAAAGGCGGCTTCCGCGTTTACGATGTGGCCTCGATCGCCAACAAGGGCGTGTCCGACCGGATCATCAGTGCGCCGTTCTCGCCGCTTGGCCATGACACGCATGTCTCGACCAAGAACGCCACGTGCCTGGCGCTGCCAACCAACCAGCCGATCGCGCCGACCCGCAGCACGCCCGAACTGCGCGCGGTAAACCAGGAACAGGCGTTCCTGCCGATCTACCACTACGCGGCGATTACCGATGCCGAAGAAGGGCTGATCCTGGTCGATGTGGACACGATGGCCGACCGCGAATTCCGCAATAACCGGCTCGATCGCGTGGTCACCTGGAACGAAGGCGGGGTGCTCAATGGCGCGCGGCACATCGTGCTGGCGGGCGAAGTGGCCTACATCACCACCGCGCGCGGGCTGGCGGTGGTTGACCTGGCCGATCCGCTGCACCCGCGGCTGGTGGCCGAGCGGCCGCTGACCGATGCCCGGGCAAGCGCGATCCAGTTCCGTTACCTGTGGGTCACCGATGCCGAAGGCGTGAAGCTGTTCGACGTTACCAACTTGCGCAACCCGGTCGCGGTGCCATCGGGCACGATCCGCCTGGCCGATGCCCGCCGGCTCTATGTCGCGCGCACCTATGCCTATGTCGCCGCCAAGCAGGACGGGCTGGTGATCGTCAACGTCACCAACCCCACGGCGCCGCAAATCTACAAGCGCGAGACGTTTGATGGGCGGTTGAACGATGCCGAGGACGTGATCGTCGGTTCGACCAACGCCTCGCTGTTCGCCTATGTCGCCGATGGTCGCAACGGGATGAAAGTCATCCAGCTCACCAGCCCCGACAGCCAGCGCAATTTCTACGGCTTCAGCCCGGCGCCGATGCCCGAACTGATCGCCTGGGCCAAGACACCTTCGCCCGCGCTGGCCATGTCCAAGGGTCTCGATCGTGACCGCGCGGTGGATGAAACCGGCGGCCAGATTGCGGTGTTCGGCCGGCTCGGCTCGCGCCCCTTCACCCGGCCTGAAATGGAGCGCCTGTTCCTGACCCGCGGCGGGGTGCCGTGGAAAGTCAGCGACGAGCCCGACATGGCGTCATGGGTTGCGGGCCAGGGATTGGCCGCCAACTAGCGGCTCGCAGCCAAGGGGGCGGCCCGGCGCGCTAGCTGCGTTCGGCGAACATATCCTGGATCATCGCCTGCAGGCTGCCGGTGTAGTGCGCCAGCACTTCCCAGTCGCTGACCCGCTCGTAATGCGTGACCAGGTTGGTCCCGTCCCAGCGGTGCAGCGCGTAGGTCGGCGGCTCGGTGGTGATCAGGTCGCGGCCATCGGGATGCGTCGCGTCGATCGGACGCAGGTCCATCGCCACCAGCGGCGCAACCGACGGCGTAACGTGGAGCGGAACTCCGTTGAAGCGCGCCGCCAGCGGGCGGTGTAAGTGGCCGCAGTGAATCGCCAGGATTTGCCGATGCCCCTCGATCGCGGCCCCGAAGCGCTGGATCCAGGCCTCGTCGGGCGCCGGGTCCATCCAGTCGATGCCGCTGACCACCGGCGGGTGGTGCATGAAGATCAGCGTCGGCGTTTGCGGCGCGGCGTAAAGCTGCGCCGATAACCAGGCCGCGCGATCCTCGCAGAACGCCCCGCCGTGGCGGCCGGGCTCGAGCGTGTCGAGCAGCAGGACGCGCAGGCCCCCGGCCTCGAGCGCATAGTGCAGGAATCCGCCATCGAGCGTCACTTGCGGGAAGGCGTGGAGCAGCCCCTCGCGGCTGTCATGGTTGCCGATCATCGGCCACACCGGGAACGGGCACACGCTCAGCAGCTTGGCGGTTTTCTCGAAACTTTCGAAATCGCCGTGATCGGTGATGTCCCCGCTGAGCACCATCATGTCCGGCTGGTTGGGCGCGGCCAGGATGCGTTCCAGCGTCGCGCGGAAACGGATTCGGTTAAGTTCTTCCGGCTTTTCGTCCGGAGCAAAGCCGATATGGATATCGGTCATCTGTGCGATCAGCATCGCATCGTCCCCCAAGGGTCGCGGGAAACCCGCGCCCTGCCCCTGTTTTTTGCGACCCTCACCTGCGGGCAATGCGCGGCGGTGCGGCCGCCGCGCCTGTCCGCGGATGATAGCTATGGCACATGGCGCAGCTCGATGGCACCTCTGCTTTCTTGGCGTCCTCGCCAAGATGGCAGGTACGGCACTGGCCGATGTTCGGCAGCAACAGGTCGCTCGCACTGCTCGACGTGTCGGCCGCGTGGCAACTGGTGCATTTTTCCTGCTTGTGATCTTCGTGATCGAACCAGCCATTGATCATGTAGCGCGCTGGCTGGGTGACCGGCATGACTTCGAGCGAGCCGGGCGCGCCGGCCGGGATATGGCATTCGCCGCACAATCCCTGCTTCGCCATCGCCCGGGCCAGCAGCGCGGTGCCGGTGGTCGGCCCGCCAAATTCGGCCCGGTACAGCCCGCTTGAGCCATATTCCCCAGGGCGGCGGCGCTGCGCGACGATCTGCGGGCGATTGGCCCGGCCGAGCGCCCGCAGGTCTGCCCGCATTTCGGCCACTTTGCCGTGGCGCAGGGTGCGGTAGGTGCTGCCAACCTTGTCGAACACCAGGCTGTGGCAGGATTCGCAGTCGTTCTCCATGTTGACCGGCAGGAAACGGACCCCGTCCGCTGTTGGCCGGTGGCAAGCGTTGCATTCGAGCGGCGCGCCATAGCCGCTCTTGGTGCCGAGCCGCTGCGCCATGCGCGCCACCCCGCCGCGCGTATTCAGGTGCATGGCGTGCGGAAAGCGCAGGCCGTCCCACTGCCGCGGATGATCGGCCAGCGAGACGCGCTGCAACCTGGCTTGCCCCGGCGCGGTATTGAGCACCGCCTGGAACTGCGGATGGACCTTGCCAAAGTCACTCGCATTGCCGAGCGCGGTATCGGTCAGCCGCGCATCCATCGTGCCGTGGCAATCGGCGCAGAATTGCTGGTGCGTCGGCTCCATCCGGCCCGCGCCTTCGTGCTCTGTATGACAATCGGTGCAGGCGCCGGGGCCGGGCTTGTGGAACGCATGCGCGACATCCCACTGCAGCGCGTCGCCCCAGTCGAGCGGCCCGCGCGCGGACGTCTGGCGGCGCTGCGTGGCGTGATCGCCGATGTCCTTGTGGCAGGCGAGGCACGTATCGTCGCGCACCGCCACGAAGGGTTCGGCGTGGCAGGCCTCGCAATTGTCCTCCAGCGCGTGGTGCTTGAGGCTCAGCGCGCCGGGCCGCCAGCTCGCGTCCATCATCACCGTGCCCGGCTTGTCGTAATCGGGCGCGACCCGCGCGCGCGTCATGTGCGACCAAATCGGGATGGCGAGGAACGCCAGCAGGATCGCGGCCAGCATACCCCACGCCATCACCCGCTTGCTCGGCAGCGCGCGGGCGAGCGCGAACCCGTCCGCCTCGCCCCGCCCCTCCGGCTCGACGTCGATCATGCGCACGGTGAGCATTACCGGGCCTTCGGGTGCCTGCTCGAACGACAGGCGATAGGAGCCCAGCCCCAGTTCGGCGCCCTCGCGCGGGTCGATCGTGATGTCGCGGGTGTTGCGCCCGTTGACCGTGAAGCCGAGCGAGCCGACTGCCTCCAGCTTGAGCTGGCCGCTGACGCCCGGCACCACGCGCA
>JBDSDZ010000157.1:0-27919 GCA_039920345.1 Croceibacterium sp.
GGACGTGGGCAATCGGCTGCTCCCAGTCATCCCAGCGATAGACCGCGCGCTCGACCAGGTTGCGCAGCTCGCGCACGTTGCCGGGCCAGGGATAATCGTCGAGCTGCTGGCGGACGTGGTCGGCAAACCCCGGCCAGCGCTCCCAGCCGATTTCGGCAGCCATGCGGCGCCCGAAATAGTCGGACAGCACATCGATATCGCCTTCGCGCACGCGCAGCGGCGGCAGGGTGATGACCTCGAAGCTGAGGCGGTCGAGCAGATCGGCGCGAAAGCGGCCTTCGTCTGCCATCTGCGGCAGGTTTTCGTTGGTGGCCGCGACAATCCGCACATCGACCTGGATTGCGCGCGACGAACCGATGCGGGTGACCTCGCCATATTCGACCGCGCGCAGCAGCCGTTCCTGCGCCCCGGAGGACAGCGTCGCCAGCTCGTCGAGGAAGAGTGTGCCCTTGTCGGCTTCTTCGAAACGGCCGGCCCGGGCGCGGGTGGCGCCGGTGAAGGCGCCTGCCTCATGCCCGAACAGTTCAGCCTCGATCAGCGTTTCGGGCAGCGCCGCGCAGTTAAGCGTGACCAGCGGTTCACCCCAGCGGTTCGACAATCGGTGGAGGCGCTCGGCGATCAGTTCCTTGCCGGTCCCCCGTTCCCCGACCACCAGCACCGGACGGCGCATCGGCGCGGCGCGGCTGGCGCGCTCAACCGCGTCGAGAAACGCCCCCGATTGACCGATGAATTGATGCGTATCCCTGTCCACGGCCAAGATATAGCGAAAATCCCCACATGCTGGCAATCTGCACCATATCGATTTTTGAGAGATTCTGCGCAAAGTGGCTTTGAAGCTACAAAACCACAAATTGGCACGGGCTTTGCAAGGTAGGTCATACCAATTGGGTCTGGAGGATTACCGCCATGTACGATCGCGAATTCTTTGCCAGCAAGCTCGGCCTGGCCGCGCTGGTTAGCCTGGCCGCGATGGTCACGTTCAACGTCGTCGCGCTGACCAACCAGCTGAGCGTTCCGCACGAGACGAGGTTCGTCTCGGCGCCGATGGTCGAGCTGGCGTGACAAACGAAGGCGGCACCCCGCTGACACCGATCGGCATTGGCGTCGGCGATGGCAGTGCGCGCGCCTCGCGGCTCGACCGCGAGATCGAACGGCTGCGCACCAATCCACGCCCCGCCCCTGCCAACCAGTCGCTTGAATCTTCTATCAATTCCTTTGTTTCCGGAGTTCCCTTGATGGGCATTTTTTCCCGTACCCGCGATATCATCGCCGCCAACTTCAACGAGCTCCTCGACCAGGCTGACGACCCCACGAAGATGATCCGCATGATCATCCTCGAAATGGAGGAAACGCTGGTCGAAGTGCGGGCGAGCGCGGCCCGCACGATTGCCGACCAGAAAGAAATGCACCGCCATACAGTCAAGCTGGAACGGCTTCAGACCGACTGGGGCGAGAAGGCCCAACTGGCCCTGAGCAAGGACCGCGAGGACCTGGCCCGCGCGGCGCTGGTCGAGAAAAAACGCGCGGCCGACATGGGCGACCAGCTCAAGCAGGAAATCACCGTGCTCGACGATGCGCTGCGCGCTTACGAGGCGGACATCGCCAAGCTGCAGAACCGGCTGCGCGAAGCTCGCAGCCGCCAGACCCAGATCGCCGCGCGCCTCGAAAGCGCCGAAAACCGGGTCAAGCTGCGCAGCCTGATGACTAACGAACGGGTGGACGAGGCGCTGACCCGCTTCGACCAGCTAGAGCGCCGGGTCGATTACGCTGAGGGCCGCGCCGATGCGCTGTCGATCGCCGATGGCACCGGCAAGCCCAGCCTGTCGGAGGAAATTGCCGCGCTCGAAGGCGCTGACAAGATCGACGAGGAGCTGGAAGAAATGAAGCGCGCCCTGAGCAAGGGCGCAGACGAAACCAAGGGGGAATAAGTCGTGGGTGAAGAAGTCATCATCGTCCCGATGATCGTGCTCGGCGTGCCGTGGATCATTATGCACTACATTACCAAGTGGAAGACCGCCGCGACCATTACCAACGACGACGAGCAGCTGCTCGAGGAACTCTACAACCTCGCCAAGCGGCTCGACGAACGGATGGATACGGTCGAGCGCCTGGTGTCGTCCGACAATCCCGAATTCAAACCGGCGCGCATCATGCACAACCGTGAAATCGACAACGAGCCGCTGCGCGAACTCGATCGCCTGCTGGCCGAGAAGAAGGGGGCCCACAAGTGACCAGCGACCGCACCAGGTTCTATCGTGACAAGCAGAACGCCAAGCTGATGGGCGTCTGCTCGGGGATTGCCGACTATACCGGCGTCAACGTTTTCTGGATCCGCATGGCTGCGGTAATCCTGGCGCTGTCGACAGGCTTCGTCATCCCGGCTTACTTCATCGCCGGCATGCTGCTGAGCAAAAAGCCGCCGCACCTTTACGTCGACAACGACGAGCAAAAGTACTGGCAGCGCGTGCGCCAGTCGCCGCAGCGGACGGCCCGCGAAATTCGCGCCCGCTTCCGCGACGTCGATCGCCGGCTGGCCGATGTCGAAACCTATTACGTCACCAGCAATCCGCGTCTGTCCGCCGAAATCGAGCGGCTGCGCTGACCATCTGACATCGAAGGATTATGGGACATGCACGACTGGGGTATTCTCATTCCGATTGCGGCCATCACCATTGGCCCGCTCGTATGGGCGTTCAACAATTGGACCCGGGCAAAGCACGGGTTCGAGCCCGAAACCTATCGCCGCCGGGGCCGCAGAGGCGGCAGCGACAGCGAAGAATCGCAGAAAGTCGCCCTGCTGACTAACGAGAACGATCGCCTGTCGACCCAGGTATCGGGCTTGCAGGAACGGCTGGCGGTGCTCGAACGGATCGCCACTGATCCGGCGCTGAGAACGGCGCAGCAAATCGAGGCACTGCGCGACCAGGATCTTATCGATGCCAAGCTCGAAGCACGCGAACCGCAGGAGCGTATCTGATGGGCGAGTTTGTTGCCGTTTTTGCGATCCTGATGGTGTTCAGTATTCCAATCCTCGCCATCTGGACCAAGCATCGCAAGGAAGTGATGCAGCTTCAGGCCAACGTCACAGCCGAAAAGGCGGCGCAGTACGCCGCCAGTAATATGGCGCTGGAGGACCGGGTGCGGGTGCTCGAACGGATCGTGACCGACAAGGGCTACGACGTCGCTACCCAGATCGAGGCGCTGCGCGACCAGCACCGGGTCGACGCCTTGCTCGAAGACCGCACAGCCGCCCCGCGCGAAACCGAAAGGCGCAACTGATGGAGCCGCACGACCTGCTTCCCTACATCGGCTGGGTCATCGCTGGCGCGGTCATCGTGCCCATCGCGGGCATCCTCGCTGCGGTCCACAACATGCGGCTCAAGATCAAGCACGGCTATCCGCTGCAGGGCATGTGGGGCCAGTCGCTCAAGCCCGGTGCTGATTCCGACGCCAAGGAGCGGATCAAGCTACTGACGCAGGAAAACGCCCAGTTGCGGGCCGAGATCGGCGCGGTGCAGGACCGGCTGGTCAACGTCGAGCGGATCGTCACCGACAGCGGTTATCGCCTGGGCCACGAGATCGACCGCCTGCGCGACAAGCCCGCCAATTGATTGCCACGACTAACCGATAAGGAACGCACGACATGCACGGCCCCGATTTCGTTCTCAGCATCATTGCCATTGCCGCTTTTGCCGGTGTCATGAAGGCGGCCGTGCGCGCCAAATATGGCCGGGGCGATGAAGGTCGACCGTCCCGCCGCCGCGGCAGCCACGACACACGCGACGAAGGCGAGGTCCTGGCCTTGCGCGCCGAGAACGCCCGCCTGACCGAACGGGTCGAAGCTTACGAGGACCGCGTGGTGGTCCTTGAACGGATCGTCACCGACAAGAGCTATGACCTGTCGGAGCAGATCGAAGCGCTGCGAGATCGCAAGGAGGACGCACGATGAACGTGTGGGAATTCGTCCTGATTATCAGCATCGCCGGCATGATCTACGGCGCCTGGCGCACGAAGCACCTCGCCAGGCACGGTGCTTACGAGGACGATCGCGGCAAGGTGCAGAAGTTCGATTCCGCCCGCGAGGCCGAGCTGGAACAGGAAGTGCGCGAGCTGCGCGAGCGGCTGCAAGTGCTGGAACGTATCGCCACCGATGATCGCGGACCGCGCCTGCTGTCCGACGAAATCGAAAAACTGCGCGACAAGTAGTTCGGGAAGGATCCGGATGATGATGTTGACCCAGGATATTCTGATCGCCGCCAGCGCCCTGATGGGGCTGGCCCTGGTTGCCATAACCGCTCTGCGCGGGTGGCAGGACTGGCTCGCGCTCAAGGACCGCGAATTGCAAGTCGCTCGGCCGATGCGCGAAATCGAAGGCGGCGCCGGCGAAGGCGCGGCGCGGATCGAGATTGCCGACCTCAAGGAACGCATCCGCAAGCTGGAAGCCATCGCCAGCGGGGTGGACCTCTAGTCCCACTGCGCTAAGGGCGCATGCCATGCGCTCGATCGACGATATCCGTGAAGAATACACCTTCCTCGACGGTGACGACCGCTACCGCCTGCTGATCGACCTTGGCCGCGAGCTTGACGCAATGCCAGCCGCGCTCAAGACCGACGCCACGCTGGTGCGCGGCTGTTCGGCCAGCGTGTGGGTCTACCCGGTGGAACAGGGCGACCGGCTGCATTTCCTGGCAGACAGCAATGCGGCGATCACCAAGGGCATCGTCGCGCTGGTCCTGTCGGCCGTTCAGGATAGGCCGGCAGCCGAAGTGGCGGCAATGGACATCGCCGCGGCGCTCGAGCCGTTCGACCTCAAGAACCAGCTGAGCTCCAATCGCACTCAGGGCGTGCCCAACATGATTGCCCTGGTGCAGCAGCACGCCGCGCGGTTGGCCGCAGGTTAACCGCCGGGCGAAACCGGTGCTCGCCGCTTGTTGTCGCGGCCGTTGACCGGTATGTCCTCCTGAAGCGCAGGGAAAGCTGACAATGCGGTATATCGGGGCGTTACTGATTGCTTACTTTCTGTCGCGGGGCTTTGCGTTGCTCGGCCTCAGGCACCCGCCGGTTTACAAGCTGCTCGCCGGTCACGTCTTGTCGCTCGGCGTTGCCGTACTGACTGTGATCGCGCTGCGTTACCCGGCCAACGCCTACGATTCGGGCCAGCTTGTCCCTTATGTCGTGGGGCAGTTTTTCTGGCTGCTGTTCGATCTCTATCGCAGCAGGGTCGCCATCTGGAAGGCGCCCGAAATGGCTAAGGAACCATCCGCCAAAGCACCCTAGGCAGGTAGCCGAGCAGGCTGCCGCCCTTGTGCAGTTCGATGGCGTAGACTTCGTATTTACGCAGGAAGAATGACAGCCCCATGCCATCGTAATGGATGATCTTGTCATTGCCATCGTAGGTCACGCGATCGGGCGCCCCCAGTCTTACCACCACATCGGCTTCGGTGCTGCCGATGCCCAGGCCAAGCACCGTTTCGCAATGTGCAGAATTGAGCCGCGGAGCGGTGCAGCTGACCGCTGTGAGCAGCTTGTCCGGCGACTGTTTGGTGCTGATTACCCGGCCGCCTTCGTCATAGCGGTATAGCAGTCCGTTCTGTTCCAACCGATCGGGCGCGCCCAGCATGTAGCGCACTTCGCTGTCCGGCAGGTCGATGGTGACTTCGCTGTAATAAATCGACGCCAGCCGGGTGGTGTAGAGTTTGAACCCGGTATAAGCGACGCCCAGCAGGCACATCGCATAGAAGACCAGGCGGCCAAATTCGCGGCCGCGGAAATACTCGCTCCAGCTGGAGTGCTTTTTGCGGCTCGACGAGCGACTCCTGCTGCGACGCCTTGGCTTCGCTTCCTGCACATCGTCCACTGGGACCCCCTACCCGGCCGCAATCATGCGGCATGCCGATATATGAAGTGTTCCATTCCGCCCCGCTAGTGAGATAATGCGTCGCCGGTGGACAAGCTCAGGCGATCACATCGCCGCGTAGCTGGGCCAGTCCCGCGCGCTGCTGTTGCTGGAGTTCCGCTTTCAGCCGAGCCGGATTGCGCGCCCAGACGAAGCCAAAGCTCACCCCGCCCTCGCGAGACGTGGTGGCATGGTGCAGCTTGTGCGCCTGGACCAGCCGCTTGGCATAACCGCGCCGCGGCACCCAGCGGAAGTAGCGCTGGTGAACCAACCCATCGTGTACCAGCGTGTAAATCACCCCATACGCGAGCACGCCGAGCCCGATCCACGTTCCCGGCCACCATGCCGCTGCGCCCATGACCAGAGGCGAGCCGAGCGCGAACATGGCAATGCTTAAGCCTGCCCCGACCAGCGCGAAACGATCGTTCTTTTCCAGCACGCTATCGTGCGGTTCGTGATGGTCGCGGTGCCAGCCCCAGGCAAAGCCGTGCATCACATACCGGTGGCTCGCCCACGCGACCCATTCCATGGCGGCCACGGTAGCGAGGACGACAAACAGGGGTGCAATCCACGTCATGGCTGCATCATACCCCCGCGGCCGCGTCGAGGCCAGCCACAGGGCGCAATGATCGCAATGATCGCGGCGACCGGAATGACCCCAACAGCTATACCAACCACCGTTGAACCTTAAGGGCTTGATGCCCTTGTCAGCCGGGGTCGGCAGGCCTAGCTCCCCCTCCATGGCCAGCCGACCCCGCACTCTCTACGAAAAAATCTGGGACGAACACGTTATCGAGCGTCGTGACGACGGAACGTGCCTGATCTTCATCGATCGCCACCTCGTCCACGAAGTCACCAGCCCGCAGGCGTTCGAAGCGCTGCGGCTGAGCGGACGCAAGGTCCGTCGGCCCGAACTTACCCTGGCCGTCCCCGACCACAACGTGCCGACAACCCCGCGCGTCAACGCCGAGGGCGAGCGGCTTCCCATCGAAGACCTCGAGAGCCGCAACCAGTTGGAAGCGCTCGAACGCAATGCGCCGGAATTCGGCGTGCGTTATTTCGGTGCCACGTCCGCCGAGCAGGGCATCGTCCATGTGGTGGGGCCAGAGCAGGGCTTTTCGCTGCCCGGCACCACGATCGTGTGCGGCGACAGCCATACGGCCGCGCACGGCGGAATGGGCGCGCTCGCATTCGGCATCGGCACCAGCGAAGTCGAACACGTGCTCGCCACGCAAACGCTGCTGCTGCGTCCTTCGAAAACCATGCAAGTCGTGGTCGAGGGCGAGCTTGGCCCGGGCATCACCTCCAAGGACCTGATCCTGCACATCATCGGCACCATCGGCACCGCCGGCGGCAACGGCCACGTGATCGAATACCGCGGTAAGGTGTTCGAGCAGATGAGCATCGAATCGCGCCTGACGGTCTGCAACATGAGCATCGAGGGTGGTGCCCGTGCGGGCCTGATCGCGCCCGATGACACCACATTCCGCTATCTCAAGGGCCGCCCGCTCTCGCCCAAGGGCGAGGAATGGGACCAGGCCGTGGCCTGGTGGCGCACCTTGCATACCGACGACGGCGCTAGGTTCGACAAAACCGTGGTGATCGACGCGGCCACCGTCGAACCGACGGTAACCTGGGGCACCAGCCCCGAAGATACCGTGGCGATCGGCGGCGTCGTGCCCGATCCCACCAGTTTCACCGATCCCGGCAAGCAGAAATCCGCCCAGGCCAGCCTCGATTACATGGATCTTGCACCCGGCCAGCGGATGGACGAAGTCGAAGTGCAAAACGTGTTCATCGGCAGCTGCACCAACAGCCGGATCGAAGACCTGCGTGCCGCCGCCGCCGTGTTGCGCGGCCGCCACAAGGCCGCCAACGTCAAATGGGCTATTGTCGTCCCCGGCTCGGGGCTGGTGAAGCTGCAGGCCGAAGCCGAAGGGCTCGACAAAGTGTTCACCGATGCGGGCCTTGAATGGCGCGAGCCGGGGTGTTCGGCGTGCCTCGGCATGAATCCGGACAAGGTCCCGGCGGGCGAACGCTGCGCCAGCACCAGCAACCGCAACTTCGTCGGCCGTCAGGGCCCCGGCGCGCGCACCCATCTGGTCAGCCCGGCGATGGCCGCCGCTGCCGCGGTGACCGGAAAGCTGACCGATGTCAGGACCCTGGGCGTGCCCGAACTGGCGTCCTAGGGAATTTCGCCGGTTTCGGCGTCCATTGGTACAGCCTCGCCAATTTCGCCGCCAATCACGATCCAGATCGAATCGCCCGTGACGATACCCATCGGGAACGGCACGTAATAACTGACAAAGCCGTGAATCTCGTTCGGCTGCGGGTCGAGCGAGTGGGTGGCGATAAACGACTGCATCGGCAGGTCAGACGCCTCGGGGTCCCACGTGATCGGCAGGCAATCCTGGTACAGCGCCCGGAATTCGGAGACCGTCCCGTCAGGCTGGATGGTGGCGCGGTAATGACCGCCTAGCGGATAACTGTTGGGATCGGTCTGCGGCGTCAGCAGGTAGGCATGGATCACGCCGCTTTCGTCGGGCGGCAGGACCAGCGTGTTGGGTGTGCCCGGCGCGCACAGGCCAGCCGAATTCTCGGCCGCTGCTGCCAACAACGCGTTATGG
Organism: Croceibacterium sp.; assembly: GCA_039920345.1. GTDB lineage: Bacteria > Pseudomonadota > Alphaproteobacteria > Sphingomonadales > Sphingomonadaceae > Croceibacterium_A. The sequence goes on from JBDSDZ010000157.1 coordinate 8,524, forward strand.
GCATCGAACATCCGCTTTGCGAGCGGGGACAGGGGTCGCTCGCTGCCTGGTGCAAAAATTGCTCCGGACAGTATCGTGCTGCCCTCGGCGATATAGCTGGCGACAGCCACCGGCCCTTCTGCACGATTAGCCACGAACAGGACTTCGAGCTGACCCTGGGTTTCGGTGGGTATCACGACAAAACCTGCAGCGCCGGGGAAGCGCGCGGCGATTTCGCTCTGGGTGTCGCTTCCCGCATCGGCCAGGAATTGATCCGTGGCGTGCCAGGCCGCCTGGTCATAGGCGATCATCTGCGACGCCGCGCGGCTCGCTTGTGCCGCAGCGGCAATGCGCTGTTCCATCGGCGGATAGACCACAGCCGGGTCCTGCGCCGCTGCGGGGGCAGCCAGGCACAACAGCGCCGCCAATGCGATAGTGCGAAACAACGCCATGCCGACCCCCCGAAGTATCAGGGGCTTGGGTATGCGATAGGAATTTCGAAAGCCAGCCCGCAGCGCGGGCGGACGGCGCTCAGTTCGCCTTGGCAACCTCGGCTTCGTCGAGCAACTGCTGCAGCTCGCCGGCCTGGTACATTTCCATCATGATGTCGCTTCCGCCCACGAACTCGCCCTTGACGTAAAGCTGGGGGATCGTCGGCCAATCCGAAAACGCCTTGATGCCCGAACGGATTTCCATGTCCTGCAGCACGTCGACGCTTTCATACGCCACGCCGCAATGATCGAGGATCGAGATCGCCTTGCTCGAAAAACCGCACTGCGGGAACAGCGGCGTGCCCTTCATGAACAGCACGACGTCGCTGTCGTTGACGATCTTGGTCAGGCGTTCGTTGGTATCGGACATGGCAGGCTTTATTCCTTCTGGCCGAACTCAGTTGGGAACGCTGGTGGTGAGTTGCAAGGCGTGGAGCTCCCCGCCCATGCGCCCGCCGAGCGCGTCGTAGACCATCTTGTGCTGCTGCACCCGGCTCTTGCCGGCAAAGGCGGCCGAGGTGACGCGCGCGCGGTAGTGATCGCCGTCATCCACGAGCGCTTCAATCACCACGTCGCTGCCGGGCAAGGCGGCCTTGATCAGGGCCTCGATTTCGGCTGCCGGCATCGCCATGTCAGGCGCCGCCCATCAGCTGGCGGCGCGCTTCGACCGACTTTTCCTGCAGCGCCGCGCGGACCGCGTCTTCAGTCGTGTCGATTCCGGCGGCCGTGAGGTCACCCAGCACCTTGCGGATCACGTCCTCGTCACCCGCTTCCTCGAAATCGGCCTGGACCACGGCTTTGCCATAGGCTTCGGCTTCCTCGGGTGTCAGGCTCATCTTGGTCGCGGCCCATTGTCCGAGCAGGCGATTGCGCCGCGCTGCGACGCGAAAGGCGGTTTCGGCATCCATCGCGAACTTGGCTTCTTCGGCGCGCTCGCGATCCTTGAAATCGGTCATTGGGTAATCCTTCCGGAGTCGGTCAGCCGGGCGATAGCGCCCTGCCAGATCAAGCGGCAAGCCCGGTTCCGCGCGCAAGCCACGGCCGGTACGCCGCGATCTGCTTTTCATAGCGCGAAATGGCGTCATTTCGGGTCAGCGTCAGGCCCACTTCGTCGAGCCCTTCGCCCAGGCAATATTTGCGGAACGGGTCGATCTCGAAGGTGAAACGATCCTGGAACCGGGTGGTCACCGTCTGATGTTCGAGGTCGATCAGGATCGGATCGGTCTGCGCCACTTCCATCAGCCGGTCGATCGCCGCTTGCGGCAGGGCTACGGTGAGGATGCCGTTCTTGAACGCATTACCGGCAAAGATATCCGAAAACGAAGGCGCAATGACCGCCTTCACGCCCAGGTCGAGCAAGGCCCAGGCCGCGTGTTCGCGGCTCGATCCGCAGCCGAAGTTATCGCCCGCCACGATGATCGGCGCGCCAGCGAATTCAGAGTTGTCGAACACGTTGTCCGGATCTTCGCGCAGCGCCTCGAAGGCCCCGCGCCCAAGCCCTTCGCGGGTGACCGTCTTGAGCCAGCGCGCGGGAATGATCAGGTCGGTATCGACATTGCTGCGGCCCAGTGGATAGGCCCGGCCCTCAACGGTGGTGACGCGTTCCATCAGTAAATCCCGGCCATCAATCGGTCTCGGGCGGCTCGCCGCTGGGGATCGGGCCCGGCTGTGCCGGCTTGGCCTTCTTCTCCTTGCGGCGATTGGCGTAGAGAACCGCTGCGGCGACCGCGGCGGATCCGATGGCACCGGCGATGGCCGCCTTGCCCGTGGGAAATCGTTTGCTCATGCCCATTGCAATGGGGCGCGGGGCCACGCGGCACAAGGGTCAGGCGAGAAATTCGCGCAAGGCGCTCCAGAGCTTTTCCTTCTCGGCGAGCGGCATCGCCGCGTGCGCCGGACTCGACGATGGTAGCGGCACAAGGGCCAGGCCGGACTCGGCGAGCGCTGGCATTCCGGTGCGCGCAGACGTCTGGCCGTTGAAGCCAATCGCCTGCAATTGCGGCAAAGACCCAGCCAGCGCAGCGAGCGAATTCGGTTCCGCCTGGCGGATCGCCGCATCCAGGCTGCCCGGGCGGTGGGCCGAGGCGACCGTGTCCCACAGGCCGACTTTTGCCGCCAGCAGCGCAGCGAGGCGTTGGTCGTAATCGAGCGCTGCCAGGTTCCGGCCGATAACCTGTCCGATCAAGTGCCAGAACAGGTTTCGTGGATGCGCGTAGTAGCGAGCCGCGGCCAGCGAGGCGTCGCCGGGCAAACTGCCGAGCACGAGCACGCGGGTGTCAGGTGCGACAACGGGAGCGAACGAACGTTTGCGATCCATGCCCACGCCATACGGATTTTGGCTGGCGGGAGCGATGCGTTGATTTTGGGAGGAGAGGTCTTCGGGGAGGCGGGGCCGGGATGGGGGACCAGGGGTTCGGCCCCGCCTCGTTCGAAGACTTGGTTGGGTAACTTCACTATTGCACGGGCTGTGCCAGTTTCGAGAAACCACGCAACTCCCTGCCACACGATGGTTTGCGAAAGGTTAAGAGCGCGCAACTGTGTCAAGTTTTCCGACACAGAGTGGTGACTGGCGCGTTAGGGATAGCGTCTCTAGGGTGTCCAGACGCCGCCGCCCCGCCATCCCGCGAGCAGAAGAGGATCTCGTGATCGCATGTGAAGTAAGCATCCCGCCCCGCCTCCAGACCGCGAACGCCTGATCCATGGCCACTCCACGCACCCCTGTTTTCGCCTGGCTCACTGCCAACCTGACCGACATCACCCTCGCGCTGGTCATTGCGGTGGGCATCTTCGTCCTGCTCTACGCGCTGCGCGCGCTGATCCTGCGCGCGACCAAGAAACTGGGGCCGAGCCATTCGCTGACCGATGTGCTTGGTAACGTCGTGCGCAAGACCCGCATGTGGTTCATCGCCGCGCTGTCGATCGAGCTGGTGCAGGGCTATCTGCATCCGCCAAGCGACATCGGCAGCACGATCACGTTCCTGTTCACCATCGCGGCGGCGCTGCAGGCGGCGATCTGGGCGCGCACGCTGATCCTGGGCATGATCGCCCGGCGCGCAGGTGAGCACGACGGCGACGCGGCCAGCCTGGCGAGCGCAATGGGCATCATCAAGCTGCTGGTCTCGGTCGCGGTGTTCGCGATTGCCGCGATCGTGGTGCTCGACAACCTGGGCGTCAACGTGACGGGCCTGATCGCGGGCCTTGGCGTGGGCGGCATCGCCATTGGCCTTGCCGCGCAGGGCATTTTTTCGGACCTGTTCGCCGCGCTCTCGATCATCTTCGACAAGCCCTTCCGCGTCGGCGACATGATCACTTTCGCAGGCAAGGAAGGGCCGGTCTCCGGGCATGTGGTAAAAATCGGCCTCAAGTCCACCCGCATCCGCGCGCTGACTGGCGAATTGCGGATCATCGGCAATACCCAGTTGCTGGCGCAAGAAGTGAGCAACTTCGCCGGGCGGCAGGTCTACCGCCACCGGATCGCCGTGGGAGTGATCTACCAGACCGACCCGGAGGTGGCGGCCGAGGTACCGCACCTGATGCAGGTTGAAGCCGAACGGGCAGGCCACCGCTTCGTGCGCGGCAGCTTCATCGGTTTCGGCCCCAGCTCGCTCGATTTCGAAATGCTGTTCGAAGTCGATAGCGGCGATGTGTCCGAAGCCATGCTCGCGCTGCAGACCGTCGCGCTGGGCATCCTGCGCAGCTTCAACCAGCGCGACATCGAATTCGCCTATCCGACCCAGACCACCTTCACCTCGGCGCCCGACGGGACGATGATCATGCCCTACCCGCAGGTCATGCCGGTGGTGACGAAGAACTGACGGATTGGCGCGCCCGGCAGGACTCGAACCTGCAACCCCAAGCTTAGAAGGCTCGTGCTCTATCCAGTTGAACTACGGGCGCGTCGGGCGGCTCATTAGCGTGCTTTGCGGCTGCGGCAAAACGCGATAGCGTGCCGGCATGGGGGAAAGGCGCATGACTGGCGGGGAAGCGGGCGATGCCGAAGGCGGCGCGGCGCCGTTTCGCTATTACCCGTACATCATGGCCGCGTTTGTCGCGATCCTGCTGCTGTCGAACGTAATTGGCGCTTCCAAGCCGAGCTATGTCACGCTGCCGGGCGGCACGCAGTGGTCGTTCGGCGCGGGCGTGTTGTTCTTCCCGGTCAGCTACATCATCGGTGACGTGCTGACCGAGGTCTATGGCTATGCCAATGCGCGACGGGTGATCTGGACCGGGTTTGCGGCGCTGCTGTTCATGGCGTTCATGGCGTGGGTGGTGGTGGCGCTGCCGCCCGCGGCGGGCTGGCCCGGGCAAGGCCCCTACGAATTCGTGTTCGGCAATTCGTGGCGCATCGTGCTCGCCTCGATGACCGCGTTCTGGGCCGGCGAGTTCGCCAATAGCTTCGTGCTGGCGAAGATGAAAGTGATGACCGGCGGGCGGTTCCTGTGGATGCGGACGATTGGCTCCACCGTTGTTGGCCAGGGGCTCGACAGCGTGATCTTCTACCCGCTGGCGTTCTATGGCCTGGCCGGGTGGCCGATCGAGCAGTTGTGGCAAGTCGTGATCTCGCAGTGGCTGATCAAGACCGGCTGGGAGGCGCTGCTGACGCCGGTAACCTACCTGGTGGTCGGCTTCCTCAAGCGCCGCGAGGGCATCGAGGTGTTTGACACCGAGACCGACTTCTCCCCCTTCGCCAAGGCGCGCCGGGGGTAGGCTGCTGGCGGATCAATCCGCCAGCAGGGCAATCGCGAAGTAGATCAGGATGAAGCTGCCGAAGCCGAACACGGTACCGGCCGCAAAGACCAGGCGTACGATCATCGGATCGATGTCCATGTAGTTGGCGATGCCAGCGCAAACGCCAAGGAACTTGCCGTCCGCCTTGTCGAGGCGGAAGCTGCGCTCCGGCGCGCCGCTGCGGTTGCGGTCTACCTGGTTCATGCCAGGATACCCGCAACCGAGTGCACTTGCGCCGCGCTGACGGCGAGGCCGTTGACCAGCAATGTGCCGCTGATGAAAAGCGCACCGACAACGGCAAGTGCGTGGCGCATGAAGTAAGAAACGTTGGTCATGGTATATCCCCTATTAGTCCAAACTGGCGGCCAATCCGCCGATGAAAGACTGATTGCATAAGCCGTGCCAATTTGAAGAAACGGCGGTTTTCTGCCGTTTTTGGATGGAGCGTCAAAAATTCTCCGAAAACTGACCGCCGTGAGTTGGGAATTTTCACCACATATCGGCGGAAGGCTTTTGCGGTGGTCTCGCACCGCGCCTTCGCCTAACCCTCGGCCTGACCCATGGCGCTCGATCGCATCACCCTGACCCACTTCCGCAACCATGCCGCGAGCCGTCTCGATGGCAGTGCGAAGCTCAACCTGCTGGTGGGCGACAATGGCGCGGGCAAGACCAACGTGCTCGAGGCGCTGTCGCTGTTCGCGCCGGGCCGCGGGTTGCGCCGCGCGCCGCTGGCGGAGATCGCCTCGGCCGGCGGGCCGGGCGGGTTCACCGCCAGCGCGCAGCTTGATTGCGGCGACCGGCGCGAGGCGATCACCCTGGGCACCGGCACCGCAGGCGAGCGCCCGAACCGGCGCCTGGTCCAGGTCAACGGCGCTGAAACCAGCGCGGTCGCGCTCGGCGAGTGGCTGGCGATGGGCTGGCTGACCCCTTCGATGGACGGGCTATTTGCCGACAGCGCAGGGGCGCGGCGGCGCTACCTTGATCGGCTGGCGCTGGCGCTCGATCCGGGCCACGCGCGGATTGCGGCGCGGTTCGAGGTGGCGCTGCGCGAACGCAACCGGCTGCTCAGCGCAGAAGCGCGGCCCGATGCGCACTGGCTCGACGCGATCGAAGCGCAACTGGCGCAGGCCGGGGCCATGCTGGCTGCGGGGCGCGCCGCGCTGGTCGAACGCTTGTCTGCCGCGTTGGCAACTATGGCCGAAGGTCCGTTTGCGCACCCTGCCCTTGCCTATGTTCCCGGCGGCCCGCTGGGTGCGCTTGAACTGGCAGGTGCGCTGGCAGCGAGCCGCGAACGCGACCGCGCGGCGCAGCGCACTCTCACCGGACCGCACCGCGATGAATTGCAGGTCACACTGGCCGTCAAGGCGATGCCCGCCGTCTCGTGTTCGACCGGCGAGCAGAAGGCGATGCTGATCGCGATTACGCTCGCCCATGCCGACCTTGCCGCTGCCGGCCGGCCCGGGGTGCTGCTACTCGACGAAGTCGCCGCGCACCTCGATCCGGTACGCCGCGCGGCATTGTTCGAACGGCTGCGCAGCGGCGGCGCGCAGGCCTGGCTGACCGGGACCGAACTGGCGCCCTTTGCCGATATCGAAGCCGAAGCGGCCGTTTGGCGCGTGGCGGGCGGCGCGGTCGAGCGAGTGTCCTAGGGCGCTTTGGGCAGCGCCTTGGCCACGTCATCCGCCGTCGCCGCTACCATCGCATCGACCCCGGCTGCCGTTGGATGGACATGGTCGGCCTGCTGCAGCGCCGGCTTGCCGTAGATCGGCTCCATGAAGAACGGCACCAGCGCGGTGCCATACTGGCGCGCAAGTCGCGGATAGAGCCCGTCGAATTCCGCCACAAAGGCATCGCCCATATTGGGCGGCGCGCGCATGCCCATCAGCAGCACGGGCACATTGCGGCGCTTGAGCTCGTCGAGGATCGCGGTCAGGTTGGCACCGGTTTCGGACGGGGCAATCCCGCGCAGCAAGTCATTCCCGCCCAGCTCGACAATCGCGAGGTCCGGCCGCGCGGGCATGCTGCCGAGCACGAATGTAAGCCGTTGCCGTCCCGCCGCGCTGGTATCGCCGGAAACGCCCGCGTTGGTGACCCGCGCGTTGATACCCTGAGCGCGCAAGGCGGTTTCAAGCTTCGCCGGATAGGACTCGCGGCTGCCCAGCCGGTATCCGGCAAACAGGCTGTCACCAAAGGCGAGGACGCGGCGTTCCGGGCCAGAGACCGGGGCGGCGACCGGTGCGGCGACCGGTGCGGCTACAGGCGGCGCCGATGGCGCGACGGCCACCGCCTGCGACGGCGTCGGCGTGGGGGTGTTGCCTTCGCAGCCCGCCACCAGAGCCATCGCCAGGATCACCGACAGGCCGCGACATTTCATTACGCTGGTCTCCTTGTAGCCCCCCGGTCCCTATGCCATCTCCGCAGCGTGACAAGTCCCCCCGAAAATCCGGCAGCGATCGAGGCGCGCGCGCTGCGCCTGACCCTTGGCGACGGCGAGGCCGCGGTGGAGATCCTGCGCGGCATCGACCTGACCGTGGCGGCGGGCGAAACGCTGGCGCTGCTCGGCCCCTCGGGCTCGGGCAAGAGCTCGCTGATGGCGCTGTTCACCGGGCTCGAACGCGCCAGCAGTGGATCGCTCACCGTCGCCGGGGCCGATTTTGCTGCGCTTGGCGAAGACGAACTGGCCCGGGCCCGGCGCGGCCGCATCGGCATCGTGCTGCAGGCCTTCCACTTGCTGCCGACGATGACCGCGCAGGAAAACGTCGCCACCCCGCTCGAACTGGCCGGGGAAACGGGTGCGTGGGAACGCGCGGCGGCTGAACTCGCTGCCGTCGGCCTCGGCCACCGGCTGACGCACTACCCGGCGCAGCTTTCGGGCGGCGAGCAGCAGCGCGTGGCCATTGCCCGCGCCATCGCGCCGCGCCCGCCGTTGGTGTTTGCGGATGAACCGACTGGCAATCTCGACGCCGCGACCGGAGCGGATGTGATCGAACTGCTGTTCGCCCGCCGGGCCGAAACGGGGGCCACGCTGGTGATCATCACCCATGACGAAGCCCTGGCCGCCCGCTGCGACCGCGTGGTCACGCTGGCCGACGGGCGCATCGCGAACGACACGTCGCGTGCAAAATAAGGCTTTCCTACAGACCTTCAATCATGAAATAACCGATTTGGTGTCTTATCTTCAGGATTCTAACCTAACTTGACCGCGCGCGCTTCTGGACTTGGCTGGACAGCCGCCTGGCGCATCGCCCGGCGCGACCTGCATCGCCGTTTTCGCGGGCTGCGGCTGCTCTTGGTGTGCCTGTTCCTGGGCGTGGGCGCGCTGGCCGCGATCGGCTCGCTGACCTCGGCGATCCGCGACCAGCTGGCCTCGCAGGGCCGCACGATTTTGGGCGGCGATCTCGAAGTCGAAGTCTGGCAGCGCCCGCTCAGCGACGACGAGGGCAAGTACCTCGCCCAGTACGGCTGGCTGTCGCGCGGCCTCAGGATGCAGGCTATGGCCAGCACCTCGGCGGCCACGACCCCGATCGAACTCAAGGCGGTCGATGCGTTGTGGCCGCTCTACGGGGCGCTGACCCTGAAGGACGGCAGGCAGGTCGGTTCGCCCGATCCCGGTACCGCCTGGCTGTCTGAGGGCGCGGCCGAGCGGCTCAGCGTCAAACCGGGCGACACCATCCGTATCGGCAGCGCCGATGTACGTGTTGGCGGGATTATTGCCGACGAGCCTGACCGGTTGTCCGAAGGTTTTGCGCTCGGCCAGACGGTCATCGTCTCGCTCGACTTGCCGGCACGCGCGGGCCTGACCCTGCCCGGCGCGATGTACCAGTCGAAGACCCGGATCGCGCTGAGCCGCGCAAGCGATCCAGCCGCTGTCGAAGCAGACCTCAAAGCGCGCTTCCCCGACGCCGGATTCTCCGTCCGCACCCGCGACCGCGCTTCGCCGGGCGCAGAGCGGTTCGTTTCGCGCATGGGGCAGTTCCTCACGCTGGTCGGCCTCGCCGCGCTTGCCATCGCGGGCATCGGTATCGGCGGCGGAGTTGCCTCCTACCTCGACGCGCGCCGCGCAAGTGTGGCCACGCTCAAGATCCTCGGCGCTACCAGCCGCGACATTGCCCGCATTTACGCGCTACAGATCGGCGCGGCCGCGCTCGTCGGATCGCTGGCGGGTATCGTGGCGGGCGTGGCAGTCACGCCGCTGCTGTCGAAAGCTCTGGGTGACTTGCTGCCGGTCCGCGCCGGGCTGGTGATCGATGTCCCCTCGCTGGTGCGGGCAAGCCTGTTCGGCCTTTTGGTGGCGCTGGTATTCGCCGCCCCGCCGATCATGCGCGCGCGCGATTTTCCGGCGATGGCGCTGATGCGGGCGCGGGTTGCGCCCCTCGCACGGGCGTGGCGCGGAGCGGTTGTTCCGGTGGCCGTGGGCCTGGCCGGTATCGCCGCGTTGGCGCTGATCGGCTCGCCGCAGCCGGGGCTGAGCGCGATGTTCCTCGGCGGCGCGGCGGCGATGCTGGGGCTGCTGGCGCTGCTTGGCATGGCCATCCGCCGTTTCGCGAGCCGGTTGCCGCGGCCGGGCAATCCAATTGCCCGCGCCGGGCTCGCCAACCTCTACCGGCCGGGATCATCGACCGGGGCGCTGGTCACTGCACTCGGCTTTGGCTTGTCGGCGTTCGTGCTGCTGGCGGGGGTCCAGACCAGCCTTGACGGCAACATCCGCCGCTCGGTGCCCGCCCGCGCGCCGGATTACTTCGTGCTCGACGTCCCGCGCGACAAGCTTGCAGCGTTCGAAGCCACTGTCGAACAACAAGCCCCGCGCTCCGCCGTGGACGCCGTTCCGACGCTGCGCGGCGCGATCCTCGCCTATGGCCCGAAAGACCGTCCGCATGTGGTCAGCGAGATGGCAGAACTGCCCGAAGGCGCCTGGGCGCTGCGCGGGGAACGCGGCCTGACGTATTCCGAGGCCTTGCCGGAGGGCAATTCGCTGGTTGCCGGGCGCTGGTGGCCCACGAATTATACGGGCGAGCCGCTGGTCTCGGTCGATGCCGACCTGGCGCAAGCCGCCGGGCTCAAGCTGGGTGATTACCTGACCATCGGCCTGCTCGGCACCGAGCGCAGCGCGCGGATTGCCAATTTCCGCCGCATCGACTGGGATTCGATGGGGTTCAACTACGTGCTGGTGTTCTCGCCCAATGCGCTGGAGGACGCCCCGCACAACCTTGCGGCCACGATTTCGCTCCCCCCCCATGAGCCGGCAGGCGGACTGCTGCGCGCGCTGGTGCGCGGTTTTCCCTCTAGCTCGGTGATCGAAGTGGGCCCGCTGCTGACCGAAGCGCGGGCAATCCTCGACCAGGTCTCGCTGGCGATCCTGGCTGCCGCCTCGGTCGCAGTGCTGGCGGGCATTGCCGTGCTGCTCGGCGCGATCGCCGCAGCGCGCGCGGCGCGGACCTACGACACGGTGATCCTGCGCGTGCTTGGCGCCAGCACGCTGCAATTGCTGGCCATGCAACTCGCCGAATTCGCGCTGCTGGCCGCTTTGCTCGCGGCCGTGGCGCTGGCGCTCGGCACCGGCCTTGCCTGGCTGGTGATTACCCAGTTGTTCGAGTTCGACTGGCTGCCCGACTGGCCCGAAATCCTCGGCGTGCTGGGCACCGGGATCGCGCTGGTGCTGGCCTTCGCGCTGGGCGCCTCGCTCCCGCTATTGCGAGCGAAGCCGGCCCAGGCGCTCAGGTCACTTTAGGCGAACGTTGCCGAATGAGGCGGTTCTTTCGGATCCGGGCCGAACCGATTGGAGCCTTCGGTGCCGTCCATGACATAGAAGACCAACAGGACGATGGCACCGATTATCGGCACCAGCACGATCAGGAGCCACCAGCCCGACCGATCGGTGTCGTGAAGTCGCCGGATACCGACCGCAATACTCGGGATCAATGTCGCCAGCAGCAGTAGCACCGTCAGCGGACCATAAAGGCCCGCGACCATCCCATTAATGCCCAGCACCGTTTCCACGATGTTCGTCACAATGCTCAGAACAACGATAAACAACGTGTACATCCAATATTCCATTCGCTGCGATCTGCCGGAGAATTCGGCATAACGACGTAGCGGCATCAACATCCATTCCATGGCAAGTTCCCCCCTTTTTGCCTTGCTGTACGCAAGCCAACACAGAACAGCCAAAGTGGCAAACAAAAAAGGGGACCCGAAGGCCCCCTTTTCGGTCACGCTGCGGCGGTCCGGCCTACCACTTAAAGCGCAGCGTTGCCCCGTAGGTGCGCGGATCGTTCGGATAGCCCGAGATGCCGCGCGGCTGGGCCGGGGAATCGAACACCACGCCCACGTCGCGGCTGTCGAGCAGGTTGCGGCCCCAGACACTGAAGCTGAGCCCGTTGTCGAACTCGTAACCGAGCGAAGCGGTCAGGTCGTTGACCTCGCGCGTAAACTGAGCCGCCGCTGCCAGCGCCGCGGCCGAGCTGGCAATCGAACCATCGGGATTGCGCGTCAGGAAGCCCGGCAGGCCTTCGATCAACTGCACCCGGTCCTGCCACAGATAGGAAATACGCGGCACCAGGTTGCCGTGACCCACCCGCGCTTCGTATTGCGCGCCGACGATGACGGTCCACGAAGGAATGCCCGCCGGTCGGGTGCCCGAAAGATCGCCCACGGCGGAAATCTGGAAGCTGTCGTAAACCGGGTCGAGGTACGTGACACCCAGGTTCAGCGTCAGCGCATCGGCCACGGTTGCCTGGCCTTCGAATTCAACGCCCTTGGTGCTTTGCTTGCCCGCATTGAGCAGGACGAAGCCCGAGCCAGTGAAGATATTCGACTGGAACCCTTTGATCTGCTGGTCGAACACCGCCAGGTTGGCCGAGATGCCGCCCTGGTTGAACTTGGCACCGAGCTCGAACACCCGCGAATCTTCGGGCGAAGCGAAACGGCTGCCCGAGGTCAGGTTATTGAGCCCAAGCCCGGCGGCGATAATCGCCTGCCGGTCGATCGCGGTCGGGCGGCTGTCACGCGACAGGTTGACCGAGCTCGCCTTGAATCCGGTGGCGTAGCTTGCATAGAGGTTCAGCGCGGTGTTCAAATCGTACGCCAGCCGAATGGTGTAGCTGAAGTCGCTGTCGTGCGTCTTGCCGTCCTCCACCGCGTTGGGGACGTTGAGGAACGGCGGCATGAACTGCAGCGCCCGCAGCGGCGCGAGCGGGTTAGCCTGCGGATTGTTCTGGTTGGCAACGGCATAAGCCGTCGCACCGGTCACAACCTGCCCATAGGCAGCCGGGTTACCCATGGCGAAGGCGCCGATTTCGGCTGCAGTGGCCGAGCGGCCAAGCCCCAGGGCATTGCCCACCGTCTGCGCCACGGCGCCCTGCAACAGCAGGGTGCGGCGGAATGTGGCGTATTGCGGGGCGTCGAGGTTAATGCCCGAGAACACGTCGCTCGAAACCGCATTGGTGACGAAGGTCTTGCGGTCGTTGGTGTAGTTGCCGCCAAGCGTAAGCACGAGATCGTCGGTCAGGTTGAAATTCACCTCACCGAAGGCCGAGATCGCATGGCTCTTGAGTGTATAGGCTTCGTTGAAGCCCTGTCCGCCGAGCAGGAACTGGCCTGCATAACTGCGCCCGTCGGCTGCCCCGAAGGCACCTTCAAGCGTGGGCAGGCTGAGCGCCCCGCCCGATAGCTGTTGCACTAGCAGGTTGGCGTAGGGCCGGAACTGGGTACCGTAGATCAGCCTGTTCTGCTGATCGACGTCCTCGTTAATGTAGAACGCCCCGAGCAGGACATCGAGCCGATCGCCAACTTTGCCGGCCAGGCGCACTTCCTGCGTAAAGGTCCCGACATCGAGGTCCTGCGAGTTGGGGTAGATCAGGTCGGCGCTGGTGAAGTCGGAATCCTGGAAGGTAACCGCGTTGGTCTTGCGATAGGCACTGATCGAAGTCAGCGTGAATTTGCCGACGTCGTAGTCCAGCTCGACCGAGCCGCCGTAGTTCTTGATGGCGTTGGTCGAATTGTAGTTATTGTAGATCACGCCGCTGAACCGGTCGGCCGGCAAGTTGACCTGCCCGCCCAGTGCCCGGATGGCGGGCGTCGCCAAGCCGTCCTGCAAGTTCACGACGGCGCAGCAATTTTCGCTGATCTTGTCGTAATCGGCGATCATGCGCGCCTTGAAGCCGTGGCCGCCTTCGAGCAGGAACTGCCCGCGCACGAACCAGCGATCGCGGTCATTGGCGCGGTCGCCGGTGCCAAGGTCGCGGAAGAAACCGTCCCGCTGGTTGGTGCCGGCCGCCAGGCTGACCGCGGCGGAATCGCTCAGCGGGCCGGTGACCAGGCCCTTGAGGATCACCTGGTTGTAATTGCCATAGGTCGCTTCGGCGGCGCCGCCGAAGGTGAACTGCGGCTCCTGCGTCGAAATCGAGATCACGCCGGCCGAGGCGTTCTTGCCGAACAGCGTCGACTGCGGCCCGCGCAGTACTTCGATCCGCTGCACATCGGGCAGGTCGGTAATCTGCGACACCGTCTTGGACCGGTACACCCCGTCGACGAACACGCCGACCGACGGTTCGATGCCGGCGTTGTTGGCGCCGTTGCCGAAGCCGCGGATGAAGAAGTTGGTCGAGCCGACGCTCTGCCGCTGGCCCACGCTGAGCGAAGGGACCACGGTCTGCAAGTCGCGCAAGTCGCGGATCTGGCCGCGCTCGATAGTTTCGGCGGTGGTCACTGTGACGGCGACGGGAACGTCCTGCAGGGTCTTTTCGCGCTTGGTCGCGGTAACCACGATCAGGTTGCCAGTGCTGGAATCCTCGTCCGCACTGTATTCATCGGAATCGGCCGGGGCGCTGCTCGCCGCTGGTTGATCCTGGGCTGAAGCGACGGCTGGAACGCACAGTCCCGCAGCGGCCGATCCTGACAACAACAATGCGCGCAACAACGCAGCCTTACCGGCACCGACTTTTACCATGGCTTCTCTCCTCATTCCGGTCTGGCGGCGCCTCTTCGCGAGTGCTCCCGGCAGGCCGAACGACCTTCACAGCGCGTGATAGGCCCCGAGAAGTTCAGAGACAATTAGCCTTTAGATATGCGGTAACACCGGAAACCGATTTTGTGGCTCCAAGGCAACAGATTGGAAAGGCGGGATGGCGGAAAGGCGGCGCTATCAGTCTCGCAATGCGCCAAACCTTGCCGTAAGGGGCGGCGATGGAGATCGCCGATCTGCGCGTCGCCCTGTTCAGCGGAAACTACAATTACGTCCGCGACGGAGCCAACCAGGCCCTTAATCGCCTGGTCGATTACCTGCTGCGGCAGGGTGCGGCCGTGCGCGTCTATGCCCCGATTGTGGATAATGCGGCGTTCCCGCCCACCGGTGACCTGGTCGGCGTGCCGAGCATCGCGATCCCGTTCAGGCCCGAATATCGGATGCCGCTGGGGCTCTTTTCGGCCGTGCAGCGCGATCTGACGCAGTTCGCGCCCAACGTGATCCACGTCACCTCGCCCGATCCAGCAGGCCACCGCGCAGTGACCTGGGGGCGGCGTCACGGCGTGCCGGTGCTGGCGTCGGTCCACACGCGGTTCGAGACTTACCTGCGCTACTATCACATGGGGCTGCTCGAGCCGCTCGGGGTGGCGTTCCTGCGCCACTTCTATCGCCGCTGCGATGCGATGGTGGCGCCATCCGAAAGCACCGCCAACGTGATGCGCGAGCAGCGCATGGGCTTTGACATCGGCATCTGGTCGCGCGGGGTCGATCGGGCAACTTTCGATCCCTCGCGGCGCGACATGGCCTGGCGCCGCGCGCACGGGCTGGCTGACGATGCGCTGGTGATTGGCTTTCTTGGCCGGCTGGTGATGGAAAAAGGGCTCGACGTGTTTGCCGACACCGTGGCCGAACTGCGCAAGCGCGGCATACCGCACAAAGTACTGGTGGTGGGCAAGGGTCCGGCGCACGACTGGTTTGCCGAAAAGCTGCCCGATGCCTATTTTGCCGGGATGCTGACCGGCGCCGATCTTGGCCGCGCGGTGGCTAGCATGGATGTCCTGCTCAACCCCTCGGTCACAGAAACTTTTGGCAACGTGACGCTCGAAGCCATGGCGTCGGGCGTTCCGGTGCTCGCGGCCCAAGCGACGGGAACAAACTGCCTCGTCGTCGACGAAGAAACCGGGCTGCTGGTAGAGCCCGACGACATCGCGGGTTTTGCCGACGCGATCGAGCGCTACGCCGCCGACCCGGCACTACGCACCGCACAAGGCGCGGCAGGAGAGCTGCGCAGCCGCGACTTTTCGTGGGATGTCATCAATCACGCTGTCGCCGAGGTTTATGTGCGCCTGGCTGCAGCGCGCGTCGCCCTTCAGCGCAGCACGCCTGCCGCCGCCATCCGGCGCGCATAGATCCACTGCACGGCAATCAGCAGCAGGATCACGATTGGCGCAATGACCGTCACCCCGCTCTTCATCGAAGCGGGCATGGCGGCCGATGTGTACTGGTAGGCAAAGCTGATCACCGCTCCCACCAACGACACCGCAAACGCGGTAACCGCATGGCGCGAACGGAGCAGCAGCAGGACCGAGCCGGCGAGCGATCCCCAGACCCCGATGGCCCAAGCCGCAACCGCCCAGGCGGGCAAGCCGGCAATGAACGCAAGTTCTTCGGGGCCCAAGCCAGCGACGCCTTCAAGGTAGGGACGGTTGCCCATTTCGCTGAGCGTGTAATCAACCGCACCGAAACTGTTCCAGGCCAGCGACAAGAGCGCGATAATCCAGAAGCGAGCTGGCACTTTGCCAATTGCTTGCGTTGACATCGAGATACCCCCCAAACGTCGCAACCCCGGGGCACAGCATACCATGGGCGCCGGGGTTGCGAAACGCTTGCGCGATGGGGAGCGTTACAGGCGCTCGATCTGGCGCGCGGCCTCGTCGATCAAGTCGACGATTTTCGCGACCATCTCGTCCTGCAGACCGCCCGCTGCGCGCTGGTGGCGCAGCGCGTTGCGCAAGTTTTCCATCGCCCGGTGGACCTGGCGGTGGGGCGAAGAATGGCGTTCCTCGCCGATGGCCGAAAGCCGCTGCATGACCGCGTCGATCGCGTCCTTTTGCGCCTCGAGATCGGTCGTGCCAGCGTCAGTCGCAGAAAATACCTTGCGCGCCGTATCATCCGGCACTTCGGCAATCACGCCTTCGTCCAGCATCATCTGCAGCGTGGGGTAGACCACCCCGGGGCTCGGCGCATATTCGCCGCCGGTCAGCGCTTCGATGGCCTTGATCAGGTCGTACCCGTGGCGCGACTGCTCGGCCACCAGCCGCAGCAGCACCAGCCGCAGTTCGCCCGAAGCAAACATCCGTCCGCGCCCGCCGCGTCCGCCGCCGCCGCGACCAAACGCTCCGTCCGGCCCAAACGGGCCATGCGCGCCAAAGGGCCCGTGCTGGCCAAACGGTCCGTCGCTGCCGAAACTTGCGCCAAACTGGCGCCCAACGCGGGCCGCCATTTTCATTGCCCGCCGAATTTCGCGGTCATCACATCCATGTCTCATTTATAAAGTCCTTTCTTAGAAGTTCTAAGATATATCTTTTAAATTGGTAATTGCAAGAGGACTCGTCGCTCGCGGCCCGCACGCCTATCTGTCGGGCATGGCTGACCTGTTTGCCGATGAACCGCTTGCCGCCTCTCCGCCCGACGCGCCGCGCGCCGATGCGCCGCTGGCCGACCGGTTGCGCCCGACATCGCTGGCCGAGATCATCGGGCAGGCGCACCTGACCGGTCCCGGAGGCGCGATTGGCCGCATGGTCGCTGCGGGAAAACTGTCGAGTATGGTGCTGTGGGGCCCGCCCGGGACCGGCAAGACCAGCATCGCCCGCCTGCTGGCCGATGCCGTGGGAATGCGCTTCGTCGCCATCAGCGCCGTGTTCAGCGGCGTGGCGGACCTGAAGAAAGCCTTCGCCGAAGCGGAAAAGGCGCGCGAGGCGGGACAGCGGACCTTGTTGTTCGTGGACGAGATCCACCGCTTCAACCGCGCCCAGCAGGACGGCTTCCTGCCGTTCGTCGAACGCGGGACGGTGACGCTGGTCGGGGCAACGACCGAAAACCCCAGCTTCGAACTCAACGCCGCGTTGCTTAGCCGGGCGCAAGTGCTGGTCCTGCGCCGGCTGGATGCCGCGGCGTTGGGGCAATTGCTCGCCCGGGCAGAAGGGCTCGAAGGACCCCTTCCCCTGACCAAGGACGCGCGCGAGGCACTGGTCGCCAGTGCCGACGGCGACGGCCGTTTCCTGCTCAACCAGGCCGAGACACTTTACGCGGCGAAAATTGCCAAGCCGCTCGATCCGGCGGCGCTTGGCGCGTTCCTGCAACGCCGGGTGGCGGTTTATGACAAGGACCGCGAAGGGCACTACAATCTCATTTCAGCGTGGCACAAATCGCTGCGCGGGTCGGACCCGCAGGCGGCGCTGTATTACATGGCGCGGATGCTGGTGGCGGGCGAGGAGCCGCTGTTCGTCCTGCGCCGGCTGGTGCGCGCGGCGATCGAGGATGTCGGCCTCGCCGATCCGCAGGCGCTGGTGCAATGCCTCGCCGCCAAGGATGCGTACGACTTCCTCGGCAGCCCAGAAGGCGAGCTGGCGATCGTGCAGGCCTGCCTCTACGTCGCCACAGCGCCCAAATCGAACGCCGCCTACAAGGCGCAGAAATCCGCCTGGAAAAGCGCGCGAGAGACCGGCAGCCTGATGCCCCCGCAGAACATCCTCAACGCCCCGACCAAGCTGATGAAGGACATCGGCTATGGCGAGGGTTACGCCTACGACCACGATGCCGAGGGTGGCTTTTCCGGTGCGAATTACTGGCCCGAGGAAATGGAACCGCAGACTTACTATGAACCGGTCGAGCGCGGATTCGAGCGGCAGGTGCGCGAGCGCATCGCGTACTGGAACAAGCTGCGCGAAGAGCGTGGCTGAACGCTTCGCGCAATTTGCGGCAATCGACTGGTCGGGCGCGAAAGGCGAGCGGCACAGGGGGATCGCCCTGGCGATTTGCCACGGCGGTCCGGACGCGCCCACGTTGGTCCGCCCGGGCCATCGCTGGTCGCGCGGCGAGGTGCTGCACTGGCTGCTGGACGAAATGCCGCCGGGAACGCTGGTCGGGCTCGATCTCGGGATATCGCTGCCGTTTGCCGACAGCGGGGCGTTCTTTCCTGGCTGGAGCGCGAGCCCGCCCGATGCCAAGGCGCTGTGGGCCTTGGTCGATCACTACAGCGCCGCCGACCCGCACTTCGCCGCCACTGCGTTTGTCGATCACGCCGCGGTGAGCAAATTCTTTCGCCGCCACGGCGGACGCGAGGGAATCCGCTTCCACCACCGCGATGCCGCGCACCGGCGCGGGCGTTTTCGGCTGACCGAGACCGCCCAGAAACAGATGGGCTGCCAGCCTTACAGCAACTTCAACCTCGTCGGCGCGGCGCAAGTCGGCAAGTCGAGCCTGACGGGGATGCGCGTGCTGCATCGGCTGGCGAGCCGGCTCCCGGTATGGCCGGTCGATCCGCTGCCGCCCCGCGGCTCCGTGGTGGTCGAAATCTACACCACGATTGCGGCGATGGCTGCCGGCCGGCCCGCTTCGCGCAGCAAGATGCGGACGTATGGCGATCTCAATGCGGCGCTTGCTGCCATCGGCAGCAAGCCGGTGCCCGGGACCGGTCCGATCGATGATCATAGTGCCGACGCGCTGCTCACTTCGGCATGGCTTCGGGCCAACGCTGGACGGCCCGAATTGTGGAAGCCCACGGGTCTGACAGCACGAATTGCGCAAACCGAAGGCTGGACCTTCGGCGTTCCTTGACGCAAAGCGTGTCCAGAGCGGCTGGCTTGCCAGCCTGCCGAGGTGGCGCCTGCGTAAGCCGGCTTAGCTCAGTTGGTAGAGCACCTGATTTGTAATCAGGGGGTCAGGGGTTCGAATCCTCTAGCCGGCACCACGTTTCCGCCCCGACAATCCGGTTAGCGTCCGACCCCGACATATTCGAACCCGTGACGCTCCATCTCGGCGCGGTCGTAGAGGTTGCGCAAGTCGACCAGCAGCGGCGTTTTCAGCAGTTCTTTGGTCCGCTCGAAGTCGAGCGCGCGAAAGGCGTCCCACTCGGTCACGATGACCGCCGCATCGGCCCCGTCCATCGCGGCATAGGCATCGTCGCAATAGGTCACATTCTGGAGTAGCTGCGCCGCCTGCTCCATCCCTTCGG
>JBDSDZ010000158.1:0-4580 GCA_039920345.1 Croceibacterium sp.
GCGACGGCAGCAACAAACCCTACCGCTGCAAAATCCGCCCGACCGCGTTCAGCCACCTCCAGGCGATGGACTTCATGTCCAAAGGCCACATGCTCCCCGACGCAACCGCCATCCTCGGCGCGATCGATGTCGTGTTCGGGGAGTGCGACCGGTGAGGAACCCGATTGGGTCACTGGAGTTTGTCGGCACGGCATTTTGGGGTGCTGCTGGCGGCATGCTGTATCTTGAGCTCGTCCGCGGTGTTGACGGGATTGGCATTGAGCGGTCGATTTCGCTCTTCCTGGGTTTGTCGTGTTGGATGGTAGCCCGTATCACGAGAAAGAAGCAGGTGGTCGACAATGGCTGACCGCCACCTTGCTCCTGACACGCCTGAACTGCGCGCGCGGTGGGCTGGTTTTGCGTGGACTGCAGCCAATGCGGCGGCGGCGACGGAGATCGTTGCGCGCTAT
This sequence comes from Croceibacterium sp., assembly GCA_039920345.1. Classification (GTDB taxonomy): domain Bacteria; phylum Pseudomonadota; class Alphaproteobacteria; order Sphingomonadales; family Sphingomonadaceae; genus Croceibacterium_A. Next base: position 450 of record JBDSDZ010000158.1, read on the forward strand.
CCTGAAGGGCGCCAGCGTTCGGCGGTGATGCCGCTGCTCGATCTGGCCCAGCGGCAGGTCGGGGCGGAGACGAATACGCAAGGCTGGCTGCCGATCCCGGTGATCGAATTTGTCGCGCGCGAGCTCGACATGCCGGCGATCCGCGTGCTCGAGGTGGCGACGTTCTATTTCATGTACAACCTGGTCCCGGTGGGCAAATTCCACGTGCAAGTGTGCGGAACGACGCCGTGCCTGCTGCGCGGCTCGGACGACATCATGGCCGCGTGCAAGAAGCGCGGAATGGTCAAGGGCCACACCACCGCCGACGGGCTGTGGACGCTGACCGAAGTCGAATGCATGGGCAACTGCGCCACCGCGCCGATGGTCCAGATCAACGACGGCAACTACGAGGACCTGACGGTCGAACGGCTCGATGCCGTGCTCGATGCACTGGCGGCGGGCGGATCGCCCAAGGAAGGCACGCAGGAACCCGGCCGCCACACCAGCGAACCGAGCGGCGGGCCGACCACGCTGAAGGAAATGGTCAGCGCAAACCACGATTATCGGAGCGAATGGTAATGAGCATCGTGACCATCATCATTGCGCTCGTCGTGGTGTTCATCGCCTGGAAGGTGCTGACCGGCGTGCTCAAGATCGGCGCGATCCTCGCGGTCGTACTCCTCGCCGCCTACCTGCTGTCGCGCGGGGGGCTGGGATGAGCCTGCAAGACAAGGACCGCATCTTTACCAACCTCTATGGCTTCCAGGACTGGGGCCTGAAGGCGGCGCAGAAGCGCGGTGACTGGGATGCGACCAAGAAGCTGATGGCCATTGGCCAGGACGCGGTGATCGAGGAGATCAAGGCATCGGGCCTGCGCGGGCGCGGCGGAGCGGGCTTCCCGACCGGGATGAAGTGGTCCTTCATGCCCAAGGAATCGAAGGACGGCCGGCCCAGCTTCCTGGTCATCAACGCCGACGAATCCGAGCCCGGTTCGTGCAAGGACCGCGAAATCCTGCGCCACGATCCGCACAAGCTGATCGAAGGCGCGCTGATCGCCGGTTATGCGATGCGCGCGCGGGCGGCCTACATCTACACCCGCGGCGAATATATCCGCGAAACCGAAACCCTGCGCGCCGCCGTGGCCGAAGCCTACAAGGCCGGGCTGCTGGGCAAGAATGCCGCCGGGTCGGGCTACGATTTCGATGTCTTCGTCCACCGCGGCGCGGGCGCTTATATCTGCGGCGAAGAAACCGCGATGATCGAAAGCCTTGAAGGCAAGAAGGGCCAGCCGCGTCTCAAGCCGCCGTTCCCGGCCGGCGCGGGGCTGTATGGCTGCCCGACCACGGTTAACAACGTCGAGTCCATCGCTGTCGTCCCCACGATCCTGCGGCGCGGCGCGGCCTGGTTCGCCAGCTTCGGGCGCGAGAACAACAAGGGCACCAAGCTGTTCCAGATCAGCGGCCACGTGGAAAAACCGTGCGTGGTCGAAGAAGCGATGAGCATCCCGTTCGACGAGCTGATCGAAAAGCATTGCGGCGGCATTACCGGGGGCTGGGATAACCTGCTCGCGGTGATCCCCGGCGGCTCCTCCGTCCCGCTGGTGCCCGCGGCGATGATGCGGGGCGTGCCGATGGATTTCGACGGCTGCAAGGACGTCGGCTCGGGCCTTGGCACCGCAGCGCTGATCGTGATGGACAAGTCGACCGACATCGTCCGCGCGATTTCGCGGCTGAGTTATTTCTACAAGCACGAAAGCTGCGGCCAGTGCACCCCGTGCCGCGAAGGCACCGGGTGGATGTGGCGGGTGATGGAACGCCTGCGCACCGGCGATGCCGAGGTCGATGAAATCGACATGCTGCAGCAGGTTACCAAGCAAGTCGAAGGCCACACCATCTGCGCGCTGGGCGATGCCGCGGCGTGGCCGATCCAGGGCCTGATCAAGCACTTCCGCCCCGAACTCGAACGCCGCATCGGCGAACGGGCGGGCGCGCTCAAGGAGGCGGCGCAATGAGGCGCTTGCGCCACTTCTTGCCGGCCCTCGCCACGGTCGCGGTACTGCTTGCTGCTTCCACGCCCAGCGTCGTGTCAGCACAGGACCTCGACCAAGAATCGACGCGGCGCGAAATCGGGCAAAAGTACGGTGAATGCGTGGCGGCGGGGCGCTTGATGAAGCCGCACGCGATCAACTTTGTCCTGACCGGTTCGCTTCGGGAGGCGCAGGAGTTGTCGCACGGCAATTGCTTGTTGCGCGCCGTTGCGGGCCACACTCAAGGCGGCGGCGGGGGTAGCACAATCACCGGCGCATGGGCTCCTGGCATATTCAGGAAGATCATGGCCGATGGCCTTGTCCGGAATTATTTCAAGACAAGCGGCCCGACCGATTTCTCCGCTGTTGCTCCACTCGATCCCGATTTTTCAATGACCGAGCTGTTCTCGTCGGACTTGCCGCGCGAGGCTCAGTTGGCGCTGGCGGTCGACTACATTGCCGAATGTGCCACGCGCAGGGAACCCGAGGCCGTCAGGCAACTGGCGCAAACGGACATCAACTCCACCGAAGAACTCGCTGCGCTTCGCGGGCTGGCTCCCGCGTTTGGCGCATGCCTGCCGCCTGATATCGCGGTGAATTATCCGCGCTACCTGCTGCGGGATTCTGCCGTGCTTGCTTACGCACGACTGGTCTATTCGCTCGCAACGGCTGGCACAGCACAGGAGGCGGCACAATGAGGGCAATCGCACTCTGTCTCGCCGCTGCCGCCGTCTGTGTGGTGGCGACGCCGATCCTCGCGCAGGGGAACGACAACGACTACACACCGCTCAATTCGCGCATCCGGCGCCAGCAGCAGTTTCCGACTGACATCGTCAATCGCTGGCACGCCGAGACCAGCGCGGTCAGCCGCGCCCGCAACCGGGCGATGCTCAACCAGTTCAGCAAATGCGTGTACGGCCACTCGCGCGAGAATTCGATGAGCCTGCTCGAGAAGACCGACTTCGGCTTCGTCAACTTCAGCCAGATCGACATGGACGCCGAGCGGGCGATGCGCGTTTATGGCTTCGCCGATTGCCTGTCGCGCGTTGCCAACACCCATGGTTCGGGCGTGCAATTACGCTTCAGCGCCTCGGCCTTGCGGATGTGGCTGGTGCAGGAAGCCTATTTTGACAGGTATCAGGACGGCCCCACCTGGATCGTCGCCGGCAACGTGATCGATGAACGGACCTATCCGCTGTCGGACCAGCAACGCAGCGTGCGCGCGGCGATGGACCTGGCGGATTGCGTGGTCGCCGCCGATCCGTACACGGCGGACTTCTTCTATCGTACGGCCGGCGGTTCGGACGAGGAAGCGCGCTCGTTACAGACTTTGGCAGAAGCGCTCGGCCCGTGCCTGCCGCAAGGCCAGCAGTTCAGCCTCGTCCCGCAGCAATTGCGCCCGTGGATCGGCGAAGCGTTGTGGCACGCCTCGACCAGCAGTCACCCGGCAAGCGCCGCCGCTGCACCGGTGGAGGCGGGGCAATGAGCCTGCTCTATCCCGTCTTGTTGCTGTTCCAGCTTTCGCCCGGCTCGGCGATCCAAGATGCGGCCAAGCCGGAGCCGTTTCCGGATGTGACCGAGGAACAGGATCTTGCCGCCAGTCCTGCGCGATCGGTGACGGCAGCATTTGCCGGCTGCGTGGCAGAGCGCAGCCCTGAGCGTGTCCGCGATTTGCTGACGAAAGATTTCACTAAGACCTCTTTTCGATTTGCTCTGGATAGCCTCGCTCGAGCCAACAACGATTGCTTCGGGAAAGTCGGCGGCAGGGGCCGTTTGGGAATGGGCGAGTTGCCACTTGCCGCCGCGCTGGCTGAAGCCATGATCAAAAGCGACGCAGCACCGCTTAATGTGCGACTCGCGAGGGCGGCCGCGGCCAAGGAAGCGCCTACGTATTCACTGAGCGATAAGGTCGCGATGTGCGTCGTCCGATCAGTCCCCGACGACGTCGCCCGACTGTTTGCGACCGACGTGGCGACGCCCGAAGAAACCCAAGCAGCGACCGCGCTGGCGCCTGTCGTTACAGCTTGCGCCCGGGTTGCTCACACGCCCCCAATCCAGGCTGACGCCTTCGGCCTGCGCTCAATCGTCGCGTCCGCCGCTTTCCGCCTGCTGGCGGCGCAGGAGTC
>JBDSDZ010000159.1:0-4485 GCA_039920345.1 Croceibacterium sp.
GATACTGCCATGAAACTTCACCTTTCCAATTCAAATACCTGAAAATTCAATTCTTCTTGAGCAGGTCCTGCATGTTGGCGGGGAGCTGTGCCCCGCCGGCCCCAAAGCCGGAACCGCCGCCGCCTAATCCACTCAGCGCGCCAGCGCCGGGGCCACCCGGGCCGCCCATTCCGCCGCCACCAAACAGCGCACCGAGGCCCTTGAGCATCCGCTCGGCCATCTGGTCGGCATCGGCCTTCTCGATTGTCGCCGCGGCCTTTTCGACCAGGCTGACGACATCGCCCATGCCGAGGATGCGTCCGGCCACACGGCCCGGGTGGAATGGCTCGATCGCGTCGAGCTTTTCGCCCACACCGGCAAACTTAATCGGCTTGCCGGTTACCGCGCGCATCGAGAGCGCCGCGCCGCCGCGGGCATCGCCGTCCATGCGGGTCAGGATCACGCCGGTCAGCGGCACTTCGTCGGAGAAGCTCTGGGCAACGTTGACCGCATCTTGCCCGGTCAGCGAATCCACCACCAGCAGCACTTCGGTCGGGGTCGTGACCGATGCCACCGCCTTCATCTCGGCCATCAGCGCGGCATCGACGTGGAGCCGGCCAGCGGTATCGAGCAGGAGCACGTCGACGGCCTGAAGCTTGGCGGATTCGAGCGCGCGGCGGGCGATGTCGACCGGCTGCTGGCCGGCCACGATCGGCAGCGTCGCCACGTCGACCTGCTGGCCGAGCACGGCGAGTTGTTCCTGCGCCGCCGGGCGGTAGACGTCGAGCGACGCCATCAGCGCTTTCTTGCCGTGTTTTTCGCGGATCAGCTTGCCGAGCTTGGCGGTCGTGGTGGTCTTGCCCGAGCCCTGCAGGCCGACCATCAGGATCACCACCGGCGGCTTGGCATCCAGCACCAGCGGCGCGGCTTCTTCGCCGCCCAGCATCGCGACCAGTTCGTCGTTGACGATCTTGACCACTTGCTGGCCCGGCGTGATCGAACGCAGCACCTGGCTGCCGATGGCCTTTTCGGTGACCTTGTCGATGAAGCTGCGCGCCACCGGCAGCGCGACGTCGGCTTCGAGCAGCGCAATGCGCACTTCGCGCATGGCCTCGCGCACGTCGGCCTCGTTCAGCGCACCGCGGCCGCGCAGGCGGTCAAAGACCCCGGACAGGCGATCGGACAGTGTGTCGAACATGGGTCTCGTAACACTCCAGAAACAGCAAAAGCCAAAAACGCCGGCGGACGAAACCTCGTCAGCCAGCGGGCAAATCAGGTACTCATTTCGTGCGAATGGTGGAGCCTAGCGGGATCGAACCGCTGACCTCTACAATGCCATTGTAGCGCTCTCCCAGCTGAGCTAAGGCCCCGTTCCATTCCTTCCGGCAGGCCCTGGGAGGCCCCCCGCTCAAGCGACTAACGCGCGCGAGGGCCGCCCTTTATGGGCAGACCCGCCCGCGCGCAAGTCCCTATATATCAGGTGTCGTCGTCGCCGTCTTCGCTCTTGCCGGGCACGCCAAGGTCGTCGTCACCGCCAAGATCGACATCGTTGTCGGGCGAATCCTCGCCGTCGTCGATGTCTTCCAGATCTTCATCCTCGTCCGCGAGGTCGGAATCGGCTTCTTCCTTTTCCTTGACCTTGGCTTCTTCAAACGGAATCGGCTGCTTGGACTTGAGCACCGGCTCGGAAACCCACTGGTTGCCGCATTCGATGCACACGATCGGTTCGTCCTTGCCGAGGTCGTAGAAGCGTTCACCGCACTTGGGGCAGCTGCGCTTGGAACCCCATTCAGCCTTGACCATGTAAATGTCCTCATCTGGCCGCGCTGTGGCGAGGCCGTGTATTGTCTCGAAACTTGATGGTTGCGGCCAGGGCGTTATTCAAGGGCCGGAATCAAGAGCGCGGCGCGCCTTGCCACAGGCCCCCGGCGCTGTCAAAAGCCCGCCGCCTTGTCCAGCCATTCACCTCAACCGCAACCGCGCCGCTTCACAAGTTCGGGCCCCCTGACCGGCCGCATCCGTGTGCCGGGCGACAAATCGATCAGCCACCGCTCGTTGATGTTCGGCGCGCTGGCCGTGGGCGAAACCCGCGTCACTGGCCTGCTCGAAGGCGAGGATGTGCTGGCCACCGCCGCTGCCCTGCGCGCAATGGGCGCGACAATAGAGCGGCGCGATGACGGCGAATGGCGCATCCACGGCGTCGGTGTGGGCGGGCTGCTCCAGCCCACCGCCCCGCTCGACATGGGCAATTCGGGCACCTCCACCCGGCTGCTGATGGGCCTGGTGGCAAGCCATCCAATCACCGCGCAGTTCACCGGCGATACCAGCTTGTCCAAGCGCCCGATGGGCCGCGTGACCGAGCCGCTCGGCCTGATGGGGGCGGAATTTTCCGGCACAACACTGCCCCTGACCGAGCGCGGTCTCAGCCCCGCGGTGCCAATCACCTACCGCCTGCCCGTTGCCAGCGCGCAAGTGAAGAGCGCGATCCTGCTGGCGGGCCTCAACACCGCCGGGATCACCACCGTGATCGAGCCGGTGCCCACGCGCGACCACACCGAGCGAATGCTCAAGGGCTTCGGCGCTGAACTGTGGGTCGAGGAGCAGGGCGGCGAACGCGTGATCCGCGTCCGCGGCGAAGCGGATCTCAAGCCGCAAGTGATCGAAGTCCCCGGCGATCCTTCGTCCGCCGCCTTCTTTGCCGTGGCCGCGCTAATCGTGCCGGGCAGCAACCTCGTCATCGAAAACGTCGGCCTCAACCCGACCCGCGCGGGCCTGTTCGAAGTGCTGCGGCAGATGGGCGGCAGCATCGAGGAACTGGACCGGCGCGAAGTCGGCGGCGAACCGGTGGCAGACTTGCGCGTGCGCCATTCGCTGCTGAGCGGCATCGAGGTCGATCCCGCCATCGCGCCCAGCATGATCGACGAATTCCCCGTCCTGTTCGTCGCTGCCGCCATGGCCAAAGGCCGCACCACGACCAGCGGCCTCGACGAACTACGGGTGAAGGAAAGCGACCGCCTGACGGCCATGGCCGAGGCGCTCACCGGTGCAGGTGCAAAGGTAGAAGAGCGCGAGGATGGCCTGGTCATCGACGGCACCGGCGGCGACTTGCTGCGCGGCAGCGCCAACAGCCGGTCGAAGACCCATCTCGACCACCGTATCGCGATGAGCATGGCCATCGCCGGCCTCGCCAGCCGCGACGGGGTGGAAGTGGACGACACAAGCCCCATCGCCACCAGTTTCCCGGCGTTCGAAACCCTGCTGGCTGGAGCCACCGCATCATGACCCAGACTTTCGCCGATGCTATTGGCCTGGCCGGCAGCGCGCTGTTCATTGCCGGCTTCGCCTATGCCAACGTGTCCAAGGCGATGAACAAAGTGCTGTTCAACGCCGCCAACCTGATCGGCGCGGTCCTGCTGCTGATCTCGCTGTCGGTGAACTTCAACCTTGCCGCGACCGTACTCGAAGTGATCTGGGGCCTGATCGCCGGAGCCGGGCTCATCAGCGCGCTGGTAAAGCGCAAGGTCGCCACATGATCATCGCCGTCGACGGACCCACCGCCAGCGGCAAGGGCACCATAGCCAAGGCGCTCGCCGCGCATTTCGGGCTGCCGCATCTCGACACCGGGCTGCTTTACCGCGCGGTCGGGCGGCAGGTGTTCCTCGATGGCGGCGACCCGGACGACGGCGGCGATGCGCTGGCGGCGTGCACCTTCCCCGATGGCCTGTTGCTCGATCCCGAACTGCGCAGCGAGGCGAGCGGCGGGCTCGCCAGCCGGGTCTCGGTCCATCCTTCCGTCCGCCAGGCGCTGTACGAACGCCAGCGCGCGTTTGCCCTGCAGCCCGGCGGCGCGGTGCTCGACGGGCGCGACATTGGCACGGTTATCGCGCCTGATGCCGAAGTGAAGCTGTTCGTCGTCGCCAACATTGCGGCACGCGCCCGCCGGCGGTGGATGGAAATGAAGGAGCACGGGAAGGACGTGACGTTCGAGACCATCGCCGAAGACTTGCGCCAGCGCGACGAACGCGACCGCACCCGCGCCGAAGCCCCGCTGCGCGCAGCCGAGGACGCGGTGACGATCGACACGTCCGAACTCGGTCGCGACAAGGCCATCGCCGCCGCCATTGCGGTGGTCGAGCGCAGGCAGAAGCCCTGAACCAAGGCTTTTTCACTTTCCTACAAGCACTTGGCTGTGCGACGCCGTTGTCATGCCAGCCAAACCCCACCTCCGCCCGATTCAGCCAGGCACGGAACCGAAAGCCACGCTCCACCGTGACTTTCCCAAAAGCAAAGTGCACGCCGATTGGCTCGATTTGCCCTGCTTTACGGATAGCGCGGGCCAAAAGTCACGCCGCTTACGGCCGCCATCCGCGTCAGCACAAACCGTGGCTTTCGCTTGCCATTGGCGCGGTTATCGCCTAGGCGCGCGGCCGTTCGATCGGGCTGCGGCCCGGGTCGGAAGCGCGCTTCATTGGCACGGTTGGGATGAAACGGCGGTTCGCCCGCCCC
>JBDSDZ010000160.1:0-8032 GCA_039920345.1 Croceibacterium sp.
TGTGTGACGGGTCCGGGTCAGTCCCGAGTCAGGTCGTCCAGGGCGATGGCATGTTGTAGGGAACGGTGATGAACACCGCTTCGACGCCGGCGATCTTGCCGCCTTCGATCTTGAACATCTCCATCAGTGCGAAGCTGTGCGGGAAGTGGAAGACAGACTTCGCCTTGGTCACCCCGTCGGTCCAGGTCACGTCCACCACCTTGCCGCAGTGGTCGATGAAACCGGCGGCCAGCACGATGCCCTTTTCCTCGTCCACCAGCGGAAACCGGCGATCGCGCAGGCGGTCGTCGTAAATGTACTGGCCCTGCCGAAACTGGTCGGCGCAGTTCATCGCCGCGATCGGGTAGTCCTCGATCATGGTATTGTTGGTCGTCCGCAGCCCGTTCTCGACCCGGTCGCAATCGTCGGTGAACTCGGTGAACAGCGTTCCGTCATTCAACTGCAGCGTGTCGAAATAGCCATCGGCAATCGATATCATTCGCGCGCGCGGGCGCCGCTGCGCCTCGGGCACATCGGCCAGCATCAGCGGACGCGGGGCGACGTAGGTTTCGATGCTGGGGAACGGCCCGAATTCGAGCGCCCGGCAGACGATTGTCTCGACCTCCGCAATTTTACCGCCGCTGACGCCAAGGCGCAGCCCCATGATCGCCGGGTGGCCATGCTCCTCGACCAGGCCGAACCAGGCGACCTGCCCGGTCTGCGGATCGGCCACCTTGAGATCGTAAGTATCGCGCCGCGCGCTGATCGTGTTCCATAGCCCGTCACCCACCGCGAGCTGGACATTGTTTTCGGTGAACACGACGTGCTCGGCCCAGGGCAGCCGCGAGGGGTCTCCGGCGACGAGCGCCTCGAGGTAAGCTTCGGCGTGGGCGCAGAGCGCCGCGCGTGTGGGCATGTCCGCAGGCCGTGAATTCATTCGTTCCCTCCGATTTCGAGCACGATCTTGCCGATGTGCGCGCCTGCTTCCATCCGCGTATGCGCTTCGCCAGCCTGCGCCATCGGAAACACCCGGTCCATCACCGGACGCAGCGAACCATCTTCGACGGCAGGCCAGACGGTGCGCGCGATTTCATCCGCCAGCAAGGCTTTGAAGGTGTCCGAACGGGCGCGCAAGGTCGAGCCGGTTACCGTCTGCCGGCGCATCATCAACTGCGCCATGTTGAGCGTCGCCAGAGCCCCGCCCAGCACCGCAATCGTCACCAGCCGCCCGTCCTCGGCGAGGCAGTCGAGATTGCGCTGGGTGTAATCGCCCGCGACCATGTCGAGCACCAGTTGCGCGCCCTTGCCGCCAGTGAATGCCCTGACGCGTTCGACGAAATCTTGCGTCCGGTAATTGATCGCATGATCGGCCCCGATCTCGCGCGCTGCGGCGCACTTCTCGGCCGACCCGCAGGTCACGATCACCGTCAGTCCGAACAGCTTGGCAAGCAGAATTGCCATCGAGCCGATACCGCTGGTGCCGCCGTGGACGAGCAGCGTCTCGCCCTCGCAGGCCCAGCCGCGTTCGAACACGTTGTGCCACACCGTGAACAGCGTTTCGGGCAGCGCTGCGGCCTGCGCCAGCGAAAGGCCGCGCGGCACCGGCAGGCAATGGTCGGGGTGGGCCCGGCAATATTCGGCATAACCGCCGCCTGTCACCAGGGCGCAGACATCGCGCCCGAGCAGCGTTTCGTCCGCTCCGTCGCCCACGGCCACCACCGTCCCGGAAATCTCGAGCCCGGGAATGACCGATGCGCCGGGCGGCGGGGGGTAGCGGCCCTGGCGCTGGAGCACGTCAGGCCGGTTGATTCCGGCATAGGCCACCTGGACCAGCACCCGCCCGGGGTCGACATCGGGAACTGGCCGCTGTGCCACACGCAATACTTCGGGCCCGCCCGGTTGTCCGATTTCAACGACTTGCATCGATGCCGGCAGTGCCACGTGTCCCCCTGTCGCCTAGATGCCACGGTGCACAGCCCTAATGAAGCCGCCCATTGACAGCAAGCCGGGCTGGAATCATGCTGCACCGCAATGGAGGACGAACTCCCCCGGATCCGCGGTGATACCGCGAGCCGGCTCGCCGGCGAAGCGCTCGATACCTATTCACAGGCCGAGCTGATGGAGCGCATCGACCTGCTCCAGGCCGAAATCGAGCGCATCATGGCACACCACGCGAAAGCCGCCGACCACAAGAAGTGGGCCGACGCGCTATTCTCCCCGAAAGAGAAAAGCTGATGGGGCGGCCATCCGCCCCCAACCCCTCGCATTCGCGCTTCCAGCGCCCCATATCGTTGATAACCAGAAGGCCGGCGCCGCTGTTTCTGGCGCGTTCAGACGGCCCTTTTCACATTAGTAACCACTCGGATCGTATCCTCTCGCCCTGGATTGAATGACCATGCCCAGCTTTGCCCAAAGCCTCGAAAAAACCCTTCACACGGCGCTCCAGCACGCCACCGACCGGACGCATGAATATGCGACGCTCGAGCACCTGCTGCTGGCGCTGGTCGACGATCCCGATGCGATCGAGGTGATGACCGCCTGCGGGGTCGACCTGAACGAACTCGGCACCGTGGTGCGCCAGTACCTCGATACCGAGTACCAGTCGCTCAAGACCGAAGACGATGCCGATCCGCAGCCGACCGCCGGTTTCCAGCGGGTGATCCAGCGCGCCATCCTGCACGTGCAGTCGAGCGGCAAGGACACCGTTACCGGCGCCAACGTGCTGGTCGCGCTGTTCTCGGAACGCGACAGCTACGCCGTCTATTTCCTGCAGCAGCAGGACATGAGCCGGCTCGATGCGGTCAGCTTCATCAGCCACGGTATCGGCAAGGGCGGTCGCCAGATCGAAAGCCGTCCGCCGCAGGGCAATGACGAGCCTGAGAGCAAGAGCGAGGACAAGCCGGACAAGGGCAAGAAGGATTCCGCGCTCGACCAGTTCTGCGTCAACCTCAACCAGAAGGCGCTCGACGGCAAAGTCGATCCCCTTATCGGCCGCGGTCCGGAAGTCGACCGGACGATCCAGATCCTCTGCCGACGGTCGAAGAACAACCCGCTCTATGTGGGCGACCCGGGGGTGGGCAAGACTGCCATCGCCGAAGGGCTGGCGCGCAAGATCGTCGAAGGCGACGTGCCCGAAGTGCTGCAGGACGCAGTGATCTATTCGCTCGACATGGGCGCGCTGCTGGCCGGCACCCGCTATCGCGGCGACTTCGAAGAACGGCTCAAGCAAGTCGTCTCCGAACTGGAAAAGTTGCCCGAAGCGGTGCTGTTCATCGATGAAATCCACACCGTGATAGGTGCCGGCGCGACCAGTGGCGGGGCGATGGACGCTTCCAACCTGCTCAAGCCCGCGCTGTCGTCGGGCGCGATCCGCTGCATCGGTTCGACCACCTACAAGGAATTCCGCAACCACTTCGAAAAGGATCGCGCGCTGCTGCGCCGGTTCCAGAAGATCGACGTGAACGAGCCGACCGTCGAGGATACGATCAAGATCCTGCGCGGGCTGCGCTCGGCGTTCGAGGAACACCACAAGGTCAAGTACACGCCTGATGCCATCCGCACCGCGGTGGAGATGAGCGCGCGCTACATCAATGACCGCAAGCTGCCCGACAAGGCGATCGACGTGATCGACGAAGTCGGCGCGATGCAGATGCTGGTGCCGCCGAGCCGCCGCAAGAAGAAGATCACCTCGAAGGAAATCGAGCAGGTCATCGCCACGATGGCGCGGATCCCGGCCAAGACCGTGAGCAAGGACGACAAGACCGCGCTGGCGAGCCTGGAGAAGGATCTCAAGCGGGTCGTCTTCGGGCAGGACAACGCGATCGAGCTGCTCGCCACGGCGATGAAGCTCAGCCGCGCGGGCTTGCGCGATGCGGAAAAGCCGATCGGCAGCTTCCTGTTCTCCGGCCCCACCGGCGTCGGCAAGACCGAAGTCGCGCGCCAACTGGCCAGCGTCATGGGCATCGAGCTCAAGCGCTTCGACATGTCCGAATATATGGAGCGCCACAGCGTTTCGCGCCTGATTGGCGCGCCTCCGGGGTACGTCGGCTATGACCAGGGCGGTTTGCTGACCGACGCCATCGACCAGCATCCGCATTGCGTGCTGCTGCTTGATGAAATCGAGAAGGCCCATCCCGACTTGTTCAACATCCTGCTGCAGGTGATGGATAACGGCCGCCTGACCGATCATCACGGCAAGACAGTCGATTTCCGCAACGTGGTGCTGATCATGACCACCAATGCCGGGGCAGCCGACGCGGCGCGCCAGGGCATCGGCTTTGGGGCCGGCACCAAGGACGAAGCGAGCGAGGAAGCGGTCAAGAAGATGTTCGCGCCCGAGTTCCGCAACCGGCTCGATGCGATCGTGCCGTTTGCCTATCTCGGCACGGAGACCGTCAGCCGGGTGGTCGACAAGTTCATCCTTCAGCTCGAACTGCAGCTGGCCGAACAGAACGTCCACATCCAGTTTGACGGCGATGCCCGCAACTGGCTGGCCAAGCGCGGCTATGACCGGCTCTATGGCGCCCGGCCGATGGCCCGCCTGATCCAGGACAAGGTCAAGCAGCCGCTCGCCGAAGAGCTGCTGTTCGGCAAGCTGGCGCACGGCGGTGAAGTCCATGTCAGCCTGAAGGACGACAAGCTGGCGTTTGAACTGACGCCCGCCGCGCCCAAGGCACCTCGGCCCAGCCGCAAGAAGGCTCCGGCCAAGAGCAAGCCGGCCGCAAAAGCCGAGGGCAAGTCGTCCGAGGACTGACTTTCGGCGTCGGCGAGGTAGAAATGGGTGGAACCGCCTTGCGGTCCCACCCATTTTCTTGCCTGATGCACCGGTCCCACCAGTCATGATCGCCGACTTCGCCTGGATTCGGCCAGAGCCCCACGGCATCCACGTGGTCCCTGCGGATTGCTGGATCGATCCCTCACAGCCGGTGGCTCACGCTTTGGTGACGCATGGCCATACTGACCATGCGCGCGGCGGGCACGGGATATCGGTGGCCACGCCCGCAACCCTGGCGATCATGGAGCTGCGCTACCAGACGCGCGAAGGGGCAACGTCGGTCGCTTATGGTGAGACGATCCAGCTCCCCGGCGCTGTCAGCGCGACGTACGTGCCCGCCGGCCACGTGCTAGGCTCGGCGCAGATTCTGCTGGAACATGCGGGCGAGCGCGTGGTGGCAACTGGTGACTACAAGCGCCGGCCCGATCCGACCTGCCCGCCGTTCGAGGTTACGCCGTGCGACGTGTTCATCACCGAGGCGACGTTTGGGCTGCCCTTGTTTACCCACCCGCCGATCGAGCACGAGATCGGCAAGGTGCTGCAGGCGCTGCGCAACCAGCCGGAGCGCTGCGTGCTGGTCGGCGCCTATGCGCTGGGCAAGGCGCAGCGGGTAATCGCCGAGCTGCGCCGAGCCGGGCACACCGATCCGATTTACCTGCACGGGGCGATGGAACGGATGTGCCGCCTGTACGAGGAGTTCGGCGTGGCGCTGGGCGACCTGCGGCTGGTGGCCGACTGCAAGAAGGATGACTTGCGCGGCGCGGTGGTGATTTGTCCGCCTTCGGCGCTCAATGACCGCTGGAGCCGCCGGCTGCCCGATCCGGTCACCGCGATGGCGAGCGGCTGGATGCGCGTGCGCCAGCGTGCCCGGCAGCGCAATGTCGAGCTGCCGCTCGTCATTTCCGACCACGCCGACTGGAACGAGCTGACGCGCACGATCGAGGAAGTGAACCCGGCCGAAAGCTGGATCACCCACGGGCGCGAGGAAGCGCTGTTGCGCTGGTGCCAGCTCCATCAGCGTCGCGCCCGCGCCCTGGCACTGGTCGGGTACGAGGACGAGGACGACTGATGATGGCGCATTTCCGGACGAAAAACCGGTGCCCACTTTTGCTGGAAATGCGCTGACGTGCAGGCCTTCGCTGCCCTGGTCGACGCGCTGGTCTATACCAGCAGCCGCAATGCCAAGCTGGCGCTGCTGGCCGCTTACTTGCGCGATACGCCCGATCCCGATCGCGGCTGGGCGCTCGCCGCGCTGACCGACGGGCTCGATTTTCCCGCGGTCAAGGCGAGCACGATCCGTAACCTGCTGACCGAACGAGTCGACCCGGTGCTGTTCGCGCTCAGTCGCGATTTTGTCGGCGATACGGCGGAAACCGCGAGCTTGCTGTGGCCCGCACCGCTTGAAGACGTCATGCCGCCGCCAGGCGTGAGTGAAGCGGTTGATTTGCTGGGCAAGATGACCCGGGCCAGCGTGACGACCGAATTACCGCGCCTGCTCGACCGGCTCGATGCCAACGGACGCTATGCGCTGTTCAAGCTTGCCACCGGGGCCATGCGGGTCGGGGTCTCGGCGCGCCTTGCCAAGACCGCGCTTGCGCAGGCGTTCGCGGTCTCGGTCGAAGACGTGGAGGAGTACTGGCACGCGCTTGCGCCGCCCTATGCCGAATTGTTTGCCTGGGCGGCCGACGGCGCGGATCCGCCCGACACCGCCAACCGGCCGCTGTTCCGCCCCTTCATGCTTGCCCACCCGCTCGACGAGACCGTGGTGGATCTCACGGACTACGTCGCAGAATGGAAGTGGGACGGGATTCGGGTGCAGGTGGTCCACGCGGGCGGCGAAACGCGGCTCTATTCGCGCACTGGCGACGATGTGACTGCAACTTTCCCCGAAATGGCCGGTGCCTTGGCGTTTCCGGCGGTGCTCGATGGCGAACTGCTGGTGCGCGGGGCTCACCAAGGCGGTGAAGCGGGCGGTGCGGCGAGCTTCAACGCACTGCAGCAGCGGCTCGGGCGAAAGACCGTGTCGAAGGCGATGCTGTCCGATTACCCGGCGTTCGTGCGGCTCTACGACGTGCTGTTGCTCGGTGGCGAGGATTTGCGCGAATTGCCGTGGAGCGCGCGCCGCGCCCGGCTGGAAGCCCTGATGCCGCGCTTGCCGGCCGAGCGCTTCGACTTGTCGGCTGTGGTCGAGGCGGATCACTTCGAGCACCTCGGCGAAATCCGCAGCCGCGCGCGCGACGACGCGATCGAGGGCTTGATGCTCAAGCGCCGCGACAGCCCTTATGTCGCCGGGCGCCGCACCGGCCTGTGGTACAAGTGGAAGCGCGATCCGCTGCTGGTCGATTGCGTGCTGATGTATGCCCAGCGCGGCAGCGGCAAGCGCAGCAGCTTCTATTCCGACTACACCTTCGGCTGCTGGGATGGCGATCCCGACGCGGGAGCGGAACTGCTGCCAGTGGGCAAGGCCTACTTCGGCTTCACCGATGAGGAGCTCAAGCAACTCGACCGCTACGTCCGCACTCATACGACGGGCCGCTTCGGCCCGGTGCGCGAGACCGACAAGAGCCTGGTGTTCGAAGTCGCCTTCGACAGCGTGCATGAAAGCAAACGCCACAAGTCGGGCCTGGCGATGCGCTTCCCGCGTATCAGCCGCATCCGCTGGGACAAACCGGCCCACGAAGCCGACCGGATCGAGGCGTTGCGAACCTTGATCCGCGACTAGTCGCGCCGCGCAACAGCGAGTGCCTTGGCGTCAGGTTTCGCGCAGCGCCGCGAGGTGGCGCTGCGCGAGTTTGCAGTAGCGTTCGGTCTGGAAGCGGATCTTCGCCACTTGCGCTTCGTCCTGCGTGCGCAGCAACCGGGCCGGGCGGCCGACCCAGATCTCGCGCGGAGGAATCGCCTTGCCCGGGCTGAGCAGCGCGCCCGCCGCCAGCATGGCGCCTTCGCCGATCCGGCAATCGTCCATCGCCACCGCGCCCATGCCGACAAATGCGCGGTCCTCCAGCGTGCAGCCGTGGACCACCGCCATATGACCGATCACGCAGTCTTCGCCGATGATGGTCGGGCAGCCTGGCGTATCGGGCCGGGGGCCTTCGACATGAAACACGCTGCCGTCCTGCACATTGGAGCGCGCGCCGACTTCGATCCGGTGAATATCGCCGCGCAGGACGCAGTTGTACCACACGCTCGCCTCGGCCCCGATGATCACATCGCCAATAATCCGCGCGCCGGGCGCGATGAAAGCGGTTTCGTGGATCTGCGGCACCATGCCCTCGAACG
>JBDSDZ010000161.1:0-16403 GCA_039920345.1 Croceibacterium sp.
TCGCGCCAGAGCGTCAACGCGATCGAAACCGGCAAATACGACCCCTCGTTGCCGCTGGCCTTCCGCATCGCCGACCTGTTCGAGCTGCCGATCGAGCAGATTTTCCTGCGCGACTAGGAGACCGGGCGCGCGCCCGCTATGGCTTGCCCACGGGAGAGGGCAATATGAACCACGCAGACGCAACCCAAAACTGGATGAGCCTGGTCATCCCGGTGATCGTGATCGCCGTGGTGCTCGGCCTGCGGATGCGCCGGATGACCCGGCAGCGCCCGCTCACCTTGCGCTCGTTGTGGATCGTGCCGGGGATCTACACCCTGATCGCCGGGCTGGTGTTCTGGAGCACCCCGCCCGGCAGCGCGATGGTCTGGGGGCTGTCCGCTGCTGGCCTGGCGCTGGGCGTGCTGCTCGGCTGGCAGCGCGGTCGCATGGTCCACATCACCGTCGACCCGGAAACGGGCAAGCTCAGCCAGAAGGCCTCGTTCGCCGCGATGGCCTTCCTGCTGGTGCTGATCGCGGTGCGCACGGGCGCGCGGGAGGCGGCGATTTTCGGCACGCTGTCACTCGACATGGCAGCGTTCACCGATGTGCTGATCGCGCTCGCACTCGGCCTGCTGATCGCGCAGAGCGTGGAGATGTACTGGCGCGCCAAGCGGCTGCTGGACCACGCGCCGCCCGCCTGATTCCTGCCTGAAGAACGCCGAGTCATCGGATTACCTCAATCCCGCCCCGCTGCGGCGCGAAAGTGCGCCGGCGGCGGCACAGACTTGCGTTTCATCAATTAGGGAACTGGGGAGACGCGATTGCGTTCGCCCCAGTGACTGATTGCTGTGCAGTGCAGCAATCGCGTTCACCCTCGGCAACCGGAGAATCGGAACCGTAGCCAACCGCTTGTATTTCGCAGGTGCAATAAAATCGCTTGCCAAGCACCCGCCATTTATGTTGCACTGCAACAAATACCCGAATCCAGCGCAACGGGAGGGGCGCGCTGGAGGACCTGCTCCAGGGAATGCCCATGACCGTACACGACACGATCGATACCCAAGCCGCCGAAACCGCCCGCCGGACCGATTTTCTTTCGCTATTCCAGTCACGGGAGATGCTCGTCGAAGCCCGCCACATCGCGCTCGTCGGCACTTTTACCCCGCGCAAGTGCGGGATTGCCACGTTTGCGACCGACATCTTCGACAAGCTGGCCGAATTCCACCCGGACATCCGGGTGGACGTTTACGCGCTCGACGATCCGCGCAGCCCGCTCGATTATCCCAGCATCGCCGGCACGATCGACGAGAATGACGCCGCAGCGTATCGCGCCGCCGCGCGCAAGATCAACGAAAGCGGCGCCGAAGCGGTCTGGCTGCAGCACGAATACGGCATTTTTGGCGGGCCCGACGGCGAAATGGTGTGCGATTTCGTCGATCGCCTGGCCGCCCCGCTGATCCTGACCCCGCATACCGTGCTGAGCGAGCCGAGCGAACGCCAGCGGACAATCCTCGAACACCTGGTCGAACGCGCCAGCCGAATCATGGTGATGAGCCGCCATTCGCGCGATTTGCTGGCATCGAGCTACCACGCCCCGTCAGACATCCTGCAAATCGTGCCGCATGGCGCGCCCGATCGTCCCTTCGGGCGGTCTGAACAGTTCAAGCAGCAGATGGGGCTCAACGGCCGCAACGTGCTGATGACCTTCGGCCTGCTCGGCCCCGGCAAAGGGATCGAGCGGGTGATCGAGGCGATGCCGGCGATCGTCGCGCGCCACGCCGAAACGGTCTATCGCATTGTCGGCGCGACCCATCCCAACCTCGTCGCGCATGAAGGCGAGGCTTACCGCGAACGGCTCCAGGCGCTGGCCGAAACGCTGGGCGTGGCAAGCCACGTGCTGTGGGATAACCGCTTCCTCGAAACCGACGAGCTGCTCGACCAGCTTGAGGCGTGCGACATCTACGTGACCCCCTATTTCAACCTCCAGCAGTCGACCTCGGGTACGCTCAGCTATGCCGTCGCGCTGGGCAAGGCAGTGGTCGCGACGCCCTATCTGCATGCCCGCGAACTGCTCGCCGGAGACGCGGGTCGGCTGATCGCACCCGACAGCGCCGAGGCAATCGCGCAATCGGTCATCGCCCTGCTCGACAACCCCGCTGACTTGCGCGCCTTGCAGGGCCGGGCCTACGCCCGTGGGCGGCAGACGATCTGGCCGCGCTTTGCCGATGGCGCTGCGGCGCTGATCGATGCCGCCGTCTCGCCCGCTCCGCGCCCCGCCCCGCTTACCGCCACGCCCGGCTTGTCGGGTGTGTTCGCGATGAGCGACGGGACCGGCATGCTGCAACACGCGATTGGTATCGTGCCCGATCGCCGCCATGGCTATTGCCTCGACGATAACGCCCGCGCGCTGATGCTGATGAACCTCGCGTCGGGTGTTTCCGAAAGCGAACGGGCAGCCCGGGCACAAACCTACGCCGCGTTCGTCCAGCATGCCTGGAACCACGATCTCGGCGTGTTCCGTAACTTCATGGGTTACGACCGCGAATGGTGCGAGGAGCGCGGCTCGGAGGATTCCAACGGCCGCGCGCTATGGGCGCTGGGCCATACCATCGAATGCGACAGCGACCAGGACATGCGCGGCTGGGCGTGGAATCTTTACGAGGCCGCGCTGCCCAGTTGTGCCGCGCTGGCATCGCCGCGCACGATCGCCTTCACCATGCTCGGCGCAGCTTCGGTGCTGCGTACCTTGCGCAGCCATCGCCAGTCGCACGACGTGCTGGTGGAAGGGGCGGACGTCCTTTACCGCCTGCTTGGCGGCGCCCGCCGGCCCGACTGGGCGTGGTTCGAAGCCGTGCTCGGCTATGACAACCCGCGGCTGTGCCAGGCGCTGATCGAAGCCGGGCTGGCGCTGGAAAACGATCTCTACATCAGCGCCGGCATCGAAACCCTCGAATGGATCGCGCAGCAGCAGATTTCCACCAACGGCAATTTCCGCCCGATCGGCTGCCAGAGCTTTGGCATGGAGCACGGCCACCTGCCGTTCGACCAGCAGCCACTCGAAGCCCAGGCCGCGATCGAGGCCGCTCGCGCTGCCTATGCCGCAACCGGCGACAAGCGCTGGGTCGAGCACGCCAAAGCCGCCTGGAGCTGGTTCTTCGGCGCCAACGATCGCGGCGCAGTGCTGGCCGACATGGCCAGTGGCCGCTGCCGCGACGGGATCACCCCGCGGGGTGCAAACATCAATTGTGGAGCAGAATCGATCCTCGCCTTTCAACTCGCGCATTATTCCGTGCTAGCGCTCGCTCGCGACGAGCAGCGCGATTCGGGGGGAGTACCAGGTGAAGGTCGACGGGAGTCCGCTGCATATTCTTGACGAGCGGCTGCATGCCGATCCGTCGCGCGTTGTCCTTCGCCCTTTTCATCTCGGCTGGCAGGCCAAGAACGCTCCGGGCGGGCGGGCACTACGGCTGGTGCAGGATATTGCCGCGCTGAGCGAAGACGAGGTCACCGCCGAATACGCCCGCGTGCGACAGGACTTCGCCGAGCGTCACTGGCAAACCGAAAAGATGTTCGAGGAACGCTTCGCCGAAGTACGCGAATCGGTCCCGTTCGACACCGGCCACTTTACCCCCACCCGCCAGCGGCTGATCGGGGCGTTCTTCTGCCACGAATATACTTATGCCGCCGCCGCCTTGATGAACCCGTCGATTGTGCCGCACCCTGACCAGAGCGGTATTGCCGACGGGGCCATGCGCTTCGTGATGAGCCTGCGCGCGGTGGGCGAAGGACACATCAGCTCAGTGGCGTTCCGCGAAGGCATTGCGGAAACCGACGGCGGCTTCAACTTGTGGCCGCAAAGCGCGTTTGCCACCTCGGTAGAGCTCGACGATGCCAGCCTGCATGACAGCGACGCCGGAGTGATCGTGCATCGGCACGCGGACTCGAGCCTGTCGAACACGGTAATTTTCCCGATTACCGAACAGCAGGCCGGCGGGCTGGAAGACTTGCGCCTGGTGCGGTTCGACCACGGCGGCGGCGATTACGAATGGATCGGCACTTACACCGCCTATTCGGGCCGCTCGATCCGCTCCGAACTGTTGCGCACGGTCGATTTCCGCCGTTTCCTGCTCGAACCGATCGAAGGCCGCGCCGGGCGCAACAAGGGCATGGCGCTGTTCCCGGAGAAGGTCGGCGGCAAATACTGCATGGTCAGCCGGCAGGACGGCAAGAACCTGTACCTGCTCAAATCCGACCGGCTCGACCGCTGGAATTCCGAAGGCACTTTGCTGATGGCGCCCAAGTATCCGTGGGAGTTCATCCAAATCGGCAATTGCGGCAGCCCGATCCTGACCGATGCCGGGTGGCTGATTTTCACCCACGGGGTGGGCGCGATGCGCAAATACTCGCTCGGTGCCGCGCTGCTCGACCGCGACGATCCGTCCAAGGTCATCGGCCGGACCGCCCAGCCGGTGCTGACCGCCGTCGACGCTGACCGTTCGGGCTATGTCCCCAATGTGATCTACACCTGCGGCGTGCTCAAGGTGGGCGAGCGGCTACTGGTGCCCTACGGGATTTCCGACAGCGCGGTCGGCTTTGCCACGGTCAAAATCGACGCGCTGCTGCAACTGATGGTGTGAAAGGGCGTTGAGCGGGCATGCTGCTTGAGACCAGGACCGTCGAGAAGCCGTGGGGCAAGGATACCCTGCCCGCGCCGTTCGCAACCCCGCCGGGCAAGCGCATCGGCGAAATCTGGTTCGAGCCGCCGCGCGACCTGCCGCAATTGCTGGTCAAATACATCTTCACCAGCGAGAAATTGTCGGTCCAGGTGCATCCGTCCGATGCGCAGACCGAAGCCGCCGGGCTCGGCCACCAGGGCAAGGAAGAATGCTGGCTGGTTATTGATGCGGAGCCGGATGCCAAGCTGGGAATCGGGTTTGCCGAACCGATCGGGGCCGAGGCGATGCGCGCCGCCGCGCTCGATGGCAGCATCGAGGACCTGCTGGTGTGGCACCCGGTCAAAGCGGGCGATTTCTTCTACATTCCGGCCAATACCGTGCACGCGATCGGCGCGGGATGTTCGATCATCGAGATCCAGCAGAACTCCGACATCACCTACCGCCTGTATGACTACGGCCGCCCGCGCGAATTGCACCTCGAGCAGGCAATTGCGGTTGCCAAGGGTGAACCGCACGACCCGGCACTGGGCAAGCATGTCTCGCCCGGCGACGTCCCGCTGGTGGCGGGCCCGCTGTTCCGGCTCGATCAGGTCGAAGGCCTGCCGAGCCACGACCAGGCGGCGCAATACCATGGCTGCCTGCTGGTCATTCCGCGGACAGGGACGGCCCGCGTCGGCAGCGAGCCGGTATCGCCCGGGCAATGTGCGCTTGCCCGCTCGCTCGACGATGTCGTGTTCGATCCCGCCGGATCCTGCCTGATCGCGCAGCCGCTGGCGCGCTAGGCGCTAACGCCCCTGCCAGACAGGCGGGCGCTTTTCGACGAACGCGGCCATGCCTTCGGCTTTGTCCTCGGTCGCAGCGAGAATGTCGAACAGCCGCCGTTCCAGCCGGATACCTTCGGCGAGCGGCAATTCCTGCGCCGCGTTGACCAGTTCCTTGGCGGCCTTGACCGCCAGCGGCGGCATCGCGGCGATCGCCTCGGCCATCTTCAACGCAGTGGCCAGCAACTCCGCCGCGGGGACCACTTGCGCCACCAGCCCGGCGCGCTCGGCTTCTTCGGCGCCCATCATCCGCCCGGTCAGGATCAGGTCCATCGCCTTGGCCTTGCCGACCGCGCGGGTCAGCCGCTGGCTCCCGCCCATGCCGGGGACCACCCCGAGCTTGATCTCGGGCTGGCCAAACCGGGCGCTGTCGCTGGCGATGATGAAGTCGGCCATCATCGCCAATTCGCACCCGCCGCCCAGCGCAAAGCCGTTGACCGCCGCGATCCACGGCTTGCGCGTGGCGCCCACGAGATGGCTGGTCCAGCGCGCGAACATGTCACCCGCATAGAATTCGGCCGCCGGCATTTCGGTCATTTCCTTGATGTCGGCGCCTGCCGCAAATGCCTTCTCGCCGCTGCCGGTGACGACGGCGCAGCGCTGACCGTCATCGGCCTCGTATGCGCCGAAAGCGGCGATCAGGTCTTCCAGTACGGCGCTCGACAGAGCGTTGAGCGCCTCGGGACGGTTCAGCGTAACCAGCGTCACCGCCCCGCGGCGTTCGACCAGGATAGTAGCGTATTGCGTCATACAACTCCGAAAGCGAGCATCGCATCTGCGACCTTCTTGAACCCGGCGATATTGGCACCTTTGACGTAATCCACGTGCCCGTCCTTTTCGCCATAAGCGAGGCAGCGGCTGTGAATCCCGTCCATGATGTCGCGCAGCATGACTTGCAATTCTTCTTCTTTCCAGCTGCGCCGTTCGGAATTCTGGCTCATCTCGAGGCCCGACACGGCAACCCCGCCCGCGTTGGCCGCCTTGCCGGGTGCGAACAGGATCTTCGACTTCTTGAACGCGTGGACCGCTTCCAGGTTGGAGGGCATGTTGGCCCCTTCGGACACCGCCGTGCAGCCGTTGGCGACCAGTGCCTTGGCATCCGGCCCGAGCAGTTCGTTCTGCGTTGCACACGGCAGCGCCACGTCGCAGGGGACGTTCCACGGGGTAGCGTTGGCGTGGAACTTGGCGCCCTTGAAGTGGTCGGCATATTCGCTGATCCGGCCGCGGCGGTGGGTCTTGTGATCCTTCACCCACTGGACCTTTTCCAGCGTCATCCCGTCGGGATCGTGGATGAAGCCGCCCGAATCCGACAGCGTAATCGGCGTCGCGCCAAGCTGGATCAGCTTTTCGGCGGCATGCGTCGCCACGTTGCCCGAGCCCGAGACTACGGCCTTTAGTCCGGCGAGGTCGCGGCCCTGGTGCTTGAGCATGTTGTCGAGGAAATAGACCGCGCCATAGCCCGTCGCTTCGGGCCGGATCATCGAGCCACCGTATTCGATGCCCTTGCCCGTCAGCACGCCGGTGAACTGCCCGGTGATGCGCTTGTACTGGCCGAACATGTAACCGATTTCACGCCCGCCGACGCCGATGTCGCCGGCTGGCACGTCAACATCGGCGCCGATGTGGCGGTAAAGTTCGGTCATGAAGCTCTGGCAGAAACGCATGATCTCGCGTTCGCTCTTGCCCTTGGGATTAAAGTTGGCCCCGCCCTTGCCGCCGCCCATCGGCAGTCCGGTGAGGGCGTTCTTGAAGGTCTGTTCAAAAGCGAGGAACTTGAGCACGCTTTCGTTGACGCTGGGGTGGAAGCGGATGCCGCCCTTGTAGGGACCGATCGAGTTGTTGTTCTGGATCCGGTAGCCGCGCTGGACGCGGACGTTGCCCTTGTCGTCTTCCCAGCACACGCGGAAGCTGACGACCCGGTCCGGTTCGGCAATCCGGCGCAGGATCTGCTCCGAATGGTAGGCTTCCTTTTCGCCCATGAAATCGAAGATGTCTTCCGCCACTTCTTGGACGGCCTGGACGAATTCAGGCTGATGCGGATTGCGCTTGTTGACGCCTTCCATGAACGTCGAAAAATCCACGTGATCGGAAACTGCCATCTTCCCCCCCTGATATTTGGTCCTGATATTTGGCTGTGCCAATCGTTCGACTATGAACCCTAAATTCGGCAAAACACAATGCCCGAACAGGTCTCTTTAAAGTATCAGGCAACACACCGCGCTTGCCACGCCTAAGGACTTGGCGCACTCTTCTGTCGCTTTAAAGAATCGTGTTGCGCAGGAGGTTGGGGGATGCGTGAATACGTATCGCGCTTCGTGGGGACTGTATTTGCTGCCGGGCTGCTGATCGCGGCCTTGCCGGCCACTGCAACGACTCCAGTTGAAAGCGAAAGTTTCGCCGTTGGGACCGATGGGGCGCTGTGCCAGGCGCAAGGCGTCATGCTGGGCCAGGCCCGCGTGTCGCTGTTCGACCGCAAATGGGCGCTGTTGTGCAGCGATGTCGATCGGCCGGTCGGCGCCGCCTACAGCTGGAAAGGCGCGCGGATCGACGGCGACCGACTCGGTCGTGGACGTGACACCCAGATCAATTGCGGCGAAGCGACCAGCGCGGCGGATCTCGCGCCCGGCGCCATGGTGCGCCATTGCCGCGAAGCGGGCAGCAACCTCGAATGGAACAGCTACGAAGTCGCCTCGGGCGGCTGGCTGCACGTGGTCGAAGGCCTTTCAGCGTTCGACGGTGCCTTGCGCCTGGCCCTTGCCAACCTGGTGCAGGGGCGGATCGTTCCGGGCGAAGTCGACATTGTCAGCACCGGCGGCTCAGGCTCGCTCGCGCAGGCCTTGGCTTCCCTTGGCAGCGACGAGCAGTTGATCGGCCAGGGCTACCGCCAGAACAACGCCGGCGAATACACCCAGGCGGAAGCGTTTTTCCGGCCTGACCTGTTGGGTGCCACTACGGCGGGCGTCTCGGTTGCCGAACGCCGCCACGAAGCGACGGTCAATCGCGGCCTGCAACTGTCCAACCTCGGCCGGTATGATGAGGCCTCGCGGGCCTTCGCTGCAGCCCATGCCATGGCGGTGAGCGACGGAATCCAGGCCCGCCTGCTGCGCAATTTCGAAGCGATCGACGCGCTTAACCGCGGCGCCTTCGATGAAGTCGCGCCGATCCTGGCTCGCCGTGTGCCGGATGTCTCGGTGCCGACGACCGACCCCAGCGGCGCGGTGGCGATCGAACCGCGGCTGGCACAAAGCCTCAACGCCGGGGCGACTGCCGGACTTGTCGAAGGGGTCGGCCAGTCCAACACCCTGACCCGGGCCGAACGCGCGGCGATCCTCGATGGCCAGGCGCGCCAGCTCGCCGGATCGACCTTGCGGCTGCAGGGCAAGACCGATGAAGCACTGGCCGAACTGGCGCGTGCTCGCGAAGCAATCGTCAGCGTGAGAGGCGGGCGGGTTATCAGTACTGCCCGGCTGCAAGCGCAGATCCTGTCGGAAATGGCGCTGGCGCAGGAAGCCGGCGGGCAATACGGCGAAGCGGGAACGCAATTGCGCGCGGCGCTCGCCATTGCCCAGCGGAATTACCCCGAAAGCGCATCGGTCGATGCGGCCAAGGCGCGCCTTGCCGCTTTCCTGACCCGCCGCGGTGACCGCACAGAGGCGATGGGCCTGTACCGCGAAATCGTGGCCAATGTGGTCGACAAGCGCGATGGGCTGGTCGGCATCGAAAACCAGATCAAGCCGTATCTGACGATGCTGGTTGAACAGCTTCCGCAACAGCCCGAGCTGGTCAACGACCTGTTCCTGGCGACCCAGCTGGTCGAACGGCCGGGCGCGGCGCAGACACTGGCCCAGCTGACTCGCAAGCTTTCCGCCGGCAGCGGCGAGGCGTCGGACCTCTATCGCCGGGCCAATTCGGTCGATCGCGAATTGGCGCGGGTTAACCTGACCATCGCCCAGTCTCAGGCGCAGGCGCAGGATGCGGGCACTACCGCGGTGGTTGCCGACGACTTGTTGGAGCGGCGCCAGCGGCTCGAAGGCATCCAGCTCGAACTGCTCAATTCGCTGGCCGCTTTTCCGGCCTATCGTTCGGTGGCGCACAATTACGTCAACGCGGATGACCTCAAGTCGCTGCTCGCGCCGGGCGAAGGCTATCTCAAGCTGGTCCGGCTGGGTGACGAGATGTTCGCGGTGTACCTTTCGCAAACCCGCTCGGCCGGGTGGAAAGTCGGCGCCAGCAGCGCGCAAGTGGCTGACCTAGTATCCGCCTTGCGCAACACGATCTCGCTCACCATCGGCGGGGTCAACGCTACCTATCCGTTTGATGTCGACAGTTCGCGCAAGCTTTATGACGACTTGTTCGGGCCGGTCTCGGGCGACATCGCGCAGCTCAACCACCTGGTGTTCGAGCCCGATGGCGCGCTGCTGCAATTGCCGATCAACCTGCTGACCGCCGACCAGGCCGGGGTCGATGCCTATCACACCCGCGTGGCCCAAGGCGGTGACGAATTCGATTTCCGCGGCATCGGCTGGCTTGGCCGGGGCAAGGCCATCAGCACCGCGCTATCGCCCGCCAGCTTCCGGGACGCGCGCCGTGCCCCGGCATCGGTTGCCGGGCATGCCTATCTGGGGCTTGGCCGCAACGCGCCGGTCGGTCCGGTGACCCGCGCCGCGCTGACCCGGGGGGTCGACGCACAGGATGTGACCGGAACCGAGACCGGCTGCGAATTCCCGCTCGCCTCGTGGAACCGGCCGATCCCCGACGACGAGCTGCAGCAAGCTGCACAAGTGTTTGGTCCGGCCGATTCGAGCCTGATGACCGGGGCCGCTTTCACCGACACCGCGATTTCCCAGCGGCAGGACCTCAACTCCTTCCGCATCGTCCACTTTGCCACCCACGGCCTGGTCACTGCGCCGCGCCAGGGCTGCCCGGCGCGACCCGCGCTGCTGACTTCGTTCGGCGGTGCCGGCTCTGACGGATTGCTCGAATTCGCCGACGTGTTCGACCTCAACCTCGACGCTGACCTGGTGATCCTGTCGGCCTGCGACACCGCCAGCTTTGCTGGCCTTGAGGCGACCCGCGAGGCGGGCATCGAAAGTGGCGGCGGGCAGGCGCTCGACGGACTGGTGCGCGCTTTCATCGGTGCGGGCGGCCGGCAAGTCATCGCCAGCCACTGGCCTGCCCCGGAAGAATACGGCGCCACCCGGCGGCTGTTTGCCAGCTTCTTCGAAAGCCCGGCGGGAGTCAGCCAGGGCGACGCGCTGCGCAAGGCGCAAGAAGCGCTGATGGACGATCCGGAAACCTCGCACCCGTTCTACTGGGCGGGCTTTGCCTTGATCGGCGACGGCGAGCGGCCGCTGTTCCACGGTTCCTGATCGTCGGGTTTGAGGGGACCTGATGGCAGCGGGGGGGCTCATTTCGCGCGCCGTGCGCAGCATTGGCGCGGCGGGACCACGCCGGTTGGCGCTGACCGGGCTGCTGCTGCTGTTTGCGCTGTTGCTGGCCCGGTTCAGTTGGAGCTATCCGACCACCGGCGGCGCGGAGCTGGCAACCCCGATCACCAACGACGCGGAACAGGCACTCTACGATCTGCGCGACTATGCGTTCGCCGATCAGGTCGGGACGGATGATCGCATCCTGCTGATTGTCTATACCGACCAGACGCTGATCACTGCGCGCAAACGTTCGCCGCTCGACCGCAGCCTGCTCGCAAAGGCTTTGCGCAATATCGATGGCCTCGGTGCCAAGGCCATCGGAATCGATATCCTGTTCGATCAGCCGCAGGATGAGGACGATGATCTCATCTCGACCCTGCGCTCGATGAGGACTCCGGTGTCGGTCGCCTATGCCGAGATGTCGGTCAACAAGGACGACATCGGTTGGCCGCAGCAGCAATTCCTCGAACAGTTTCTCGGCCGCCTGAAGGGTAGCAAGGCGCGGCCTGCCAGCATCACATTGGACGCCGCTTTCGGTGTCACCCGGGTCTGGCCGGCAATTTACCCGCAACTGCCCTCGTCACTCGGCCGGTCGATGCTCCTGTCGTCCGGCGAAGGCGCCAAGACCCTGCCTGGATATGAGGGCGCGATCCACTATCGCCGCCCGCTTTACGACACGCCGCGAGATTCGCGGCCCCTCTACACCTCGCTCCCGATCGACAATTTCGCCGACCCCGAACTTGCGGCCGCCTTCGGCGGGCTGGTCAAAGATCGCTACATCCTGATTGGCGGCGACATCGTCGATTTCGACCGCGTCGAAACCACCTTCACCACCTTTACGGGAGATGCGCGTCCGCCGGGTATCCAGATCCACGCGGACATGATCGCGCAGATGCTGGACGGCCAGCGGCTGCCGCGGCCTGGTCCGGCAATCTTTTGGCTGCAGGCGTTGTTGGTGATCCTTGCGGCAGCCGCCACCGGCATGCTCGAGATGCGTAGCTGGAAGATCATTTCGCTGTTGGTCGGTCAGTTGGCGGTGTTGTTGGGCCTGCCATTCCTGCTCGAATCGCGCGGGATCGATACTTACCTGTACCCCTCGGTCGGCCCGGCGCTGGGCTGGATCATTGCCTTTTCCGCCGCCACGTCGGCCAGCCGCGCATCGGGTGCGGTGCAGCGCAAGTTCGCGCAAGGCGCGCTCGGCAAATACCTGCCACGATCAATCGCGCAGGAAATCATCGACAAGCCCGAGCTGCTCGCGCTGCACGGCGAAAGCAAACAGATCTACGTGCTGTTCTCCGACCTCGAAGGCTTCACCAAGATGAGCCACGCGATGGAGCCGGCGACCGTCGCCAAGCTGCTCAATCGCTACCTCGACATGCTCAGCGAAGTCGTCCTCAGCCACGACGGGATGATCGACAAGTTCGTCGGCGATGCGGTGGTCGCGCTGTGGGGCGCGCCGATCGGCCGGCCCGATGACGGCGAACGCGCAGCGCGCGCCGGTTATGCGATCTGGCAAGCGGGCGAACTGTTCCGCAACTCGGTCGATCCCGGCCTGCCGCCGATCGGGAAGACTCGAGTCGGCCTGCATTATGGCGAAGCGGTGGTCGGCAATTTCGGCGGGGCCAGCCGGATCCAGTACACCGCGCTCGGCGATTCGATGAATACGGCAGCCCGGCTGGAGGCGGCCAACAAAGCCCTCAATTCCAGCGTCATGGCGAGTCGCGAATTTGCCGACCGCTCAGGGCTCGACTGGTGGCGTCCAATGGGCCGAGTCGTGCTGCGCGGGCGGAGCAAGCCGGTCGACTTGTTCGAACCCGCGCCCGACTTCCCGTTGGAGGATCGCACTGCGCTGTACCAAGTCATGATCCTGATCGAGTCGGACGTGGATGCCGCGATGGAGGTGCTTCGCGGACTGATTGAGCGCCATCCAGAAGACCTGGCGCTGGCTAATTTGCTCGAAAGAACAGGTAAATTGTCTCAAAATCATGCATTCGTGCTCGGTTAGGCATAAGACTATGGTTTTTCACTGACAATCGGTCTTGTCTTTTGGTAGGGTTAGCTTCGTTTCAACAGTGGGAAGTGAATTGATGTCCTCCCCTTACAAAAAAATGATCGCGGCCGGACTCGCCGCAGCCGTTGCCGGGTTAATTCCAGTTGCTGCTCTGGCAGGTGTCGTGGTGTCCGCAAGCGGACCATCGGCAGGCTCGTTCCCGGTCGGCAAGAAGATCGGCAACAGCGACCCCATCAGCCTGCGCGCTGGTGACACGCTGACCGTGCTCGACGGGCAAGGCACGCGCGTGCTGCGCGGGGCCGGCACCTTTTCGCTCGACCAGCAGGCCGGGCCCAGCCGCCGCAGCACGTTCGCCGTGCTGACCGAACAGCGCTCGGCCCAGCGAATGCGGACGGGGGCGGTGCGCGGCGCCGGTGACGATGGCCCCAAGAGCGCGCCCAACTTGTGGTATGTCGATGTTGGCCATCCCGGCAATGTCTGCCTCGCCAGCACCGAACGCGTGCGGTTGTGGCGCGATTCGATCACCGGCGACGCGACCTATTCGCTTAGCACCGACGGGTCCGTGCGCGAGACCGTGACGTTTGCCGATGGTGAGATGCTGGCCCCGCTGGATACCAGCGTGTTGCCGGTGGCCGATGGCACTGTGTATCACCTGGCCGGACCGGGTGGCGCTGCGATGGGTGACTTGCACTTCACCGTGCTCCCCAGCGTTTCGGCCGAGCCGGAAGACCTGGCACAGCAATTGATTGCACACGGTTGCACACAACAATTGGAAGTCCTGTCCTCGGCGATGCTTGTCACCGAAGGATAAGGCGCGCGCCGCAACGGCGGCGCAAGGGGCGCAAGGAACATTAGGTGACGGGCGGAGGACCCTCCGCCCGCGGGACCGCGATGGGGGATCGCATGGCGCTTTATTTGGCGAGTAATTCAGGCCGTGCGCGATACCGCGATCTGTTCAGCGCGTCTCTTGCCGCCCTCATTGCCGCTGCCATGCCCGCAATCGCCCTGGCGCAAGCAGCACCCGCCCCCCCAACCCGCGGCGATCTCGATCTCGGGCGGGACAACACGCCCGACCAGCGCGCCAGCCGGCTGACGGTTGAAGGCGATATCGATCGCGGGCCGTGCCCGCTGGCCGATCCCTCGTTCGCGGGCACGCGCGTGACATTTTCCTCGGTCGACTTCAGTGGCCTGCCGGGAATAGACGCCTCGGTCCTGGCACCGGCTTGGACCGACCTTGCCGGCCGCGACCAGCCGATTGCGGCGCTGTGCGATGTGCGCGACCGGGCGGCCACGATCCTGCGCAACATGGGCTTCCTCGCCGCCGTGCAAGTACCGCCGCAGCGGATCGAGGCGGGCGGCACGGTGCACATGGACGTGCTCGCCGCCAAGCTGGTCGAAGTGCAGCTGCGCGGCGACGCAGGCAACAGCGGCGCAACGATTGCGGCCAACCTGGGCCACCTGACCGAGCGCCCCTACTTCAATACCCGCGAGGCCGAACGCGCCTTGCTGCTGATGGGCGACCTGCCGGGTTATGACGTGCGGCTGGTGCTGCGTTCTGCCGGGCGCGGACCAGGCGAAGTGGTGGGCGATGTTGTTATCACCCGCACGCCCTATGACTTGATCGCCGGGGTGCAGAACCTCGGCTCGCCGTCCAACGGCCGCTGGGGCGCGTTCGCGGCCCTGACGGTCAACGATGTGCTCGGTCTCGGCGACACCACAACCGTCAGTTATTACAACACCTTCGACCTGAAAGAGCAGCGCATCTTCCGGGCGTCGCACGAACTGGCGCTGGGATACGATGGTCTGCGGCTGGGGGGCAGCCTCCTGCTTGGTCACAGCGAACCGGACCTTGGCGGGGCGGCGTTTGTGTCGCAGACCTTGGCCGCCGAAGGCCACTTGTCCTACCCCTTCATCCGCCAGCAGCGACAGACCTTGCTGGGAACCGTGGGCTTCGAATGGGCCGACCAGGACCTGAATTTCGGCAGCACGCCGCTTAGCCGCGATCACTTGCGGGTGGTCTACGGCCGGCTCAGCCACGAGATGATCGACGAACCCAGCCTGCGCGGGCGCGATGGCTACTCCGCCCGCCTGCCGCGCTGGCACACCCGCTCGTCGCTCGAACTGCGCCAGGGCCTCAACGGGCTTGGCGCGAGCGACGCATGCAACCCGCTCGCGGTGTGCCTGCCGCCCAATATCCCGATCAGCAATTTTGCTGCCGATCCCAGTTCGTTCGTCGCCCGGTTCGAGGGCCTGCTGGAATTCCGCCCCGTGCCGCTGTTCACGATCGCGCTGGCGCCGATGGTGCAGTTCTCCGATGGCCCGCTCCTGTCCTATGAACAGGCCAGCCTGGGCAACTATTCGATCGGGCGCGGCTATGACCCCGGCGTAGCGCTGGGTGACCGCGCGGCGGGCACCTCGGTCGAAATGCGTTATGGCTATCTCAACCTCGACAGCGCCCGCTTGCTGGCGATCGAGCCCTTCGTGTTCCTCGATATCGCCCGCGCTTGGCTCGACGACTCGCTCGGCGCGCCCGACCCGCGCAACGTGCTCAGTGTCGGCGGCGGCGTTCGCGGCCACTGGCGCGACCGGATCGATTTTGGGGTGACCTTTGCCGCTCCGCTCAAGCGGGCTGGCTACCAGACCTCGCGGCCTGATCCGCGAGTCCTGTTTACAATCACCGCCCGACTGCTGCCGTGGGGAGACCTCTGATGCGCGCCACCTCTCGCTTGCCTGTTCGCCTGCGGCGCGGTTCGCTTCTGGCTGGTTGCGGCCTTGGCGCGGTCCTGATCGGCCTGGCCAATCCGGCGGCTGCACAGTCTTTCCAGGGCACGCCGGACACGGTTGTCGGCACCGCCACGTTCACTGAAGATGTCGGCACGACCACGGTCGACGTCTATAATCCGGAAACGGTCATCAACTGGACGGCGACCGACCTGCTGGGCAGCGGGGCGATCAATTTCCAGCCGGAAGGCACCACCGCGACGTTTCGCGGGGCGGGCGATTTCACCGACTTCACCGTGCTCAACCGGATCCTGCCGGTTGACGGCATGGGCAATCCCTTTGCCTCGACGGTGGCGCTCAACGGCACCGTGATCAGCCTGATGGGCGATGGCTCCATCGGCGGGAATATCTGGTTCTACAGCCCAACGGGGATCATCGTCGGGCCCAAGGCGGTGATGAATGTCGGCGGCCTGCTGCTGACCACCAACGACATCCAGTTCGTACCCAATGACGAGCTGAACGCGACCACCGGGCATATCTACGAACCCGGCAACCTGGTGCAGTTCCGCGGCGATGCGGATTCCAAGGGCTTTGTCGAAGTCCAGCCCGGCGCCTCGCTCACCGCCACCGGGTACAGCTCCTATGTCGGGCTGATCGCCCCGCGCGTTGTGCAGGGTGGTTCGGTCAGCGCGGATCGCAGCATCGCCTACATCGGCGCCGAACAGCTCGACATGACGATCAACGGCGGACTGTTCGATTTCACCGT
>JBDSDZ010000162.1:0-5122 GCA_039920345.1 Croceibacterium sp.
AGCCGGCCCTCTCGCTCGGCCATGGCAAGTCGCTGCCGGGGGCCGCGGGGTCGGGCGCCAAAGTTGCCGTCGGGGCGATGGCCATGCGATGCTCTCCCACTTGGCCTCGTATTCGAGGTCCTGTTTCGCAATTCTGCTTGCCGGACTTTCTCGGCAGTGAATAGAGTGGAGCGAGAACAAAATTGTCGCATGGGTCGCATTTTCACGCGGCAGCGACAGGAGAGACACAAACAATGTCAGCACAAGACTATTCGGGCAGCTATGCCAGTGACCGGGCCGAGATCGAGGACCTGATGGCGCGCTATCTGTTCGCGCTCGACTATAACGACCTCGACAGCTTCATCGCCATGTTCACCGACGATGCCGAGTTTGAATTCGCCCGCGGCCGGGTCCAGGGCCGGGATACGATCCTGGAGACGGTCAAGGGTTTCAAGAAGCGTATTGGCGAGCATTACAAGGACGAGGACGGCAACCCCGCGGTGCTGCGCCATGTCCTTGCCCACACGGCCATCCGGGTGGAAGGCGACCGCGCCTGGACTCGTGCGCAGTGGTTCGAAATGGCCAACGACGGGCCGGGCAAGAGCCTCAAGATGGGTACCTTCGGGATCTACGAAGACAAGCTGGTGCGGCAGGATGGCCGCTGGCTGTTCGCCGAACGCCGGATCATGAACGAGTTCCTGCCCGGGCGTGAAAGCGGGCCGGAAAACCCGATCCGCGGACTGGACGCAGCGGCGGGCGCATGACCTCCTACGCGGCAGACCGGGCGGAAATCGAGGATCTCATGGCCCGCTACCTGTTCGCGATGGATTACAGCGATCCCGATGCCTATGCCGAATGCTTCACCGAACAAGGCGAGCTCGATTACGCGATGGGCACAACCCGGGGGCGCGAGGCGATTCGGGCCGAGGCGGTGACCTTCAAGGCCAATGTCGGGCGGCTGTTCGTCGACTGGCTGGGCAAACCCGCCAAGCTTCGACACCTGGTCCAGCACAAGGCGATCCGCATAGAGGGCGACCGGGCGTGGAACACCGGGCTGTGGTGGGAAATGACCAACGGCGGGCCAGGCGGGGCCCTCAAGGCCGAAAGTTTCGGCACCTACGAAGACGAACTGGAGCGCGTGGACGGCCGCTGGCTGTTCGCCCGGCGCAAGATTTACAACGAATTCCTGGACGGGCGCGCGTCCGGTCCGGGCAATCCCGTCGTCGCCATGGATGCCAGCCAATGATCGACTTTGCGGGACGCACCGCTTTTGTCACCGGGGGCGCGAATGGGGTCGGCATCGGGATTGTCCGCAACCTGCTCGAAGCGGGCGCCAAGGTCGCAATTGCCGATATCCGGCAGGACGCGATCGACCGCGCGCTCGCCACGCTCGACAACCGCGAGCTCATGGGTGTCCAGCTCAACGTGATGGACCGCGCTGGCTATGCCGCGGCGGCCGATAAGGTCGAAGCCGCATTCGGCCCGGTCAGCCTGCTGTTCAACAATGCCGGGATCAACCTCTTCCAGACAATCGAGGATAGCTCCTACGACGACTGGGACTGGGTTCTGGGGGTCAACCTGGGCGGCGTGATCAACGGGGTCCAGACGTTCGCCCCGCGGATGAAGGCGCGGGCGCTGTCGGGCGAAGTGCAGGGCGGCCACGTGACCAACACCGCGAGCATGGCCAGCTTCATCGCCGGCGGCGTGCCGGGGATCTACAACACCGCCAAGTTCGCCGTGCGCGGGCTCAGCTATTCGCTGCGCCATTCGCTTTTCCAGTACGGCATTGGCGTTTCGGTGGTCCATCCGGGTCTGGTCAAGAGCCATATCTTCACCAGTGACGAGGTGCGTCCCGATGCGCTGAAGCAGGCAATGAAGCCGGTCGATGCGGCCGCGGTCGAACGGCTCGAGGGCATCCATGAATACGGCATGGAGCCCGACGTGATCGGCGCCCGCATCCTCGAAGGCGTGCGCGAGAACCGGGCCAACATCTTCACCCACCCCGATCACCGCGAGGAAGTGGCCGAGCTGTTCAACGAAATCCTCGCCGATTACCGCGAGTATCCACCAGATACCGGGCACGGCCAGCGCGTGGCGTTCGAAAAGATCCGCCGCGACAATTTCGCTGAAACCCGGCGCAAGGCGCGTGCGATCGATTGACGCCTGCCGTTCAGGCAAGCGCGGCTAGGAAGGCCGGATGACCAGATTAGCCCTCTTTCTCGCCGCGGCTTCGCTCGCCGTTCCCGCCGCCGCGCAAGACTCGCCCCCGCCGATCTCGCTTGAGCAAACGATGTTGCTGCGCTGTTCGGCGATGTTCGCGCTCGTGGCTGCCGACCAGCAGCACCAGGTGCCGAGCGCGCTCGCCTATCCGGCGATGGCCGAACGCGGGCGCGAGTTCTTTGTCCGCTCTGCCGCGCGCCTGATGGACGAACGCCAGTTGACCCGCGAACAGATAGAGGCGGCCTTGCGCGCCGAGGTGACGGGGTTGCAACAAAGCACCGCGCGATCGAATGACCCGGCAGGTTTTGTCGACAGCATCATGAGGCCGTGCCTCAGCGTGCTCGACGCCAGCGGGCTGTAAGAAATTCATCGCAGCTTCAGGCAAATAGGCCCACTACCCGCCAGACCGTTCCAGACAGGAGACGGACCGATGCGTTTTGCACTCCCTACACTGGCCGCTGCCTGCTCGCTCCTGCCCGTCGCCGCTATGGCGCAGGACGTCGACGCCCACCGCATGGCCGACAAACTGCACGATCCGGCGACCCAGGAACAGATTTCGCGCGCAGCCGAAGTCATGACTGACGCCGTGCTCGGCATGCCCGCTGGCCCGCTGATGCGCGCGATGGCGGAGGCCAACGGGCGCGATCCCGAAGCTGTCGATCCCGACCTTCGCGTAGGCGACCTGATCGGCCCCGACGCGGCCGATGCACGTGACGAATTTGCCCATCGCCTGCCCCAGATGATGGGCGCATTGGCGGGTCTCGCGGCTGCGTTCGAGGACATGCTGCCCGAATTGCGCGACCGGATCGAGGACGCGCGCGAAGGCGCTTCCACACACTAATTTTCCGCGACGGCGCAGCGGTCTGGACGCCGCGCAAGGCTTGCGGCATGGCTCGGCGCGCATGTGGCAGCTGTACCAATTCCCCTTGTGTCCGTTCAGCCGCAAGGTCCGCCTCGCGCTAAGCGAAAAAGGCGTCGGGTTTGACCTCGTGCGCGAATATCCGTGGGACGGGAGCGATGCGTTCTATGCCCTCAACCATGCCGGCCGCACGCCCGTGGCGCGGCTCGAAGAACGCAACCTGACGCTGATCGACAGCCAGGCGATCTGCGAATATTTCGAAGAGACGGTCGACAAGAGCCCACTGATCCTCGGCACCGCCGCAGGTCGGGCGGAAATCCGCCGCCTGACTGCGCTGTTCGACGAGACGTTCTATGCCGACGTCACCTATCCGCTGATGCACGAAAAGATGCGCAAGCGGATGGTCACGCGCGAATCGCCCGATTCCAAGGTCCTGCGCAGCGCGATGCGGCTGGCGCACGAACATCTCGACCATATCGACTGGCTGACCGATACCCGCCGTTGGCTGGCGGGCGCGCAGCTCAGCCTGGCCGATTTCGCCGCCGCGGCGCAGATCTCGGTCGCCGATTACCTCGGCGGGATCGACTGGTCGGGGCACGAGGGTGCCCGCGGCTGGTACCGAGTGATGAAGAGCCGACCGAGCTTCCGTCCGCTGCTGACCGAGAAGATGGAAGGCCTGCCGCCACCCGCCGGGTATTCCGATCCCAACAACTGATCCCCATATGGCACCGGAAGGAGATTTCCGATGACCGACAAGCTCACCCTGACCGACGCCGAATGGCGCGAGCGCCTGACGCCCGAGCAATACCGTGTGCTGCGCGAAGCCGGCACCGAACGCGCTTTCACCGGCAAGTACGAGAAGAACAAGGAAGTCGGCGAATACACCTGCGCCGCCTGCGGCCAGCCGTTGTTCGAAAGCGATGCCAAGTTCGATAGCGGTTCGGGCTGGCCCAGCTTCACCCGGCCGGCCGACGCAACCATGGTCAAGGAGCATCGCGACACGGCCCACGGCATGGTCCGCACCGAAGTGGTCTGCTCCAAGTGTGAAGGACACCTCGGCCACGTGTTTCCTGACGGTCCGAGCGATGACGGCGGCCTGCGTTACTGTATCAACAGCGCCTCGCTCGACTTTAAGCCGGAGGATAAGTAGCCCCTATCCGAATGCCCGGCGTTAACGCTGGGTTAGAGATGGCCTATGC
Organism: Croceibacterium sp.; assembly: GCA_039920345.1. Taxonomy (GTDB): domain Bacteria; phylum Pseudomonadota; class Alphaproteobacteria; order Sphingomonadales; family Sphingomonadaceae; genus Croceibacterium_A. Next base: position 4,258 of record JBDSDZ010000162.1, read on the forward strand.
AGGTCGCGCAAATGAGGGGCGGCACACGCCCGGCTGCAGGATGACGAAGCCAGATGGCGCAGCAGAGGCGGGGTTCGCGCTCCGCTAAGAGCAACCGGCGAGAGCCGCCGCGCGACCCCTCGCGCTGGCGGCTGTGGCTGCGCCGCCTCCTGATCTGGGGCGGGGCCATTGCGGCCCTGCTGATCCTCGCGCTCGGCACTTCGGTGTTCTTCGCGGCGCGCTCGATGCCCGGCTATTCGACGCTGATGAACAGCCAGGTCGGGCAGACGATTGTGGTGCGCGCGCGCGATGGGTCGGAAGTCGTCACGCTGGGTCCGAGCTACGGCCAGTGGCTGCATTCAGACGAAATCCCGCAAGTGATGAAGGATGCGATGGTCTCGGTCGAAGATCGGCGCTTCCAGTCGCACATCGGGATCGATCCGCTGGGGCTGCTGCGCGCGGCTTTCGTCGCCTTGCGCGATGGACATTCGGTGCGCGCGACCTCGACCATCACCCAGCAGTTGGCCCGCAATATCTTCCTCAATTCCAACCGCACGCTCGACCGCAAGCTGCGCGAGGCGGTGCTGGCGATGGCACTCGAGGCCAAGTTCTCCAAGCAGCAGATCCTCGAGCTCTATCTCAACAAGGTCTATTTCGGCGGCGGCGCCTATGGCATCGATTCTGCCAGCCGGAAGTTCTTCAGCCATTCAGCACGCACATTGTCGACGCCCGAGGCGGCGATTATCGCCGGGCTGGTCAAGGCACCAAGCCGCTATTCGCCCACCGCCGACATCGATGCCGCAGTCGGCCGCGCCAATGTGGTGCTTGAACTGATGCGCCAGCAAGGCAGAATTTCCGCCAGCGCGGCCGCGATCGATCCGAGCGC
>JBDSDZ010000163.1:0-3745 GCA_039920345.1 Croceibacterium sp.
TCGACGTCTTCGATCGAATGCGCCAAACGCACGCCGCCCTTGGCGTCTTCCGGCAATTCCTTGAACTTGCCCTTGCCGCGTCCGCCGGCATGAATCTGCGCCTTGACCACGTAAAGCGGGCCGGGAAGCTGGCGCGCTGCCGCTACCGCTTCTTCGACTGTCGTGGCCGCATAGCCTGCCGGTATCGCGATGCCGAAGGCCTTGAGCAGGTCTTTGGCCTGCTATTCGTGGATGTTCATTCTTGGGGGAAGCCTTACCAACTTGGGGCGGAATAGGCGGGCCGTAATCGGTCCGGACTCGGTAAATTCGGGGTTGCGGGCGCATAACCGCGTCGCCGCGCGCTTGCAAACCCTACGCGCCCGCGCCAGTTGGCCTCGATGATCGACAAAGCTCACCTAGCGCAGATTTGCCACGAGGCAGGGCAGATGGCGATGGGCCAGTGGCCCGGCGCAGGGCACGCGCTGGAAAGCTGGGAGAAGGCACCCGGCAGCCCGGTCTGCGCCGCGGACCTGGCGGTCGACGCCTTCCTCAAGCGCGAATTGAGCCGTTTGCTCCCCTCTGCCGGATGGCTGTCGGAAGAAAGCGCCGACCGACCCGAACGGCTCGGCAAGGGACTGTGCTGGCTGGTCGATCCGATCGACGGCACGCGCGATTTCATTCGCGGGCGCGAGGGCTGGTGTGTCTCGGTTGCCCTGGTCAGCGCCGGTAAGCCGCTGATCGGCATTCTCGCCGCGCCGGCACGGGATGAGTTCTGGAGCGCCACTGCCGGGCAGGGCGCCCGGCTCAATGGCATTGGGCTTGCTGCCAGCACGCGCACCGAGCTGCCGGGCTCGCGCGTTCCAGTTGATTCATTGCCTCGGGAGGACCGGGACCTGGCGACAGTCGACAAGCCCAACTCGATCGCGCTGCGCATCGCGATGGTGGCCGACAACCGGGCGGACCTGCTGGCGACCTTGCGCTGGGGCTACGAATGGGATGTCGCGGCCGCGACGCTTATCGCGCGCGAAGCGGGGGCTGCGGTAGGCGACGCGTTCGGCCAGCCGCTGACCTATAACAAGAGCGATCCGCGTGCTTTCGGCGTGCTGGTGAGTGCGCCTGGCATCCACCGTGCGGCGGTCGAGCGATTGGCAGAACGGGCGCATAGATTCGTCAAGCGGCCGCATTGAAAAAGGGCCGATCCCGCAGGATCGGCCCTCCTCATTTGTCAAACAGCCGAAGCCGCGGACTTAGTTGCTGCGAGCAGCCGCCACGTCGGCCTGGCTGATCGGCACAACCTTGATTTCAACGCGCCGGTTGAGCGGCTCGTTGACGTTGTCACCAGTTGCGACCTTGAGCTGTGTTTCGCCATAACCCTGCCAACGCAGGCGGCTCGATGCCACGCCGCGGCTGATCAGGTAGTTGGCCACGGCCCGCGCACGATCTTCCGACAGGCGCTGGTTGCTGGCGGTCGAACCAACGGTATCGGTGTGACCATACACGTCGACCAGGCTGCTCGGATACTGGATCAGGCTGTTGGCGACCTGATTCAGCGTGGTCTGGAAAGACGGGCTGATGTTGGCGCTGCCGGTGGCGAACGTCACGTCAGGCAGGTTGACCAGGAACGCGGTGCCGTTGTCGGTCGGGGTTACATCGACACCCGAACCGGCGGTCGATTCTTCCAGTTCCTTGATCTGCTGGTCCATCTTGTAGCCAACGATGCCGCCAGCGGCGCCGCCGATGCCCGCGCCGATGATCCGCGCGGTCTTGCCGCCGATCAATCCGCCGAGCAGGTAGCCCAGGCCAGCGCCGCCGACGCCGCCAATGGCAGTGCGCGAAACTTTGCGCTCACCCGTATTGGGATCGGTAACACAGGCCGACACGCCAAGCATGGAAAAGGCCGTTAGGCCGGCGATAAAATAGCGCGATGTTTTCATTATGAATGTCCTCGGTAATTGATACGTGTGCAAGCACAGGAGCGGCCTTTTTAGCCATTCCAGCGCCGGATCGTCGGGTGTTGAACGCCCGGTTTCCAAGCCCGTTCCACAGCAGGACTTCGCGTGGCCGAACGAATCTGCTAGCCGAGCCTCGTCCATGACGCCGTTTCCCTGGTTCTATGTCGCCATCCTGGCTGGGCTGATCCTGGTGAACGGGGTCTTTTCCATGTCGGAACTGGCAATCGTGTCCGCCCGCACCGCGCCGTTGCGGGTGGCGGCCGAACGCGGCAGCAAGGGGGCCAAGACAGCGCTGGTGCTGGCGTCGGACCCGGGCAAGTTCCTCTCGACCGTCCAGATCGGCATAACCCTGGTGGGGATCGTCGCCGGTGCCTATTCGGGCGCCACGCTCGGATCGCCCGTCGGCCAGCGGCTCGAACTGTGGCTGGGCCTGTCGCACAGCACGGCCGAAACGGGCGGCTTTGTGACCGTGATCGCGCTGACGACCTATTTCAGTCTGGTGGTGGGCGAACTGGTGCCCAAGCAGCTGGCGCTGCGCGCGGCGGTGCCGATTGCGCTGGTCATGTCGCGGCCGATGGCGATCGTGGCGCGGGTTGCCGCTCCGATCGTCTGGCTGCTCGACACGTCTTCCGGCCTGCTGATGCGATTGTTCGGCGCCGGCGATGGCGACGGCGACCGGTTGACCGCAGAAGAACTGCACATGCTGTTCAGCGAGGCGACCCATTCGGGCGTGATCGTGGAGCAGGAACGGGCGATGCTGTCGGGCATCATGCGGCTGGCAGACCGGCCGGTGCGCGAACTGATGACCCCGCGGACCGAGCTCGACTGGCTCGATGTGAACGCCGACGCTGACGCCGCGCGCGAGAAAATTGCCGAATCGCCGCATTCGATGCTGCCGGTGGCCGATGGCTCGCCCGACCGGATGCTCGGCGTGGTCAAGGTCGGCGAGGTGCTGTCCTGCCTGCTAGACGGGCGCGAGATGAAGCTGGCGGCGCTGATGCACTCGGCGGTGGTCGTACCCGACCAGCTCGATGCGATGGACGCACTCCGGATGCTGCAGAATTCGGGCATCGGCATGGCCATGGTGCATGACGAATACGGCCACCTCGAAGGCATTGTGACCCCGGCCGACCTGCTAGCGGCGATAGTCGGCACTTTTGCCAGCCACCAGGACGAAGGCGACGATCCGCTGGTGGTCGAACGCGCCGACGGCTCGTTGCTGGTGTCGGGCGCAATGTCCGCCGATGCGCTGGCCGAACGGCTCGGCATCGAATTCCCCGAAGACCGCGAATTCGCCACCGCCGCCGGTTACGCGCTGTCAGTCTTCCGCAAGCTCCCGCTCGAAGGGGAACTGTTCGAAGAACAGGGCTGGCGCTTCGAGGTCGTCGATATGGACGGGCGGAAAATCGACAAACTGCTGGTGAGCGCTATTTGATGAGCCTCAAGCGCCGGCGGGGCCATCCGGCCCCTTAGGCTTCCGGCCTAACCGGCCGACGCGCGTTCGCGCTTGCGGGCTACTAGGCGCAGCCCGGATCGGTCCACCACGTGAAAGTCGAGTGCTGGCTCGGTCCGCGACCAGCGGACCGCAAGGCCGAACGGCCGCCCGAGCTTATGCGAGGAAGCCAAGCCGGGCGGATGCCCGGCGCCCGGAGTTTGAGGGCGCCTTTAGGTAGGTATTACCGCGCTTGCGTCCTGGCCGTCGCCTTCGGGGGCGGCGAGGATGGTGCGGGTGGTGTTGCCTTTGTCGACCGTGAACGTGCCGGTGTCGCCGACCGACGAGCGGATGCCCGGATCGGCCGTGCCGGCGCGCTGCA
>JBDSDZ010000164.1:0-20007 GCA_039920345.1 Croceibacterium sp.
GGGCGGAGCGTATGCCCTCGGCCATCGCGGCGGGGCTCACCGTAACGCGGTCCTGGTGGCGCAGCATGGCCACGGCCAGCGCGGCGTTATCGCCCTGGTGCTTGCCGGGCAGCGCCGGGAGCGGGAGGGTAAGCGCGCCGTGGCGATCGCGGTATTCGATCGCGTCTGAAACTTCGGCCCACCAGTCGTGACCGCGGATGTGCAGCGGCGCCCCGGCGATCCCTGCCAGCCGTTCGATTTCCAGCTCCAGCGCCTCGGGATAGTTCTGCGTCACCAAGGGCGAACCGGGGCGCGCGATACCCGCTTTCTCGAACGCGATGCGCACCAGCGGTTCGGTTGGCACACCGTCTTCGGGCACCAGCAGGAACGCCTCGTGATCGATGCCAAGCGTGGCGATACCGCAGGCGGCGGGGCGCTCCATGACATTGGTCGCATCGAACCGGCCACCAAGCCCGACTTCGATCACGCACGCATCGGCCGGGTGGCGGGCAAAGGCGAGGAAGGTGGCGGCGGTGGTGACTTCGAAGAAGCTTGGTCCCAGGTCTAGCCCGATATCGAGCACTTCCTGCAGGATCGCCGCCAGTTCCCCGTCCGAGATCAGCTCGCCCGCGATCCGAATCCGCTCGTTATAGCGCACCAGGTGCGGCTTGATCGCGGTGTGGACCGTCAGCCCCTCGGCCTCCAGCATCGCCCGCAAGTAAGCGCAGGTCGAGCCCTTGCCGTTGGTCCCGGCGACATGGAACACCGGCGCGATGTGCTTTTGCGGATCGCCGAGGCGGGCGAGCAATTCGCGGATCACCTCGAGCCCGAGCCGCCCCTGCGGCAAGGACAACGCCGCCAGCCGGTCAAGCTGGGCCTGCACCGCCGGATCCTCTGACGCCGCGAAGTCCTTCATGGCGTGGGGGTCAGGCGGCCTGCGCCGGGGTCAGGTAATCGAGCAGGCGGGAAAGCGTTGCCCGCAGGTCGCGGCGGTGGACGACCATGTCGACCATACCGTGCTTGTGCAGGTATTCGGACCGCTGGAAGCCTTCGGGCAATTGCTCGCGGATGGTTTCCTGGATCACCCGCTGACCGGCAAAGCCGATCAGGGCGTCGGGCTCGGCAATGTGGATATCGCCCAGCATGGCATAGCTGGCGGTGACGCCGCCAGTGGTCGGATCAGCCAGCACGACGATGTAGGGCAGGCCCGCTTCCTTCAGCCGCCGGGTCATCACCGTGGCCTTGGGCATCTGCATCAGGCTGAGGATACCCTCCTGCATCCGCGCGCCGCCCGCCGCGGTGACCACGACATAGCCGCAGCGTTCCTGCAACGCGCGCTCGGCCCCGGCGCAGAACGCCTCGCCCACTGCCATGCCCATCGAACCGGCCATGAAGTTGAAGTCCTGCACGCCCACGACTGCCGGGCGGCCCTCGATGGTGCCGAACGCGGCGCTGAAGGCATCGCAATGCGGGTTGGCGGCGCGCGCCTGCTTCAGCCGGTCGGTGTACTTCTTGGAATCGCGGAACTTGAGCGGATCTTCGGTGACGACCGGATCGGCCAGCAGCTCGTAACCCTCGTCAAAGATCTGGCCCAGCCGCGCGTCTGCGCCGATCCGGCCATGATGTTCGCAGCGCGGGCAGACGTAGAGGTTGGCTTCGTATTCGGCGCTGAACAGCATGTCGTGGCAGCGCGGGCACTTGACCCACAGGTTGTCGGGCGTTTCGCGCTTGGGGGCGAAGGGGAGCGCGTTACGAACGCGGGTCAGCCAGCTCATGCGGCCTCCTTGGTCACGGAATGGACCGCATCGGCGAGCGAGGCGGTGAAGTGTTTGAGATGTTCGGGCGCGTCGGTGCCGTGCCGGGCGACGAGTTCGACGAACGCGGTGCCGACCACCACGCCATCGGCCGAACGCGCGATCGCAGCGGCCTGCTCGGGCGTGCGCACACCGAAGCCGACGACCACGGGCAGGTCGGTCGATTGCTTGATGCGGGTGACGTTCTCCGCAACCGAGGCGGTAGCCGCCTGCTGCTTGCCGGTGATGCCTGCGACCGAGACGTAATAGACAAAGCCCGAGGACCCTTCGAGCACGGTGGGGAGCCGTTTGGCGTCGGTGGTCGGGGTGGCGAGGCGGATCAGCGCCACGCCCTGGGCGCGCAGGGCCGGGCCGAGCGCGTCATCCTCTTCGGGCGGAATGTCGACGCAGATCACCCCGTCCACGCCGCAGCCCCTGCATTCGCCCGCGAACCATTCGGGCCCGCGCCGGATCATCGGGTTGGCATAGCCCATCAGCACCAGCGGCACGTCCGGGTGCCGTTCGCGAAATTCGTTGGCCATCAGGAGGATGTCGCGCGTGGTGGTGCCGTTGGCGAGGCTGCGCAAGTTGGCCGCCTGGATCGCCGGGCCGTCGGCCATCGGATCGGTGAACGGCATCCCCAGCTCGATCACATCCGCACCGCCGGCGACCAGCGCGTCGAGATTGGCCGCGGTGTCGCCGTCACCCGCGGTGATGAAGCAGACGAGCGCGGGACGGCCCTTGGCAAAGGCAGCGGCGAGGCGGGTCAATCTGTTCCTCTCTCCCCGACCCTCTCCCCTGAAGGGGAGCGGGAGATCTGGCGCTCTTTAGCCCTCTCCCCTTCAGGGGAGAGGGTTGGGAGAGGGGGCTGGTCTCGCAAACTCGAAATGACCTCGGCGATACGCAGCAAGACGCCGTCTATGTTTGTCATCACATCTGCATTCGTGAACCGCACGACAGTGTAGCCTTGGCTCTCCAGGAAACGTGTTCGCGCCGCATCGTACGCTTCGCGCCCGGAATGCGTCTCGCCATCGAGTTCGATCACCAGCTTCGGATCGTTCGCCGCGAAATCCACGATATAGTGGTGTCGATCGTCCTCGATCACTTTCTGCCGGCGAAATTTCACGTCGTGGAACCGCTTGGCCCTCAGTTGCAGCCACAGGCGCGTTTCCGGCTCGGTCAGCTCCGTGCGCATTTCGCGCGCGCGTTTCGTGAGTTCGGGGTCACGCATTCCCCTCTCCCAACCCTCTCCCCTGAAGGGGAGAGGGCTTTAGTGCGGCGCGGCCGTTGGCGAAGGCGGAGGCGAGGCGGGTCATTTCTTGAGCGGCTTCCACCAAATCCAGACCAAAAATGCCAGTGAGATTGCGATCAAGGCTATCGCTAGGCACTCAATCGTACTCGGATGCAAATGGCAGTTCTCGGCCCACTTGAGCCTCGTGTCATTGAGCAATCCAGTCAAACAATTTTGAGACGAGGCCCAAGCATACAGGTGATGTGCTGGAGCAGGGCCATCAACTCCGTCAAGGTCTTCCCACATAAGTCGGACGGATTCACGGGCTAAGAAAAGACCCGAAATTAGGGTGGCTAGCCCGGCTGCTGCACGCCAATCGCGCGTCACATCTCCACTCCCAGCGCCTCGGCTACGGTGAAGATGTCCTTGTCCCCCCGACCGCACAGGTTGGCGAGGATGATCGCGTCCCGCGGCATTTCACGCGCGCTTTTCGCCACTGCGGCGATGGCGTGGCTTGGTTCCAGCGCAGGGATGATGCCCTCGGTGCGGCAGAGGAGTTGGAACGCGTCGAGCGCTTCCACGTCGGTGGCCGAAGTGTATTCGACGCGGCCGATTTCCTTTAGCCAGGCGTGTTCCGGCCCGATGCCGGGATAATCCAGCCCGGCGCTGATCGAGTGCGCTTCGGTAATCTGGCCGTCTTCGTCCTGCAGCAGGTAGGTCTTGTTGCCATGGAGCACGCCAGGGAAACCGCCCGCGAGGCTCGCCGCGTGCTGCTTGTCGAGCCCGTGGCCCGCCGCTTCGACCCCGAGCATCTTCACGTCCGGATCGTCGAGGAACGGATGGAACAGGCCGATCGCGTTGGAACCGCCGCCGATCGCCGCTACCAGCAAGTCGGGCAGCCGATTGATGCGGCTGAGCATCTGCGCGCGTGCTTCGATCCCGATCACGCTCTGGAAATCGCGCACCAGTTCCGGGTACGGATGCGGCCCGGCGGCGGTGCCGATGATGTAGAACGTGTCGTGGACGTTCGCGACCCAGTCGCGCAGCCCTTCGTTCATCGCGTCCTTCAGCGTCGCCGCGCCGCTGGTGACCGGGATTACCTCGGCGCCGAGCAGCTTCATCCGGAACACGTTGGGCTGCTGCCGGGCAACGTCGGTCGCGCCCATGTAGATCACGCACGGCAGGCCAAAGCGCGCGCACACGGTAGCGGTGGCGACGCCGTGCTGGCCCGCGCCGGTTTCCGCAATGATGCGCGTCTTGCCCATGCGCATGGCGAGCAGGATCTGCCCGATGCAGTTGTTGATCTTGTGCGCGCCGGTGTGATTGAGCTCGTCACGCTTGAACCACACTTGCGCGCCCATGCCTTCCGGTGCGCCTTCACGCAGCGCCTCGGTCAGCCGCTCGGCATAATAGAGCGGGCTGGGACGGCCGACATAGTGTTCGAGCAGGTCATCGAACTGCGCCTTGAACGCCGGATCCGCCTTGGCCGCGCGGTATTCGCGCTCCAGGTCTAGGACCAGCGGCATCAGCGTTTCGGCGACATAGCGCCCGCCGAAATCGCCGAAATGGCCCCGCTCGTCTGGCTGGCTGCGGAAGGAGTTGGGTTGCTGGGTCATAGCGAACGCGCGGCTTGGCAAAAGGCCGCGATCTTGTCCACGTCCTTGACCCCGGGCGCGCTCTCCACGCCCGACGAGGTATCGACCAGCGGCGCGCCGGTGATCCGGATCGCTTCGGCCACGTTGTCCGGGCTCAGACCGCCCGCGAGGCCCCACGGAATCTCGTGCTTGAAGTTCGCCAGCAGCGACCAGTCGATCGCGATCCCGTTACCGCCTGGCAAGGCATTGGCCGGCGCGTCATAGATCAGCTTGTCGACCGCGCCCTTGAAGCGCTGCACTTTGGCCAGCCCCTCGGCATCGCGCAAGCCGACAGCTTTCCAGATTTCGAGCGTCGAGTTTTTCTTGAGCAGCGCGAGCCATTCGGGTGTTTCGGAGCCGTGGAACTGGACCACGTCGGGCCGCACCGCCTGGACCGCTTCGATGGTCGGCTGAGGCTGCTGGTTGACCAGCAGCAGCACGACCTTGATCCCGCTGGGCACGCGCGCCCGCAGCGCCGCCGCTTGCTGCAACGTCACATGGCGCGGGCTCGGCTCAAAATGCACCAGGCCGATATGTGTCGCCCGTGCGGCCACGGCGGCATCGAGCGTTTCGGGCGTCGAAAGCCCGCAGATCTTGATTTCGGTGTCAGACATGGGCGGCGATCTAGGGAATGGAAGCGCGAGTGGGAAGGGTCAGGGTTGTGAGACGTGCCACAACACGCCTGCGGGATCGGTCAGGAAGCCGACGCGGATACCCCACGGCTGCATTTTCGGCGGCTTGGGGGGCGGTGTGCCGAACTGCTCGCTCAGGCCAGCGGTGCGCGGCCACCAGACGTCGAGATCGCTGACAAACAATTGCGCCATCCAGTTGTGCGCCCATTCCTCTACCCAGTACGCCTGCACCAGGATGCCAGCGCCTTCGAAATCAAGGATGGCGATATCGTCGCCGCGATGTCCGAGGGTGAAGCCAAGTGCCTGGTAGTAGACGACCGACACATCGAGGTCCTTTGCGGGGACGAACGGCCGGATCAGCGCCATGTCAGAGCGTCGCTTCGATCGCCCGGGCCGCCGCGACCGGGTCTTCCGCGCGGCTGATCGGGCGGCCGACAACCAGCACGCTGGCGCCGTTGTCACGCGCCTGGCGCGGGGTGACGACGCGCTTCTGGTCACCCACCGCCGCGCCCGCCAGCCGCAGGCCGGGGACGACGAAGAAGCCGGACTTCCACTGTTTGTGAACCGCGCCGACTTCGTGGCCCGAGCAGACGATCCCGTCGAGCCCGGCAGCTTCGGCCAGTTCGGCCAGCCGCATCACCTGGTCATGCGCGCTGCCATCCACGCCGGTGCGTTTCAGGTCGCGATCGTCGAGGCTGGTCAGCATCGTCACCGCCACGATCTTGGTGTTGCTACCGGCCGCGGCCTTGGCGTCTTCCATCATCGCCCGCCCGCCGCTGGCATGGATGGTGACGATTTCCGGCTCGAGCACATGGATCGCCTGCATCGCGCCCGCCACGGTGTTGGGAATGTCGTGCAGCTTGAGGTCGAGGAAGATCGGCAGGCCCACATGGGCGATCTCGTGCACGCCGTGGTGGCCGTGCGCGCAGAAGAATTCGAGCCCCAGCTTGAGGCCCCCGACGTGCGCCTTGACCTTCTCCGCCAAGGCCCGCGCGCCATCGAGCGTTGGCGTGTCGAGGGCAAGATAGACCGGATTGGTCACGTAAGCGGGGGCTTGCTCTCGTCCGGGATCGCCTCTGCAATCGGGGCGGGTTCGGCGACAACGACTGGCTCGGGTGCCGGCTCGCTGACCGCGACCGGCACTTCTGCAACCGGGGCTGGTGGTGGCGCTGCCATGGCTGCATTGCGCGCGGCGTTCTCCAGCGCGCTGATGCGCCGGTCGGCATTCCATCGCGAGGCGCGGTAAATCAGCCACATCGGCACCAGGCCGATCAGGAACGAGATCACCACAACCGCCGGGAGCTTGGTTTCGACCACCAGGTTCTGCCAGATGCGTACTGTGACGCTCGGGTCCCAATTTGCCATCGAGAAGATGACCAGCGCGACCAGCAGCAGTACCCAGACGATCGTTCGGACGATTTGCATCGGGTTGTCTCCTTAATTTGCCGGGCGATGCTAGGGGCAAGCGCTGAGGAAGTGAAGCGCGTCGCTCAGCCGAACACCCGCGTAAAGATCCGGTCGACCTGCTTGAAGTGGTATTCGAGGTCGAACAGCGTCTCCAGTTCGGCGTTAGGCAGGGCGGCATTGACCTCGGGATCGCCCTCGAGCAGTTCGAGCAGCGACAGCTTGCCGTCACTTTCCCACACCTTCATCGCATTGCGCTGGACCAGCCGGTACGCGTCTTCGCGGCTGACCCCGGCCTGGGTCAGCGCCAACAGCACGCGCTGCGAGTGGACCAGCCCGCCCATCCGGTCGAGGTTGGCCTGCATTCGGGCAGGATAGACCAGCAGCTTGTCGACCACGCTGGTGAGCCGCGCGAGCGCGAAGTCCAGCGTGATGGTGGCGTCGGGGCCAATGAAGCGTTCGACCGAGGAGTGCGAGATGTCCCGCTCGTGCCATAGGGCCACGTTTTCCATCGCCGGCATCACCGCGCCGCGCACGACGCGGGCGAGGCCGGTCAGGTTTTCGGTCAGGATCGGGTTGCGTTTGTGCGGCATCGCGCTCGAGCCCTTTTGCCCGGGCGAGAAATACTCCTCCGCCTCCAGCACTTCGGTCCGCTGCAGGTGGCGCACTTCGATCGCCAGCCGCTCGACCGAACTGGCGATAACGCCAAGCACGGCGAAAAACATCGCGTGCCGGTCGCGCGGGATAACTTGCGTCGAAATCGGCTCGGGCGCGAGGCCAAGCCGTTCGGCGACATATTCTTCCACTTCGGGCGCGATATTGGCGAACGTGCCAACCGCGCCGCTGACCGCGCAGGTGGCTATTTCGGCCCGCGCGGCCTCCAGCCGGGTGCGGCAGCGGGCAAACTCGGCATAGGCCTGCGCCAGCTTCAGGCCGAAAGTCACCGGCTCGGCGTGGATACCATGGCTGCGGCCGATGGTGGGGGTGTACTTGTGCTCCTCCGCCCGGCGCTTCAGCGCGGCCAGCAGCAGGTCGAGGTCTTCCAGCAGGATGTCTGCCGCGCGCGCCAGTTGCACCGCCAGCGTGGTGTCGAGGACGTCGGAACTGGTCATGCCCTGGTGCATGAAGCGCGCCTGTTCGCCGACGTTGTCCGCCACCCAGGTGAGGAAAGCGATCACGTCATGCTTGGTGACCGCTTCGATCGCGTCGATGGCGTCGACATCGATTATGGGGTCGGTCTTCCACCAGTCCCACAGGGCCTGCGCCGCGCTCGGCGGGACCACGCCCAGTTCGCCCAGCTTCTCGGTCGCGTGTGCTTCGATTTCGAACCAGATGCGGTACTTCGCCTCCGGCTCCCAGATCATGCTCATCACGGGACGGGAATAGCGGGGGACCATGCAAGACTCCGGTTAGGACGGGACGCCGTTGCCGCTAGGGCGCGGCGCACGGGAAGGCAAGCCGACGCCGCGATCCGGCGCATCCTCCATTGCCCTGGCAAGCCAATTGTAACCTTCTTGCGCGTTGAATCTGCAACAGGACTATGGTCTTATCGCGCCATAGGTTGAGCCGGCGAGGTCCGGTTACAGGGGGAACATGAGGTACATTGCCGCTGCGGCGTCGGGCATCGCGCTGGTCTGGGTTTCGCCGGCCTACGCGGGGGAAGAGCCGCTTTACCAGCCAGCGCCGGGCTGGGTTCAGGTAGCGCAGTTGCCGGCGGCGTCATCCGGGCCGCCGCTGGTTCTGCTGGACGAACAGCGCCGTCTCGATGGCAACCGCCTGTGGTCCTATAGCGACCGCGCCTTCCGCATCGATAATCCGCAAGTGTTGCAGAGCGCGGGCACGATCCAGGCCAAGTGGCTGCCCGACAAGGGTGACCTGATCATTCACCGCGTAGCGATCATTCGCGGCGGCGAGGAAATCAACGTGCTCGACGGCGGGGCGAAGTTTGACGTGTTGCGGCGCGAGGCGCAGCTCGAACGGCGCACGATCGACGGCGCGCTTACCGCAACGCTGTCCGTTCCCGGGCTGCGCGTAGGTGATATCCTGCGGCTGACCTATACCGTGTCGCAGGCCGACCAGGCGCTGGAGAACCGCGTTCAGACCGTGGTCCCGCTGGTCGCCAAGCCGGTCGACGTTGGCTTTGCCCGCGTCATAGTGTCCTGGCCGCAGGACCAGAACGTCAAATGGCAGCTGGTCAATGCCAGCGGGGACATGCCTGCACCGGTCCTCAGCGACGGGTTCGAAACCCTGTCGCTGGCGCTGCCGCTGGCCAAGCCGGCGGACATGCCGTCCGATGCGCCGAGCCGTTATCGCTTGCCGCCAATGCTGCAGGCCGGGACGTTCTCGGGCTGGGAAGATGTCTCGAGCACAATGGCGCCGTTGTTTGCCACCGACGGGCTGATCGAACCGGGCGGTCCGATTGCCCACCAGGTCGACCTGATCAAGGCGGCGCATTCCAGCCCGTCCGACCGCGCGCTGGCTGCGCTGCAACTGGTGCAGGACCAGGTGTCCTACCTTGCCAACGGCTTGGACGGCGGCAACTACATCCCGCAGACCCCGGCCGATACGTGGCAAAAGCGCTATGGCGACTGTAAGGCCAAGACCCTGCTGCTGCTTTCGATCCTGCGCGCGATGGATATCGAAGCCGAGCCGCTGGTTGTTCAAGCCGCGGGCGGTGATGCGGTCCCCGCGCTGTTGCCCCTGCCGTCGGATTTCAATCACATCATCGTGCACGCGATTATTGACGGCACTGATTACTGGCTCGACGGGACCAACACCGGGTCGAGCAAGGCGGTCTTCGCCGATGTGCCTGACTTTGCCTACGGCCTGCCGCTGCGGACCAATGGCGCTGACCTGCTGCCACTCACCCAGCGGCCGCGCGACGGGTTCGATGCCAGCCTGGCGCTGCATATTGACGAGTCCGCCGGGATCGACTTGCCTGCTCTGTTCAACGCCGAATGGACCCTGAGCGGCCCGTCGGGCGGAATGGTACGCGCAGTCTCCGGGCAGGCGACCGAGCAGCAGCTGAAGGATTTCGTCGACAGTTTCGTTTCCGATTCGATCGGCAATCACTGGCTGATCGACAGCTCGGTCACGTATGATGCGCAATCGAACCTGGCCACGGTCAAGGCCTCGGGCATGTTGCCGTCGGGGTGGGAATTTGACCACGGCCTGGCCACCTCCAGCGTCTCGCTGCCCAGCACCGCATTCCAGTTCAGGCCCGACCGTTCGCGTTCGCAGTGGCGGTCGATCCCGGTCGCTCTGCCGGGCCCATTTTCGACCCGCACCGCGCTTAGCCTGACGCTTCCCGACGCTTCCGAGCCGTACAAGCTCGACGGGCATACCGACATCAACGAGGATATCGCCAATGTCCGCCTGCGGCGCCATGCGGAGCTCGCCGGACGGCAATTGACGGTGCTGGACAGCGTCGGCTGGCCGGGCGGAGAAGCCGCGCCCGATGCGGCGGCGGCGGCCAAGACCCAGGCGGCACGGCTCGGCTCGGTCGAGATGACCTTGCGCGCCCCGGCCAATACGGCACGCCGGTTCCGCTTTGCCAGCGGTGCCAACCGGGCGGACCTGCGTCCGATCGAGCAAGCCTATACGCGATTGATTGCGGCTGACACCACCGACATCAACCGCGTGATGGACCGGGCACGGTTCCGCTCCTCGACCTTCGATCGCGCCGGGGCCATCGCCGATTTCGACCGGGTGATTGCCGAACAACCCAGCGCCGACGCCTATCAATGGCGCGCCGAACTGCAGTTCGACACCGGCCACCTCGACAAGGCGCTGGCCGATGCCCAGGCCGCCAGCGAACTCGAACCTGGCCTCTCGAACGCCGCCTATGTGGCGAACCTGATGGCCTATGCGGGGAATGCCGAAGATGCTTTCACCTACCTTGCCGACCAGGGCGGCAGCGCGGAGGAGCAGCGCCAAGTTGCGGGGCAATTGAGCGATCTCGATGCGCTCGCTGGCAGGCCGGAAGACGGTCTCGCCCGGTTGGACGATTTGTTGCAGCAGCGTCCTGGCGATGCCGCGATGCTCAACGCCAACTGCTATTACCGCGCGACCTGGAAGATGGGCATGGATGGGATGGCGGAGGTGTGCAACCAGGCAGTCGAACGGAGCGATTCCTCACCATCGGTGCTCGATAGCCGGGCGATGGGCTATTACCGGCTTGGCGATTATGAGCGCGCGCTACGCGATGTAAACGCGGCGCTGACCAGCAATCCCGACCAGACGCCCAGCCTGTTCCTGCGCGGGGTAATCCGGCGCGAGATGGGTGATGCGGGCGGCCAGGCGGATATTCGCGAGGCGCTCCAGCGCAAGCCCTCGCTCGAGCAATTCTATGAGCGTTTCGGCATAACCGGAAAGTAAGCGGAACGCTTAAACCAGGCCTTTAGCCCGCAGGCTGACGTGCCCTTCGCGGCCCACGATCACATGGTCGTGGACGGTGATCCCAAGCAGTCTGCCGGCTTCGGCGATGCGCTGGGTGATCTGGATGTCGGCCCGGCTCGGTTCGGGATTGCCGCTTGGGTGGTTGTGAACCAGGATCAGCGCGGTCGCTCCGATGTCGAGCCCGCGGCGGATTACTTCACGCGGATGGATTGCGGCTTCGTCGATCGTACCATCGCCGACATGGTGGTCGAGGATCAGCTGGTTACGCGCGTTGACGTAGAGCACGCGCACGCGCTCCACCGTCAGGTGGGCCATGTCGATCGCGAGGTAGTCCATCAGCGCCTGCCAACTGCCCAGCATGGTTTTGCCGCTGACTTCGCTGCGCGCCATCCGGCGGGCAGCCAGCGCCGCGATCTTGAGCGCGCCGACACTGGCGTCGCTGATCCCCTTGACCTGAGTGAGCGCCCCGGGTGAGGCTTCCAGCACACCCGATAACGAGCCGAACCGCTTCAGCAGTTCGCGCGCCAGCGGCTTGGTGTCGCCCCGCGCATTGGCGGCGAACAGCAGATATTCGAGCACTTCGTAGTCGGCCAGCGCTTCCGCTCCGCCATTCAGCAGCCGCGCGCGCAGCCGCGCCCGGTGGCCAGCAGCCGGATGCACATCTTTCGCGGGACTATCAGTAGCTTCGGCCGACAATTGCATTCCTTCCGCTTGCACCGCATTGCCTTTGCCGGGCCTTGCGCGCAAGGGTGCCGCGATGGCGTCGCAAGCGGATATCGACCAGCCACCCATGCCAAGGCGCCGCGTTCGCCGCGGATGCTGGACTGTCCTGGTGGTGCTGCTGCTGGTCGTCGCCATCGCGGCGGCTGCCTTGTGGGTGTCGCGCGAAAAGATCGCCAACAACGTTATCGCCAGCCAGCTCAAGAGCCTCGGCATCCCGGCGACTTATGACATCGAGAGTATTGGCGGCACCCACGAAGTGCTGCGCAACCTGGTGATCGGTAATCCCCAAAAGCCGGACCTTACGGTTGCGCGGGCCGAGGTGTTCATCCGTTACCGGCTGGGTCTTCCCGCCATCCGCGAAATTCGCCTGACCAAGCCGCGCCTTTACGGCACCTACACGGGCGGCAAGCTCAGTTTTGGCGCGCTCGATCCGCTGATCTTCGGCGGGCCCAAACAGGCCTTTCAACTGCCCAATCTGGCGCTGCGGGTCGTCGATGGCCGAGGTCTGCTGGAAAGCGATTACGGCCCGGTCGGGTTCAAACTGGTCGGCAACGGTAACTTGCAGGATGGCTTTGCCGGCGAACTGGCCGCGACTGCTCCCAAGTTGACGCTGCCCGGCTGTGCGCTGGACGGCGCAACGCTCTATGGCCGGATCGGCGTGACCAGCCAGCGGCCTGCGTTTTCCGGGCCGGTGCGCCTCGCCAGCCTCGCCTGTCCCGGCCAGCGGCTTTCGCTAAAGGGCACCGCCCTGCAGCTCGCTGCCCACGCCGACAAGGCACTGGCGGTGTTCGAAGGCGATGCCAACTTGCGCACCGGGCAGGGCGCTTATGGTGCAAGCACGCTCGCGGCGCTGGCCGGTGACACCACTTTCACCTGGCGCGATGGCGGGCTGACGGCGCGTTACAAGCTGGCTGGCACGGCGCTCGACACCCCGCAAGTCGCTGCGGCCCGGCTCGACCTGGACGGCACGCTGCGCGCGCGGCGGCAATTCGAACGGATCGAATTTGACGCCAATGTTGACGGGCAGGGCATACGTGTCGGGCGCGGGCTGGATGCCTCGATCGCCGCTGCCGCGCGGGCAACCGGCGATACCTTGCTTGGACCGATCCTCGAGAAGGTCCGCAGCGCTCTGTCGGCCGAAAGCTGGACCAGCCGGCTTATCGCGCAAGTGCAAGTACGCAGCAGTGACGGTAACGCCGCAATCGTGGTTCCGGAGGCTTCGCTGCGCGGAAACAGTGGGGCAACTCTCCTGTCGCTGTCGCGGATGCAGATCTCCTCCGGACAAGGCGGCACACCCCGCTTCAACGGCAATTTTGCCACCGGTGGGGCCGGGCTGCCGCAAATCGTCGGGCGGATGGAACAATCGGCGACCGGCGCGCTGCAATTGCGGCTGACGATGGCCGAATACCAGGCAGGACGATCGCAGCTGGCGATACCGCAATTGTTGGTGACCCAGTCGGCCGATGGGTCGTTCGGTTTTACCGGCCAGGCACGGGCGAGCGGCGCACTGCCGGGCGGTTTTGCCCAGAACCTGCTGCTGCCGGTGAACGGGACTTATTCCTCCGCCCGCGGGCTGGCCTTGTGGACGACGTGCACCGATTTCCAGTTCGACCAATTGCATATCGCCAACCTGACGCTTGATCGGCGCAGCCTGACGCTGTGCCCGGCAAGCGGCGCGCCGATTGTGCGCTATGGACCGGGCGGGTTGAAGATTGCCGCAGGCGCGCCGTCGGTGGCGCTGGCCGGGCGCCTCGGCCAGACCCCAATCGCAATCCGTAGCGGGCCGATCGGGCTGGCCTATCCGGGTGCAGTATCGGCGCGGCAGTTGGTGGTGACGCTTGGCCCGGCGGACACCGCGACCAGCTTTGCGATCAGCAACCTGACCGCGAACATCGGCAAGGACATCGCCGGCCGCTTCGACGGCACCGACGTCAAGCTTTACGCCGTACCGCTCGACCTTGTCGGTGCCAGCGGCAATTGGCGCTATGCGGGCGGGCGGCTGACGCTGGCTGACGGCGCGTTCACATTGCAGGACCGGCAGGATCCGGTGCGCTTCAACCCGCTCACCGCCGAAAGCGCGACGCTGGCGCTGGAAAACAACCTGATCAATGCGCAGGCACTGCTGCGCGATCCGGTGACGGGGCGTGACGTGACGCGCGTGGACATCGTGCACAATCTCGCCAATGCGCGCGGCCATGCCGACCTCAACGTACCGGGGCTGGTGTTCGACAACAGCTTCCAGCCGCGCAACCTGACCGAACGGGCGTTTGGCGTGGTCTCCAACGTGCGCGGCACGGTGACCGGAACCGGACGAATCGACTGGACTGAGCGCGGCGTGACCAGCACAGGCCGCTTCTCCAGCGATGCGCTTGATTTCGCGGCCGCATTCGGGCCGGTGAAGGGGGCGTCTGGCACAGTTGAGTTCAGCGATCTGCTCGGCCTCACAACGGCGCCCAATCAAATGGTACACGTGAAGTCAGTTAACCCCGGGATCGAGGTGACTGACGGCGATGTCCTGTTCCAGCTGCGCGGCGGGGAAGTGCTGGCGTTGCAAGGTGCGACCTGGCCGTTCATGGGCGGCACGCTGACCATGCGCCCCGTGGATATTCGCTTCGGGGCCAAGGAAGAACGGCGCTATGTGCTCGAAATCGAAGGGCTCGACTTGGCGCTGTTTGTCCAGCGTTTCGGGCTCGAGAACCTGGTTGCCAAGGGCATTTTCGATGGCACTGTGCCGGTCGTGTTCGATGCCGAAGGTAATGGCCACCTGACCGACGGCCTGCTGCTGTCGCGCCCGCCGGGCGGCAACATCTCGTATATCGGCGAGCTGACCTACGAAAACCTTGGCGCGATGGCGAACATGGCGTTCGCGGCGCTGCGCTCGCTCGACTTCACACAGATGAGCGTGGGCATCGACGGCGACTTGTCGGGCGAAATCATCACCCGCCTGCGCCTCGACGGCGTCAGCCAGGGCGAAGGCGCAGCGCACAACATCGCCACCCGCGCGATTGCCGGCCTGCCGATCCGCTTCGACATCAACATCCGGGCGCAGTTCTTCTCGTTGTTCGGCAACTTGCGCTCGCTCTACGATCCCGCCGCGGTGGCCGATCCGCGCTCACCCGGGGTCGGCTTGCTCGACCAGCAGGGCAATGTCCTGCAGCGCGAAAGCCGAGGGCAGCCCGAACCCGTGACCCCCAACGACCTCATCCCCAATGAACCCCCTATTCAGCGCCGCGAAAGCGAGGAAGTGCCATGACAATAGCCAGTTTGACCAAGCCTGCACCAAGCGCGCATAAGCCCCGAATGGGGAAACGAACGCTCGCAGGAATGATCTTGGTGCTGGGTTCGGCGCTGGCCGGAGGGTGCGTTTCAGTCAACGCACCTGACAAGCCAATCGTCATCGAGCTCAACATCAACATCAAGCAGGAAGTGATTTACCGTCTGGCCGACGATGTGCGCCAGAATATCGAAGCGAACCCGGAGATTTTTTGACATGACCCTTATTCGCACCTTTGCCCGGACCCTGCTTGGCGGCGCTCTCGTCGCTTCGCTCGCGGTATCCGCGCCGGCGCTGTCGCAAGCGCGCGATCCGGCTTACGAGGCCGCGCGCGTTGCGGGTCAGGTGGGCGAGAAGATGAATGGCTACCTCGCGCCCGTCGGCGATCAATCGTCCACTGTTCAGAAGCTGGTCGATGACCTCAACAATCGCCGCCGCGAAAACTATGCCGCGCGCGCCCAGGCAGCGCGTCCGCCCGCGACCTTGCAGGAATATGCCTTTGCTCAAGGCTGCATCCTGATTGGCCGGCTTGAGAACGGCATGAAGTACCAGGCCCCTGACGGGAGCTGGAAAACCAAGAACGGTGCCGCCGACCGCGATCCGCGCTGCCCGTAACGGTTTGCAACACCCGCATTCGCGCGCCGCTCGCTGCCGAATTGGTCGCGGGCGGCGTTTGCGTTTGTGGGGCTGCCAATCGCGCGGCGCGGCCGGTTGACTTGCCGGCAACCCCCCCGTAATGGCGGCCCGTCTCGGCCGGGTAGCCCCCTGGCCGCGCATTCCTTTGCAACCCCTGCGCGAGGCGAACGCTACCACCGTGGCCAACGATCCGGAAAACGCACCCATCGGGCAAGACCCGCAACTCGATTCGCTCGAAGGGCGTATCGCGGCTGCGCGCAAGACGGAAGATGACCGCATGGCCAAGCAAAATGTGCCGTATGCCGATGCACGCGGCGGGGCGATGCAGGTCGCCTCGACGATGGTCGGTTATCCGCTTGGCGGGATCATCGTCGGTTTTGGTCTTGACCGGTTTGTGTTTGGAACGACCCCGTGGATTACCATCGGGCTGATGTTCTTTGCATTCATTGCCGCCTGTTTCCAGGTCGTGCGCAGCAATTCCAACAGCGCCCGCTAAGCGCCGGACAGAGCAGGAAAACGCAAGTGGCGGCCGCCGGCAAAATCGACCCGATGCACCAGTTCTCGATCGCCCCCCTGGGGTCCGATCACCTGGTTGCGAGCCCGTTTCAGTTCACCAATTCCGCGCTGTGGATGTTTATAGTCCTGGCAGTGGTCTTGCTGTTCATGTGGGGCGGAATGCAGCGCCGCCTGGTTCCGGGCCGATGGCAGGCTGCGGTTGAAGTACTGACCGGCTTCGTTGACGATATTACGCGTGGCAGCATCGGACCGAATGGCCGCAAGTACCTGCCTTGGGTCTTCACTGTGTTCGTGTTCATCCTCGCGGCCAACTGGATCGGCGCGATGCCATTCGGAATCGTGCCGAGCGCGCATCCATTCACCGTGACGAGCCAGTTTACGGTTACCTGGACGATGTCGGTGATCAGCTTCCTGATCGTGCTGGGGGTCGGGTTCTGGAAGCATGGGCTGCACTTCTTCTCGCTCTTCGTGCCGAAGGGCGCGCCGCTAGCGATCAAGATTTTCATCGCCCCGATCGAATTCATCTCGTTTCTGGTCCGTCCGTTCAGCCTTGGACTGCGACCGTTCGTGGCGATGTTCGCGGGCCACATCCTGCTCGATGTTTTCGGCAACTTCATCGTTCAGGGCATTAACGCTGCCAGCGGCATGGGCACTTTCGTAGCCGCCTTGTGCTTCGTGTTCGTCGTCATGATGAGCGCGCTTGAGCTCTTGATCGGCGGCATTCAGGCTTATGTTTTTGCCTTGCTGACGGCCATCTACATCAACGATGCAGAGAACCTGCACTAATCACCTTCTTCTCGTTTCAGACTAACGGAGTACCTTAAAAATGGATCTTGCTTCTGCACAGGTAATCGGCGCGGGCATCGCGGCGATCGGCATCGGCGCTGCGTCTGCGGGCGTGGGTACGGTATTCGGTAGCTACCTTCAGGGCGCGCTGCGCAATCCCGGCGCTGCTGCCGGCGAGCGCATTTGGATGTTCGTGGGCTTTGCTGCTGCCGAATTGCTCGGCCTCATCGCCTTCACCGTGGCCATGATCATCCTCTACGCGCGCTGATCGTGTTGCTCCGGCGATAATCGCCGGGCTTCCCGAACAGTATTTCGTGTAAAGGCCGAAATATGCCCCAACTTGCGCAACTTGCTCTGGTCTACCAGTCACAGTGGTTCTGGCTGCTGCTCACGCTGGGCGTGATCTATTTCGCTGTCGGCCGTGGGATCGTACCCAAGGTCGAGGCGACCGTCGACCTGCGCGACGCGCAGATCGCCGCTGACCTCGCCGAAGCCGAACGCCTGCGGGCAGAGGCCGATGCGTCGGAAGAAGCCTGGCGCGCGAAAATGAACGACGCGCACGTCGAAGCGCAGGGCGTCACCGCCGCGGCCAAGACAGCGGGGGCCAAGGACGCGGAAAAGCGCGTTGCCGCGGCTGACAAGAAGCTGACCGCCAAAGCTGACGAAGCCGCCGCCGCGCTCGACGAAGCGCGCAAGGGCGCGCTGGCCCAGGTCGAGGCCATGGCCAGCGACGCCGCGCGCGACATCGTCGCCAAGCTGACCGGGGCCAATGTCGATGCCAGGGCGGCCCGTGCTGCCGTTGCCGGAGCATTGGCCCGTGACTGAGACCGCCGTGACACAAGCCCACACCGAAGTGACGCACGAAGAGCACGCCGAAGCAACTGCGTTCGGCATCGCTCCGGGCGGCTATGTCGCGCTGGCGATGATGGTCGTGCTGCTGATCATGCTGTGGCAGCGTGTGCCGCAGATCGTTGCCGGGATGCTCGACCAGCGCATTGCCGGGATCCGCAAGCAACTCGACGAAGCCAAACAATTGCGCGCCGAAGCCGAGGCCTTACGCGATGAATATGCCCGCAAGGCCGCCGAGGCTGAGCAGGACATTGCCGCACTGCGAGCCGGGGCCGAGCGCCAGGCGGGCGAAATTGTCGACAAGGCCAAGGCCGATGCCGCCGCCCTGATCGAACGCCACAAGGCGCAGTCGGCGGAAAAGATCGCCACCGCCGAACGTACTGCGATCGAGGAATTGCGCGCCAAGGTTGCCAGCGCGGCAACGGCCGCCGCTCGCGAGCTGATTGCCGGTTCGCACAGCGAAGCCGACGACCGCAAGCTGGCCGACAAGATCATCTCTACCCTGTGATTTTTCGCCTGCGGGCGGAACGTCGCCCACATCTCACGCGCTTTCTCCTCATCTAGAGGAGAAGCCCGTGACCGTATCTGCCATCGCCATCAATTGTTCGCTGGTGAAGACCGGTACGCGCAAAAGCTCGACCGACGCGATGATCGGCGTGCTTGCCGAAGCCTTTGCGCAGCACGACGTGACGGTGGCGGAAACGATCCGCATCGCCGACTTCAATGTCCGCCCGGGCGTCAGTTCGGACGAGGGCGATGGCGATGAGTGGCCGCAGATCCTCGAAAAGATCCTAGCGCATGACATCCTGATTTTCGGCGGGCCGATCTGGATGGGGCAGATCGGCTCGATCGCCAAGTGCGTGCTCGAGCGGATGGACGCGTTTCTCTACGACACCGACGCCGAAGGGCGCATGCCAAGCGCGGGCAAAGTCGCGGTAGCGGCGATCGTGGGCAACGAAGACGGCGCGCACTGGTCGAGCGCGCAGCTGTTCCAGAGCCTCAACGATACCGGCTGGACGATCCCCGCCGTGGCTGCGTGCTACTGGGTCGGCGAAGCGATGCACCACACCGATTTCAAGGACCTTGAACACCGCCCGCGCAAAGTCAGCGAGACCGCCAAGATGGTGGCGACCAACGCCGCGCACCTGGCCAAGCTGCTCAAGGGCAGGCCGTACCCGGTCTAGAACGAATCCTTGGCCGAGCGCAGGCGGGCGAAGGTTTCGACAGGATCGGCGCCGCCCCAGCGGTTACGCAAGCCCTCGTGGTCGGCGCGCAGGAACGGGTTGGTCGCCAGTTCTCGGGATAGCTGCATCGGTACCGTCGGCTCACCGCGCATCCGCCGGGCGTCGATATCGCGGGCGTAGATCTGCAGCTCGGCGTTATCCGGATCGGCATGGAGCGCGAAGCGGGCGTTCGACTGGGTGTATTCGTGAGCGCAGTAGAGCGTTGTTTCAGCGGGCAAGGCTTTTAAGCGCTGGAGGCTGGCCCAGAATTGCCGCGGGGTGCCTTCGAACATCCGCCCGCAACCCAGTGCAAACAGCGAATCTCCTACGAACGCCAAGCCTGCTTCCGGCAGGTAGTAGGCGCAATGCCCGAGCGTGTGGCCGCCGACGTCGATGACCGTGGCCTGCCATTTGCCCAGTGCAGCCGTATCGCCACCCGAGACCATGCGATCGACCCCCGCGATCTTGGGCGCATCGACTTTGGGAGCGGTAATCGTACATCCCGTGGCGGCCTTGATGGCTTCGTTCCCGCCAGCGTGGTCGGGATGCCAGTGGGTGTTCCAGATCTGCGTAATGCGCCAGCCCTTGGCGTCGGCCTGGCGCAAGTATTCGGCCGCGTCGGGGGTGTCGATGCAGGCGGTCTCGGCGTTGTCCGGGTCGTGCAGCAAGTAGCCGTAGTTGTCCGACAGGCAGGGGAATTGGTGAACTTCGAGCATGGCCCACCCTTAAGGCGCGGCGGCTCTGTAGGAAAGGCCCGTCCGCTCGGTTGAGCGGACGGGCCCTTTCGCTTCGGCTGATGCCAAAGAAGCTTACTGCTTCTTCAGCGCTTCGCCGAGGATGTCGCCGAGCGATGCGCCCGAATCCGACGAACCGTACTGCTCGACAGCCTGCTTCTCTTCCGAGATCTGGCGGGCCTTGACCGAGAAGTT